>JBBSCP010000421.1:0-3695 GCA_038250135.1 Acetobacterales bacterium | reverse complement strand
CGCGCTCGCTTTCGGGCGGCAACCTCCAGAAGTTCATCGTGGGGCGGGAGGTGCTGCGCCAGCCCGGGCTGCTGATCGTATCGCAGCCGAGTTGGGGGGTGGATGCAGGGGCGACGCGGCTGATCCGGCAGGCGCTGGTGGACCTCGCCCGCGGTGGGGCCGGCGTGCTGGTGATCAGCCAGGACCTGGATGAGCTGATGGAGATTGCGGATCGCATCGCGGTGATCTTCCAAGGCCGGCTCTCCGAGTCGATTCCGGTACGTGACGTGACGCGCGAGAAGCTCGGCCTGCTGATGGGGGGCCACGCCGCGTGATCCAGCTGGAACGTCGCGCCGAGACGCCGGCGCTGCTCACGCTGGTCTCGCCGTTGTTGGCGGTGGCGCTGACGGTGCTTTCCGCCGTGCCGATCTTCCTGGCACTCGGCGCCGATCCGTGGGCGGCGCTGCATGTCTATTTCATCATGCCGGTGTCGGATTCCTGGGGATTGCAGGAGGTCGCGGTGAAGGCGACGCCGCTGGTGGTAATCGCGCTGGGCCTGGCGCTGTGTTACCGCGCGAATGTCTGGAACATCGGCGCGGAGGGGCAGTTCCTCGCCGGCGCGATGGCGGGCGGTTGGGTGGCGATCGTCACGCATGGCGCGCCCAACGGGCCGTGGCTGCTGCCCGCCATGCTGCTCGCCGGTACGCTCGGCGGCGTGGCGCTGGCGCTGGTGCCGGCAGCGCTCAAGACGCGTTTCGGGGTGAACGAAATCCTGACCAGCCTGATGCTGGTCTATGTCGCGGAGCTGCTGCTGGATTGGCTGGTGCGCGGCCCTTGGCGCGACCCCGCCGGTTTCAACATGCCCAACTCCGTCGCCTTCGAGCCCGAGGCGACGCTGCCGCTGCTGATCGAGGGCGGGCGGCTCAACCTCGGCACGCCGATCATGCTGGTCGCGGTGCTGGTGGTGGCGATTCTTGCGGCCCGCAGCCTCAAGGGTTTCGAAATCCGCCTGGTGGGCGAGGCACCGCGCGCCGCGCGATTCGCGGGCTTCGACGCGAAGCGGCTGACCTGGCTGGTGTTCGCGATCTCGGGCGGGCTGGCGGGGCTGGCGGGAATTCTCGAACTCGCCGGCACGATCCGGCAATTGCAGCCGGGGCTTTCGCCGGGCACGGGCTTCACCGCGATCATCGTGGCCTTCCTTGGGCGGTTGAACCCGGTGGGCTGCCTCGTGGCGGGCGTGTTTCTCGCCATCACCTTCATCGGCGGGGAGAACGCGCAGATCATGCTGCGGCTGCCGCTGGATGTGACGCGCGTGTTCCAGGGGCTGCTGCTGTTCTATGTGCTGGCCTGCGACACGCTGCTTCTGTACCGCGTGCGCTGGATGCGAGGGGTGCGCGCGTGATGTGGCGCAGCGACAGGCGGCCCGCCGCGCGGGCCGAGGCCGCGAATGCGGCCCGCGGCAAGTGCCGCGAAGCCAAGGCCGCGGATGCGGCCGCCCGGCGTTTGAGGGCATCCGCAGGATGATCCTCCTCGAAGCCATCCTGCTCACCATCATCACCGCCGCCACGCCGCTTCTGATCGCCGCGATCGGGGAGGTGGTGGTGGAGCGCGCGGGCGTGCTCAACCTCGGCGTCGAGGGCATGATGATCATGGGCGCCGCTGTCGGCATCGCGGTGGCGATCGTCAGCGGCTCGACCACACTCGGCGTGCTGGCGGCGATCGGCGCGGGCATGGCGATGGCGGGGCTGTTCGCGGCGCTGACGCTGGGGCTCGCGGCGAACCAGGTGGCCGCGGGGCTGGCGCTGGCGATCTTCGGGCTTGGGCTTTCGGGCGTGGTGGGCGCGGGCTTCGTTGGCGAACAGCGCAGGGGAATCGGCAAAATCGAACTGCCCTTCCTGTCGGAGATTCCCTTCCTCGGGCCGATCCTGTTCGCGCAGGATCCCTTCGTCTATGCCTCCTTCGCCTTGGTCGCCGGGGTCGCGTGGTTCCTCAGCCGCACCCGCGCGGGCCTCGTGCTGCGCGCCTGCGGCGAGAATGCGGCCAGCGCGCATGCGTTGGGCATCAAGGTGCTGCGAATCCGCCTCATGGCCGTGCTGTTCGGCGGCGCCTGCGCGGGGCTGGCGGGGGCCTATCTTTCGCTGGTGGCGACTCCCTTCTGGAGCAGCGGCATGACGGGTGGCCGCGGCTGGATCGCACTCGCCATCGTGGTGTTCGCGAGTTGGCGCCCCTGGCGGGCGTCCGGTGGCGCCTATCTGTTCGGCGCCATCACCATCCTGCAACTGCACGCGCAGGGGCTGGGCGTGCCGGTGCCCACGCAATTGCTGGCGGCACTCCCCTACCTGATCACGATCCTGGTGCTGGTGCTGATCATGCGCCGGCGACGCGATGGCACTGGCGGACCGGCGGCGCTGGGTGTGCCTTTCGTGCCTGACCGGTAACCTACTCCAGGTCGAAATCGCGCCGCAGTATCAGCGCGTCGCTGCCATCGGCGTAGTAGCGCGGGCGGCGGCCAGCCTCGAGGAAGCCGCTCGCCGTGTAGAGCTTGAGCGCGGCGACATTCGCCATCGAGACTTCGAGAAACATCGAGGTCGCCCCGCGCGCCACGGCGCCTGCCATGGCCGTGATCAGCAGTACCGCGCCATGCCCCTGGTCGCGCGCCTCCGGCACCACGGCCAGCGTCAGAATTTCGGCCTCATCGCCAGCGACTCGCGACAGCACGAAGCCGATGTCGGGGATGTGGTGCGCATAGCTGCCCGGCAGGGCCAGCAGCAGCGAAATCCAGTCCTCGCCCCAGGCCTCGCTGGGCGGGAAGGCGGCGTTGTGCAGCAGGGCGGCTTCGGCTGCGGTCATGCGGCTTCGATCGTGACAAGGTGGGGCTGCCGCACCGCCGGCGGCTCGACATACAACGGCGTAGCATCGCGCATCGGCAGCGCGCCGGTGAGGCGCGCCCAGGCGATCAGCCCGGCCGCGCCGGCGCGCGGCAAGCGGGAATCCGTCAACGTCACGCTGGCGCCGCGGGCCAACAGACGCGCGGCCAGCAGCTGCGCGGCATCGCCGACGGCGAGCACGGGCAAGGAGGGGCGCGGCAGGTCGAACTCGGCCATCGCCACGGCCTCCCCGGCCGTGCGCGCTCCGGGCGCAAAGCGTTCCAGCACCAGGCGGCCGCGCTTGCTGTCGATGGCGGACCAGACCTCCTGCGTCGCGCGCGCACTCTCGGGCAGCGCCGCCGCCAGGGCCTCGCCGGTGGTGACGCCGATCGCCCTCAGCCCGAAGCCGAGCGCGATGCCCTCGGCCAGGGCGATGGCGGCGCGCAATCCGGTGAAACCGCCGGGGCCGACCACCACGGCCACCGCCTCCACCGCGCCACCGGCCACTTCCAGCATCTGCGCGGCGAGTGGTGGCAGCGCGCTCGGCTGGCCCCGCGCCCCTTTTGCCGCCACCTCGGCGACCACCTTGCCGTCCACCAGCAGGGCGGCGGAGCAGCAGGCCAGGGATCCGTCGAGGCTAAGCAGGCGCATTGTTACTGTTTAGGCCCGCCGCGGCCCGCCCGCAACGCGCGCCTGTCGCTGACGCGTGAAGATGTCCGCTGGATAAAATAAGTCAAATGTCCGCTTTGGGTTTTGAAATGGCACCTGTGGGGTTGTGGGTAACGCGCTTGCGTTATCCACAAAGCCACAGGTGTGGCATGCGTCGGGCGTGCTGATCTGGGTCATGCG
>JBBSCP010000420.1:0-3705 GCA_038250135.1 Acetobacterales bacterium | reverse complement strand
TTCAGCACCGCATCGCGCATGCCAGCGGCGGCTTCATCAATGCGCTGGTTGGCCGTGGCGATGTCCATCAGGCGCCCCTTGTCGCGGTCCAGCGCCAAGCGCTGCGCCTCGACGCTGAGGGCGAGCCGGGCGATGGTCAGCCGGCCTAGCGCGGTCGTCTCGGCCGGGGCAGATAGCGGCGATCGGCCCGGCGCAGTCGCTTCCTCCAACTGGCGGCGGGCGGCATCGACGTCCCAGGCCCCATCGGACCCACGCGCAATGCGCCCCGCACGCTCGGCTCTCTGGATCGCAGTGTGGGAGACGCCAAGCCGGCGGGTCAGTTCGCGGGCAGAATTGGTTCGTTCCGTCATGGATTCCTCCATCAGCCGATCGGTCGGGCTGGCACGGGTGGCAACATGTTTTTAGGTCTGGCGCTAGCGACGTTCCGCGCTTCCGCCCCCCGCATACAGTATTCGCGGGAAGGACCCTGGATTAGTACTTAATCTATACTTCAATCCAGCGGCGGAGTGGCTCCGGAGCCGCGGGGCTCGACCCACCTTCTCGACCTGCCCCTGTTATAGCCAATTTGATTTGCGCGCCGCCAGGGGGTGAATTGTAACAGCTATTCCTGGCTGCTGTATTACTTATGTTCTGGCCTTGCTCGGTTCCGAGTAGCGTACGTGTGTCGAGTGGCGTGCGCGGCTCATACTAGCTGAGAGTGGTCGGCATGGTCGGCTGCTCCGCCGATCTCACGCAGGACCTAACTTATTGGAAGGTGAGGCCGACCTTACGGCCCCTTGTCTGGAGGCTACATGCTGGCGCGTTACCGGGTTATCTACGCTGTGCGGACAATCGGCGCGCCGAGCGGTTCCATGCTGGACCTTGAGATTACGAGCCAGGCCGATCCTGAGGCGGTTGCACGCCTCACCTCGGATCCACTGCCCTACTGCGAAGAGATATTCGCGTGGGGAGTTCTTGCGGAGGGCATGCTAAAGGTAATTTTCGGCGGACAGACAGCACCACGTCCTGAAGAAGTGCCTGAGATCGCTCGGCAAAGGGCTGCAGATCACCTGAAGTCTCAACCCTCCAACTGCGCTTACCTGGTGGTCGACGGCCTCTACGAAATCGAGAGGCCGAACTTCCGAGTTTTCCTTAATGCTGAGCTCGGCCCCTTCGGGGCGGCGTTTCACGATACACTCGGCCAAGAAATCGTGGATCGCTTTAGCGGAATTGTTCATCGAGCGCTTGGCGCTATTCACCTGGCCGCCGCCCTGGGAAACCCGCCTCATTTGGAGAAGGTCGGCGAGCGTTCGTTCCTTCTTCACCACGAGAGCAACAAGCCAATCTATCTTTTTCGCGGCGAGCTAGGCGCCGTCACGCTGCAGGTGATGCAGCCGCTCACCGAGCAGACCGCTGCCGAAATCCGCGCCTTTGCGGCCGTGCGCCCGCAGTCGTACGATCCCTTGCGCTCGCTCGAACTTCTAAGCCATGCCGCGGACAATCGGGACGATGCCTTAGTGAGCTTTGTCAGCTCTTGGTCGGCGTTCGAAATCTTCGTGGGCGGACTGTTTGCGGCGAAATATACCAGCGCTCCGGTCCAGGTCAGGCGCCCGCCGCCGCTCCGCCGAAGGTTCGAATTGATCGCGACCGACCTCGATCTCGCAAACGCCCCGGCCGACCTGGCTCTGTTCGACACCATCTACTGCTTACGGAATGCCCTTTTCCACGAAGCTGTTTTCGTGGATCTTCGCCAACCTTCTCACGACGCGCAGAAGCTGGCACGGAAATACATCCGCCTTTACTATGGCACGGTGCCTTGATGGCCACGGCCGCCTCGCGGCGGCCGTGTAATTACTATTAAAACCGGCGGTTTGAACAATCTCACGCCTCTCACTGCCTCGGCGTCAGCCCGAAGTGCATGGCCAGAATGCCGAGCGCCGCGACCAGGATGCCGCCCGCGATCGGCTGCGGCACGGGCCTGCCGCTCCAGCCTCGTCGGGCCGCCCATTCGCGGACTGACATCTCCAGCCCCACAACGAACCAGACGCAGGAGCCGGCCGGGCTGTCGTGCCCACCCAGCGCGTCGAGCGCTGTGTTCACTCGACGTCGCGCATCAATCTGCCGGCCCGACATCTCGCCGCCCGTCGCACCGGCTACCGGCCATGATGGCGGCCTCCGTTGCGTTGTCCCCAGCGGCGAACCGCCTCGTTGGTGATGGCCTGGCGCAGCCATGGCTCAGTGACCTCTTCGATGGCGAAGGTCGCCACACCCTGTTCATGCCAGACCCGCCGTCGCATGGATTCCATCTCGGTCAGCGTGGTCGGGGTGGCGGCGCGGTCGAGTGCGCTGCGTGGCGGACGCGGCGCTCCTGGCACGCGGGAGACGTGCCAAGGTTCTGTGGGGCGTGTCGGCATTGGCTTCACCGACCTGCGCCCCATTGGGCGGCGTGGAGCAGTGCGGCAGGCAGGGGCGCATGCTCCGCGTGACGCGGGATCTGCGACTGCGTCGCCGGGGCCACATGTTGCAACAGGCGCTGCAGTCTGTTGGCGGTTACGATCGCGGCATGAGCCTGGAGAAAGGGGAGAATGTACTGCATCCGGAACGGCAGCCATTCGGCCTTCTCCGGCACCCACAGGGCGTCGAGGATGTGATGCGGCGTGCAGAACTCCGCGTAATGCCCGCCATCTTCGGGGATGACCCAGGTGAAGACCTGCACGCTGTCCGGAGCATCCGGAGCGATGCTCTCGCTGCGAGGCAGAAACTTCAGGACCTGCGTGAGCGCAGTATGCCACGGGATTTGCCCACCGTTGCAGATCGCCTGCGCACGGACGATCCATTCAGGCGTCTTCATCTCGATCATCTCGCCATGCAGGCAGGTGGTGACGGTGTGGTTCTTCATGATCATTGTCCTTCGGATGATGGGGAGGGCTCGGCGGTCACAGCAGGAAGGTGGCGCACGGGCCTGACGCGGCACTTCGGCGCAGTGGCCGCGCATCCCCAATCGCCCTTTCCAGCCAGCGGGTCCGGGTGGGTCCAGGTTTGGGTCCGGGTAGGGTCCGGGTCTGTGGCGCTGAAAAACCGCAGATTTCCGCCATGGGTCCGGGTGGTCCGGGTGGGGCCGGGTTTTTCCCCTACTCTTCCGTACACCCCGTATGTGCGTGTCATGCGCGATGTGCGTGACATGCGTGATGCACGAACCGGCTGCTACGAAATAGAACACGACATACCCGGACCACCCGGACCCATCAAGGTTATCAGCGGCTCTCCGGCGATTGGCACACCCGGACCCTTACCCGGACCCACCGGCACAGACCCGGACCCACTGACTATCGTCCGGCTCACCGCGCGGCCTCCGTTTCCGGCAGGCGGCGATACCGCCGCTCACGCTTGGCCTTTGGGCCGTGCCCGCCCTGGCGTGCGCGCGTCTGCTTGAAACCCATGCTGACCAGGCTGCGAACCACGCGGTTCTGATCAACCTGCGTCCAGCGCCCCTTCTCGATGGCGAGCGCGTGTTGCAGCACCTCGGCCACCGAGACGTCCTGCAACGGCGATGGGCGCGGGCGCCGATAGGCGTTGGACTCACCCAGGCCGTTCTGCATCCATTCGGTGTCGTTCTCGAGGTAGCTCTCGATCAGATCGTCCCAGGCATCACCCTGATAGCGCTCGGCCTGCTCCTCCGCGGCCAGGCCATCGAGCGCCTGCGTTTCCAGCCACCACGGTTCGTTG
>JBBSCP010000419.1:0-3760 GCA_038250135.1 Acetobacterales bacterium | reverse complement strand
TGACGGCCAGCGTGCCGCCGACCACGCTGCCCCAGGCGAAGGTCACGTCGGTATCGAGGCGCTGCGGCGAAGCGTTCACCGCGTTCTCGGCGAAAGCAGCGGCGTTGGCCAATCCAGTGAGAAACGGCAAAGACATCACATTGCTCCAGCTAAGAAGGAAGGGCGGGCGGCGTCCGCCGACAAATTCCTGAAAAATAACACTAAGGATGATCTTTGAAACCGACAAGTCGTGATCGGCCACAGGTCTTGCTCGTTGACCAGCCGGTCCAACGCTTCCAAAAGCGCGGCGTCCCTGCTGAAAGCCCGACCTTGTCAGACCCCACCCCCGCTGCGGGAGCCGCCCCACCCGGCCCCCTGCTGCTTGCCTCGCCCGGCTTCGCCGCATGGCTGTCCGAGGCGCAGGTCTCGCTCGCGCTGAGCACCTATCAAGCGGGGCGAATCATTTTCCTCGGCCAGAAGCCCGATGGCACGCTGCGCGCGCATGAGCGCTTCCTCGACCATTGCCAGGGGATCTGGACCGATGGGCAGACGCTTTGGGCCAGCAGCAAGTCGATCCTCTGGCGCTTCGTGAATGATCTGCCGCCGGGCAGTGGCACGGCTCAAGGAGCCGACCGTCGCTTCGCCCCGCGCGAAGGGCGCGTCACGGGGCGGCTGGACATCCATGACATCGGCGTCGGCCGGATGGGCGAGATGGCAGTGCCTGGGCCGATCTTCGTCAACACGCTCCACAATGGCCTCGCCACGGTGAGCGATGCGGCAAGCTTCACGCCGCTCTGGCGCCCGCCCTTCATCAGCGAATGGGTGGCGGAGGATCGTTGCCACCTCAACGGCCTCGCCATGGGGGAAGAGGGCCCGGCCTTCGTCACCGCGATCAGCCGCAGCGACGTGGTCGATGGCTGGCGCGAACGGCGCGTCGATGGCGGCGTGGTGGTGGATGTGCCGAGCGGGGAGATCGTAGGTAGCGGCCTGTCCATGCCGCATTCGCCGCGGCTGCGGGAAGGCCGGCTGTGGCTGCTGAATTCCGGGCAGGGCGAGTTCGGCTTCATCGACCCCGCCGAGGGTCGCTTCACGCCCGTCGCCTTCTGCCCCGGCTATGCGCGGGGCTTGGCCTTCATCGGCCGCTGGGCGGTGATCGGCCTGTCCCGCCCGCGCCAGAACCAGACTTTTGCGGGCCTGCCGCTGGCCGAGCGCCTGACCGCCAAGGATGCCGAGCCGCGCTGCGGGCTGATGGTGGTGGACCTGACCACGGGCCGCACCGTGCACTGGTTGCGCTTCGAGCACACGATCGATGAGCTCTACGACGTCGCCGTCCTGCCCGGCGTGCGCCAGGCGGAGGCGATCGGCTTCCGCGACGAGGAGATCGAGCGCGCGGTCACGATGGGGTAGCATGCGAACCGCATTCAGTGCCCACCGCGCTGAAACCGGTCTTTGAACTTGGTTTTTGAGTTCCGTGCTAAATCGGCCAAGTCAGGAGGTCCGAAGAGAAAGGGCCTGCGGAGAGCGGTTTTCGCCCGTCTCCGCGCCGGGCCAGTCAACAGGTGTAGCAGCCTGTATGACTTAAAGTCCCGCCTCGGCCAGTGATTGAACCTCGGGCGCTGCTTCGTCTCCCCTCGCCCCGGATTCGCCCTGCATGAGCAACTTCCGCTTGGTCGACCGCGACACCGGCTTCCTGATGCCGCCCTCGGTAGATGAATGGCTGCCATAGCGGCACTTGGCGCGCTTCGTGGTGGATGTGATCGGGGGCCTCGACCTGCGGGCGACCTATGATTCGGTGGCGTTGCGCTTCATCGCCGCCAACCAGCACCCGGACCGCGACACCATTGCCGCGTTCCGGCGGCGCTTTTTCAAGTAGATCGAGGCAGTGTTCGTGCAGGTGCTGATGCTGGCGCGTGAGATGGGTGTGCTGAAGCTGGGCACGGTGGCGCTGGACGGCACCAGGCGCAGTTGCAGGCCGAAGTCCCCGAGCTGATGGTTCGCGCGGACGCCGCGGACCAGACCGATGCGCCAGACGGCTTGTCGTTCCCCAAGGAATTGGCCCTGACGAGTTGGCCCGGCGCGAGCAGCGCCTGGCGGAGATCACCCGTGCGCGGGCTATCATCGAGGCACGCGCCAAGGAGCGGCACGCCCGCGAGCAGGCCGAGCACGACGTCCTGATGGCGGCACGCGCGGCGAAGACGGCGGTCACCGGCAAAAAAGCCCGGCGGCAATCCGCCCGCGCCGCCGGTGGCCGGGCCTGGCCCCACCGACCAGGTCAATCTGACCGACGAGGAAAGCCGCATCATGCCGGTCCCCGGCGGCGGTTTCGAACAGTGCTACAACGTTCAGGCCGCGGTGGCGGTGGGCAGCCTGCTGGTGGTCGCCACCGACGTGGTGCAGGCACCCAACGACAAGCAGCAGGTCGAGCCGATGCTGGGCCGCCTCGGCGCCTTGCCGGCCGAACTCGGCAAGACCGCAACGCTGCTGGCCGACACTGGCTATTTCGGTGCGGCCAATGTGCGCTGGCGCCGGTCATGACGGTGGTTCTCGGCACCGGTGAGGAAGCGCGCATCGCCATCACCGCGCTGATCGCGATCTTCCCTATGGCATGGCGGGCGCATGCGCGCGCAGGTCGGGCTGCCCGGTCTTCCCGCCGCGCGCAAGCCCTGCGCTGGCGGCGGCGGATTTGCGAGGGGCCAATTCCGGCACCCAGGCGACCATCGCAGCCCTTCAGTAGCCGCGGACGGGATCCACGCGGTTCGGCGCCGGTTCGCCGGCGCGCAACGCACGCAGGTTGCCCAGGAAGATGTCGAGCGAGCGGTCATTGTAGGTGTCGGGATCGTCGGCGGAGACATGCGGCACGACGAACATGGTCGGCGTGCGCCACATCCGGTGGCCTGGCGGCAGGGGCTCGGGCACCGCGACATCGGTGACGCAGCCGCCAAGATCGCCTGCCTCGAGCGCGTCGCAGACGGCGTCCTGGTCCCACACCGCGCCGCGCGCCATGTTCACGACGCGCGCGCCCCTCGGCAGCAGGCCGATGCGGCGGCGGTCGATCAGCCCGCGCGTCTCGGGCGTGAGGGGGCAGGCAAGCAACAGGTAGTCGGCACGCGGCAGCACGGCATCGAGCGCCTCGGTCGCATGCACCTCGTCGCAGGACTCGTGCGGCTTGGGCGTATTGCGCACGCCTAGAACGCGCATTCCAAAGTGCTTGGCATGCCGCGCGGCCGCACCGCCAATGGTGCCGAGCCCGACGACGCAGAGTGCCCGCCCCGCCAGGATGGAGCCAAAGCGCGGGGACCAGGTCTCCGCGCGCTGCTGACCGGCGAAGTAGGGCATATGGCTGGCGAGCATCAGCAGCGCCATCAGTGCGAATTCGCCGGCTTTGGTCTCGTGGGCGCCGCGATTGTTCAGCAGCGTCACCTCGGGTGGCAGCCAGGTGAAGGGGGCGAGGCGATCGAGCCCCGCCGAGGTGCAGGAGATGATCCGCAGCTTCGGCGCCACGGCCGGCAGCGCGCCTTCGGGGAAGCGGAGATGGACCTGCTTCGTCCAGGTGATGATCGCCTCGGCCTCGTGCATCGCCGCGGTGAACCCGGCATCGTCGTCGGCGATCGAGAGATGCAGGTCCGTGATGTCCGGATGGCGGGCGAGGGCGGCCTGCCATTGGTCGGGCGTGATGGCGAATTGGTGCTCGCCGGGGGGATTTTGGATATGGATGTGCATGGCGAACAGGGTTCCATGTCAGGCGTGGCGTTTACGGTTTGGTGAGCCCACAATGGGTGCC
>JBBSCP010000418.1:0-3765 GCA_038250135.1 Acetobacterales bacterium | reverse complement strand
GTCACATCCGGGTCGCGCGGCGTCAGGGCGAACACGCGCGCCACCATCTCGGCCGCGATCTCGGGCGTGGGCACGCGCATATCCACCTCCATCCGCGCCTCCGCCGCCACCACATTCGGGCGCGTGCCGCCGGCGACGACGCCGACATTCACCGTCACGCCGCGCGCGTAGTCGGTCATCGCGTGGAGGGCGAGGATCTGATGCGCCATCTCGTTGATCGCGCTGCGGCCATCCTCATGCCGCGCGCCAGAATGCGCCGGGCGGCCCTTGAGATGCACGTCGAACCGCGCAACGCCCTTGCGCGCCGTGACGATCTTGCCGCCCTCGCGCGCCGGCTCGGTCACCAGCACGTACTTCGCCTGCGCGGCGAGGCGGCGGATCAGCTCGACGCTGGTCGGGCTGCCGACCTCCTCATCCGCGGTGAACAGGTAGGTGATGGGCAGCGGTGTCGGCGTGCCGGCGCGCAGCAAGTGCAGGAAGGCCTCGAAGGCCAGGCGCGCGCCGCCCTTCATGTCGTAGATGCCCGGGCCATAGGCAATGCCGCCCTCGACCCGGAACGGCATATGCGCCAGCGAGCCCATCGGGTGCACGGTGTCGAGATGCGACATCACCAAAAGGCCCGCCTGGTTGCTCGGCCAGGGGCTGCGCAGCAGCACATGGTCGCCATAGCCGTCGCGGCCGGGGATGATCTCGACCTGCGCGCCGGCGGCAAGGGCCTCGGCGGCGACCTTCCCCATCAGGGTGGAGACCGCCTGCGGTGCGTCGGTGGGCGATTCATGCTCGACCCAGGCACGGATGTTGGCGAGCAGGTGGTCGGCGTCGAAGCTCATGTCGTATACCCTCGTCAGGCGCACCCGGCATCTTCACGCGGGCTGGCGCATCGTGCGAGCATCGCTCGGCACGTGGAGCGGGGGAAGCCTGGCATGACAGGAACGCGGGAAGGGGCGGCGGCGCGCGCGCAGGCGCGCTTCGACGCGGGCGACTACCTCGCAGCCCTTCGCCGCCTGGTGGCCGTGCCGACGGAGAGCCAGATCGCCGACAGCCTGCCCGCCCTGACGCGCTACTGCACCGAGACGCTGCCCGAATTGATGGCAGGCATGGGCTTCGTGCATCGCGTGCTGGACAATCCGCGCGAGGGCCGCGGCCCGGTGTTCCTCGCCACGCGCACCGAGGCTGCGGGCCTGCCGAGCGTGCTGATCTACGGCCATGGCGATGTGGTGCGCGGCCTCAAGGGGAAATGGAGCGAGGGTCTCGACCCCTGGGAAGTCACGGTGCGCGGCGATCGCTGGTACGGTCGCGGCACGGTGGACAACAAGGGCCAGCATCTGATCGCCATCGAGGCGCTGCGCGCGGTGATGGCGGAGCGCGGCGGGCGGCTCGGCTTCAACGCGAAGGTGCTGGTCGAGACCGGCGAGGAGCAGGGCTCGCCCGGGCTGCGCGATCTGCTGCGCGCCGAGCGTGAACTTCTGGCCGCCGACGTGTTCATCGGCCTCGACGGGCCGCGGCAGACCACCTTCATGCCAGAGCTGAAACTCGGCGCGCGCGGTGGCGTGGCCTTCGACCTCGTTGTGAAGCTGCGCGACCATGCGCATCACTCCGGCCATTGGGGCGGCGTGCTGGTCGATCCCGGCTTCGTGCTGGCGCAGGCGATGGCCTGCATCGTCGATCGCAAGGGTCGCATTCTCGTGCAGGGCTGGACACCGCCCGCGATTCCGCCGGCCGTGAAGCGCGCCATCGATGAACTTGTCGTCGAGCAGATCGAAGGCATGCCCGAGGCTGATCCCGAATGGGGCGAGCCGGGACTCAGCACCGCCGAGAAGATTTTCGGCTGGACCAGCGTGATCGTGCTCGCCGCGATCACCGGCCATCCGGACGCGCCGACCAACGCCGTGCAGGGCGAGGCGCGCGCGCGGCTCCAGGTGCGGCACTGCGCCGACATCGCGGGTGCGGCCATCGTGCCGGCGCTGCGCCGACATCTCGATGCGCAGGGGTTCGCGGGTGTGGAGATCATCCCGCTGGTCGAACGCGACATGTTCGGCGCGGCGCGCACCTCCCCCGACGATCCCTGGGTCGGCATGGTCGCAAATTCGATGGCGCGCACCAGCAATCGCGCGCCCAACATCGTGCCCAACTCCTCCGGCTCCAACCCCTCCGACATGTTCATGGAGGAGCTCGGCGTGCCGGTGATCTGGGTGCCGAACAGCTACGCCGGCTGCAACCAGCACGGCCCGGACGAACACGCGCTGGCGCCGTTGCTGCGCGAGGGGCTCGGGCTGATGACGGGCATCTGGTGGGATATTGGACACGGCCTGGCGCCGCGGCGCCGCTGAAGGAATGAATGCCATGAACATGCTGAGCGAACACGTCAGCGGCACCGAGATGATGACCAATCTGCGCGAGATCGCGCGTTGGCAGAAGCTGTCCGGCACGGCGGAGGAAGCCGAGGCTCTGGCCTTCATCGAAGCGCGCATGAGGGCCTATGGCCTCACGACGAAAACGCTGCTGCACGACGCCTATATCAGCCTGCCGGGCAAGGCTTCCGTGCTGGTCGATGGCAAGGTGCTTTATGCCATCACGCAATCCTTCTCGCTGCCCGCGGCGGCGGGCGGGCTCGCTGGCGTGCCGATCTATCTCGGGCATGGCAGCGACGCCGATTTCGCGAAGCATGATGTACGCGGCCGCATCGTGCTGGTGGAGGGCATGGCGACCCCCGCCGTTGCGCGGCGTGCCACCGATGCCGGCGCCGTGGGGCAGTTGCATATCAGCCACCACGAACACATCCACGAAATGTGCATCTCGCCCGTCTGGGGCAGCCCCTCCGCCAGCACCATCGGCGACATGCCGACCACGGTGGCGTGCAGCGTCGACAACGCCGATGGCGGCGCGATCCGCGATGCGTTGGCGGCCGGCGCGCAGCCAGTGGTGACGTTGCATGCCGAGGTCGATACCGGCTGGCGCAAGACGCCGATCCTGGTTTGCGATCTCGCCGGCCCCGACGACAATTTCGTGCTGATGTCGGGCCATCACGACACCTGGTATTTCGGCGTGATGGATAATGGCTCGGCCAATGCCGGGATGATGGAGGTGGCGCGGCTGTGTGCGCTCAATCGCGCGGCGTTGAAGCGCGGCTTGCGTCTTTGCTTCTGGTCCGGCCATTCGCATGGGCGCTATTCCGGCAGTGCGTGGTATGCCGACACGCATTGGGAGCAACTCGACCGCCACTGCGCCGCGCATGTGAATGTGGACAGCCTCGGCGGCACCGGTGCGACGGTGCTCGGCCATGCCGCGGCGATGACCGAGTTGAAGCACCTCGCCGCGGAAGCGGTGCAGGCGCACACCAACCAGACCTATGTCGGCAAGCGCAAGGTCCGAAATTCTGACGAAAGCTTCGTGGGTATCGGCATTCCCTCGATGCTGGGGTCGATCAGCGAACAGCCGGCGAAGCACGAACAGGCGCGCAATGCACTCGGCTGGTGGTGGCACACGCCGCATGATCTGCTCGACAAGATCGACGAGGCGAACCAGGTGCGCGACACGCGCGTGCTGGCGCAGGTGACGTGGCGCCTGCTGAGCGAGGCGTTGCTGCCGCTCGACCACGCCGCGACGGCCAGCGCGCTACTCGCGGAGCTTGCGCCTTTGCAAGGCCGGCTCGACGTCACCGCGCTCATCGCCGCCGCGACGACGCTGCGCGACACCGCGGCCGCCATCAACGCGCGCGGTGCCACAGGCTCGCTCGATTGCGCCAATGCCGCGTTGATGCGCGCC
>JBBSCP010000417.1:0-3794 GCA_038250135.1 Acetobacterales bacterium | reverse complement strand
GGTGCCCTTCTTCGAGCCCGAGACGCTGGCGCGCACCGTCGTCTCGGTGCTGGCGGACCGCGACAAGTACGAACATCTCGCTGCCGCCGGCCGCCAAAGCGTGATCGAACGATACGATCTCAAGACAGTCTGCCTGCCCCGCCAGCTCGACATGATCGAGAAGCTGGCGGCGGGCGGCGAGCCTGCGCCCGAGCCGGAACTGGCGCGATGATCACCGGAGGTGGAACAGCGTGGGCGCGCTTCCCGCATGACGGGCTTTGCATTAAGGGATGCGCAGGTTTCTCCGGAGGTTTGCGCGGATGCGGGTTGATGCCATGACCACGACCGGGGAGGCCCGCCGCGCCGGCAATGTCGAAGCCCGCGGCTTTGCCATCGAAGGGCCGATGCTGATCTCCGTCCGCCGTTTCGCCGATGCCCGCGGCGCCTTCACCGAGACCTACAACGCGCGCGATTTCGCCGCCGTCGGCATCTCCGATACCTTCGTGCAGGACAATCAGTCGGTCTCGACCCATGTCGGCACGCTGCGCGGCCTGCATTTCCAGACGCCGCCCCACCCGCAGGGCAAGCTGGTGCGCGTGCTGCGCGGGCGGATCCTCGACGTCGCGGTCGATCTGCGCAGCACCTCCCCCACCTTCGGCCGGCACGTCGCGGCCGAGCTGTCGAGCGAGAATGGGCTGATGCTCTGGGTACCGGTCGGCTTCGCGCACGGCTTCGTGACGCGTGAGCCCGATACCGAGGTCGCCTACAAGGTCACCGGCCTGTACTCGCTGGAATGCGACAGCGGCCTCGCCTGGGACGACCCGGCGCTGGGCATCGATTGGGGTATGGATGCGGCCAGCGCCACGCTCTCCGACAAGGACCGGCGCTGGTCCAGCCTGGCCGATCTCGGGAAGGGTTTTTGATGCGCGTGCTGGTCGCGGGCCGGGAAGGCCAGGTTGCGCGCGCGCTGATGGCGCGCCTCGGCGCAGATGGACATCAGGTGACGGCACTCGAACCCCCGGCGCTCGACATCACCAGCGCGGCTTCGATCGCCGCGGCGATGGCGGCGGCGCAGCCCGACCTCGTGGTGAACGCGGCCGCCTATACCGCGGTCGATCGCGCCGAGGACCAGGTGGAGGTCGCCTTCGCGGTGAATCGCGATGGCGCGGGGCTGCTCGCCGCCGCCGCCGCCGCGGCTGGCGTGCCCTTCGTGCATTTCTCGACCGACTACGTCTTCGACGGCGCCAAGGGCGCGCCCTATGTCGAGACCGATCCGATCAATCCCCTCGGCGTCTACGGCCGCAGCAAGGCGGAAGGGGAGCGCGCGGCGCTGGCCGCGAATCCGCGCAGCGTGGTGCTCCGCACCGCCTGGGTGTGCAGCGCGGATGGCGCGAACTTCGTGAAGACCATGCTACGCTTGGCGGCGGAACGCGACGAGTTGCGCATCGTCGCCGACCAGCATGGCGCGCCGACCTTCGCCGCCGACCTCGCGGACGCAGTGGCGGTGATGGCGCCGAGGCTGCTGGCGGCCAAGGCCGGCGACCCGGCCTACGGCCTGTTCCACCTCTCCGGCCAGCCGCACACGACGTGGCACGGCTTCACCGCGGAGATTCTCGCGCAGGCGGCGTTGCGTGGACACGCGCTGCCGCGCCTGACGCCGATTGCCACCTCCGACTATCCGACTCGCGCGGTGCGCCCGCCGGATGGGCGGATGGATTGCGAAAAGATCGCCCGCGTGCACGAAATAACGGCATCGGATTGGCGCGTCTCGCTGGGGCGCTGCCTCAACGTGCTGGTCGGGCCGATCAAGGAGAAGAAGGCATGAAGGGCATCGTCCTCGCGGGCGGTTCGGGCACCCGGCTGCATCCGGCGACGCTCGCCGTGTCGAAGCAATTGCTGCCGGTCTTCGACAAGCCGATGGTCTACTATCCGCTCTCGGTGCTGATGCTGGCGGGCGTCAAGGAGATCATGCTGATCTCGACCCCGCATGACATGCCGCTGTTCCAGCGCCTGCTCGGCGACGGTACGAGTTGGGGCATCAAAATCGAATACACGGTGCAGGAACACCCCGACGGCATCGCCCGCGCGCTGACGCTGTCGGAGGAATTCCTCGCCGGCGAGCCCTCGGCGCTGGTGCTCGGCGACAATCTGTTCCACGGCCACGACCTTGAGCAACGCCTGAAGGAGGCACGCCTCGCCACGGCGGGCGTGGGTGCGACGGTCTTCGCCTATCGCGTCGCCGACCCCGAACGCTACGGCGTGGTCGAGTTCGACGCCAACAACAAGGCGCTGTCCATCGAGGAGAAGCCGGCCCAGCCGCGCTCGAACTGGGCGGTGACGGGGCTGTATTTCTATGACGGAAGGGCGCCGGCCATCGCGCGTGAGCTCAAGCCCTCGCCACGCGGCGAGCTGGAGATCACAGACCTCAACCGGGTGTACCTCGATGAGGGCACGCTGCGCGTGAACCAGCTCGGCCGCGGCTATGCCTGGCTCGACACCGGCACGCATGACAGCCTGCTGGAAGCCGGCGAGTTCGTGCGCGCGATCGAGAAGCGCACCGGCCAGAAGATCGCAGCACCCGAGGAGATCGCCTGGCGCATGGGCTTCATCGACGCCGACCAGCTGCGCGCCCTCGCCGCGCCGCTGCGCAAAAGCGGCTACGGCACCTACCTCGAAGCGCTGCTGACACGCGAAAACGCATGAGCCAAGGCGAGGACGCCGCCAACCGCCGCGCGCGCGACCTGCGCGCGCTGGAGGACAGCGGCGTCTTCGATGCCGCCTGGTACGCCGCCGCCAATGCCGATGTCAGCCATAGCGGCCAGGACCCGGCGGAGCACTACATCGACCTAGGCTGGAAGGAAGGCCGCGCGCCGAATTTCTACCTCGACCCGGCCTGGTACATTGCCCATAACGCCGATGTGCGCGAGGCCGGCATCGACCCGGTGCTGCACTACATCATGCATGGCGATGCGGAGGGCCGCACCGCCGGCCCCCATTTCGATGCCGGCTGGTATCGCGGTGCGCAGGGGCTCGCCGCGCAAGACCGCGCGCTTCCGCATTACCTGCGGGAGCGCCAGAACGGCGCCACCCCGCTCGGCGAATTCGACGCAGGCTTCTACCTTGCCACCTATCGCGACGTCGCCCGCGCCGGCGCCGATGCCTTCGAGCATTACGTCACCATCGGCTGGCAGGAAGGGCGCGAGCCGCACCCCTATTTCGACAGTCGCTACTATGTGAAGGCGCATATGGGCGGCACGGCGCAGGAGGCGCCGCTGCTGCATTGGCTGGCCCATCGCCATGAGCCCGGCGTGCACCCGCGCATGCCGCATGAAACACCGACCATCCCGCGCGAATTCCGCCGCAACACCCGCCCGGCCGAGGAGTTCGAACTGCCTCAGCCCCTCCCCGAAGGCGCGGTGCCGCGCGCCAAGGTGCTGGCGTATTATCTGCCGCAATTCCACCCGATCGCCGAGAACGACGCCTGGTGGGGCACCGGCTTCACCGAATGGACGAACCTCGCGCGCGCCCTGCCGCGCTTCGCGGGCCACTATCAGCCGCGCATCCCGCGCGACCTCGGGCATTATTCCCTGGCCGGGCCGGATGCCGGTGCCGCGGTGATGCGCCGCCAGATCGCCATGGCCAAGGGCGGCGGCGTGCACGGCTTCATCTTCTATTGGTACTGGTTCAACGGCCATCGGCTGCTGGAGAAGCCGGTCGATGCCTTCCTGGCCGACCAGACGCTCGACATGCCCTTCGCCCTGATGTGGGCGAATGAGAACTGGACGCGGCGCTGGGACGGCGCCGAAGCCGACGTG
>JBBSCP010000416.1:0-3798 GCA_038250135.1 Acetobacterales bacterium | reverse complement strand
TGCGGCGCGCGATACAGCGTCCAGGCGCAGAACAGGCCGACCAGCGTCGATTTGCCGCTGCCGCGAAAGGCCATCAGCAGCAGCCGACGATCCCCGGCGGCAACCCGCGCGGCGAGCCAGCGCAGCATCCGCCGGTGCGCCGCGGGTGTGCCGAGCCCCGCGATGTCGTTCCAGACCCAGACAAATTCCAGCAGGTCGGCCGGGCGTTCGCTCACGCCTCCTCGCCTGGCAGCAGCCCATCCGCTTCCTGTGCCATGCCGGCACGTGCGCGAAGCAGCGCGGCGTCCGTGGCGGAATCCGCGTTCGGTTCATCCGCCTTGCGCCCGGCGAGCGAAGAAAGCTCCACCAGATGCGCGAGCACCGCCTGCGCCGCAGCGTAGTGTGCCACAACCTGTTTCGGGTCCGGCGAAGGCTCGCCCTTCGGGCTGTTGGCGATCAGCGCGGCATAGTCTTCCGCCACGAGGGGCAGTGCATCCTCGATCGTGCGTTCTGGAATCGCGCTGGTGTCGGAAGCGGTGGAGGCGCGTTTTGTGCGCTTCGGGGTGCGGGGCGCGGTCATGCCTTCAGCACCCGCACGCGTACCGTGCCGGCGTTGAGATCGACCGCCGCACCGCTGCGATTCCACGCCGTGACCGTCACCGTATCCTGCGCACCGATCTGGCCCATGAACACAACTCCTGACGTGGAGAGGGAGAACGCCGCCTGCACGAAATCGCCGGGCCTCGCGCCAGCAACGGGGACGTTGGTCTGGGCGCTGCTGCCGGCGCCGATGCTCGCGGGATCCCACGCCTGTTCAGCGATCAGCTCGCGCACGCCATGCTTGAGATCCGGCAGACCGTAGAGCACCGCCGGCGCATGCCGTGGATCGCAGCACAGGCGGATGGACCGCAGCTCGTAGTCCTGCGCGACGCGCGCCACGCCGATGATCGCGAAGCCGACCGAGGGCGCGAGGCGCAGGGCCTGCAACCGCGTCAGGCCCTCATCGTTCATGTCGGCGCTGCCCTGCCACCAGCGCGCATCGGCGTTCCACGCCATCGACTGGCCGGAAGCCAGCACCAGCGCGCCGCCGGCATTGCTCAGCAGGTTGCCATTCAAGTCGAAGGTCATGACGATCAGCCGCGGCGAATCCGCATCCACCGACAGCGCAAAGTCACGGCATGCCCGCGCATCCACCACGAAGCCCAGCGCGCGTCCGCCGGTCAGGATCACGCCGCGATTGGTCAGCGTGAAGGAATCGAGCGCGGGGAAGATGAAGGCGGCCAGCGCGCTCGGATTGCCGGCGACATTGGATGACATGCAAGCAAGTTTTTCAAAACCCGTCTCGGTCGCGTTCCAGCGGATCGCCGCAGCGCGCAGCGAGGGCACCGAGGCAACCTCGCGCGTCGCTTCGCGATGCGGCAGTGCCTGGTGCCAGGCGCGCACCACGCCGCCGAGCCGCGTCGCTGTGCTGGTGTGGTCGATCTCCACCGCATAGCCCTGGCTCGCCCAGGCCACTTCGTACAGATGATCCTGCGCGCCCGCGGTGTGGCGCGCGACATAGGCGGTGCAGCCTTCCATGCGCATGGCGCGCGCCACCACCGAGCGGCTGTTGACCTCGCATAGGAAAGGGATGCCATCGATCGGCCGGTCCTTCGCGTTGAGCTCGAAATTCGGGCCGTCGAAGACATGCCGGTTGTGCGCCACATAGGCGCCGGGTGCGGCGGAGAAGCGGATGCCGTAGCGATCCTTGCCGGTATGCACCGTAGAGCCGACAGCAAAATGACCGCCATAGTAACGGATCGAGGTGTTCCACCCCGCCGCCGTCGCGCAACGCACGTCGAGGCCGATGTGATTGTTCACGATCCGATTGAGGATCAGAGTCGTATCCTCGAAGCCGCGCCCGTCGCCGAGCGTACGGATGCCGATGGTGAATCCCGTGACTTCGCGGATCTCGATCACGGACGCATCGTGGTTGATCAGCAGCAGGCCGATATCCGCCTCGCTGCTCCAATCGGATTGCGTGGCGCGCATCACCGTCAGCCCGTCATGCTGCTTGTTCGCGTTGCGCGCCGTGCCGCCATTGCCGATGGTCAGCGCCACCTGGCCCGACGGGCCGGCGTAGACGATCGCACCGCGCATGGAGAGCCCCGGTGAGCCACCCGGCATCGTCAGGGGCTGCGTCGTGCGGTAGCTGCCCTCGCCGATCAGCAATCGCTTGCCCGAAGCCGCGGCGGCGTTCATCGCCGCCTGCAACGCAGGCCCGTCATCCGTCGCGCCATTGCCAGTCGCGCCGAAATCACGCGCCGAGAGATGTTCCGCGAGCTTGTCCTCCACGGTGCGCGGCACCGCGCCAGGGAAGGGCCCGGTCAGCAAGCCGGAATCACGCGGGAAGACCACCGCATCGCCGGTCGCATCGAAGCCGAGCAGGCGATTGGCGCGCGACGCTCGCAGCGGCAACACGAACTGCCCACCTACCTCGGCCGGGTCCTGGCGCAGCGTGTAGTCCAGCACCTCCTGCTGTTCCTGCAACACGGCCACCAGGCGATCGAGCTCGTCGTTCAGCGTGCGGGCGCGCAGTACGCCATTGTCCTGGAAATCCGTGGTCCGCTCCACGCGAATGCGCCGACGCAGCGTGACTGTGCTGCCGATCGCCGGTGCTGCGGCGAGAGTCGCGGTGCCGCCCTCACTGCTGCCGGCGCCGGCGACGGTGACGCCGCCGTTCAGCACCAAACCATTGACTCGCACTTCCAGATCATCTGCCTGAAAGATAGGGAAAGGATAGGTGAAGGCGACACGGGCGCCGTCGCCCACGTACTGGACGCGCGGCGCGACGTCGCCGATGCGGATATGCTCGGCCATCGTGGGCTCCGTAAATTTGAGGGAAGGGGAGGCGCGGCCGAGGCCGCGAATGCGGCCCGCGGCCAATGCCGCAAGCCAAGCCCGCGGAGCGGGCGCCGGCGCCTGAGGGCACGATGCACTACCAAACGGTCGCTGCAGGCGCCCGATGGTATCAATCCAGCAGGTTGCGCAGCGAATTGCCGAAGCTCGCGCCGGCGCGCAGCCAGGTGGTGAGCGATCCATCGGGGTTGAGCAGGCTACGCCGGCCAGCCGTCAGCCGAGCATTCGCCACCGCTTCACCGTCGGCCGCAGCGGCGGCGGAATCGCGCTGCAGCCCGGCGGTGAGGGCTGCGGCCGATCCCTCATCGGGCGACACGCCTCCTGCCGCGAGGCGCGCGCGCGCCGAGGCGATGGTGCCCGACAGCCTGGCCTCGCGGACCCGGGCTTCTGCGGTGCGTTCCACTGCCGCCTGTTCGGTGCGCGCGCGTTCCTGCACGTCGACCTGCGAGGCTTGTGCACGTGCCTGCGAGGATTGCGCCTGCGCCTGCCGCGCAGTGGCGTAGAGCGAAGCGCCCGCGCCGATGGCGGTCGCGATGGGGGCGAGCTGGGCCATCAGTCGGTCATCCTCGTATCGGTCGTGACGGAAAGCAGCGTGAGCGGCAGCGGCGTTTCGCCCTCCACACGCCACAGTGGCGCGAGCGCATCGCGCCGCCAGCCGAGGCCGCGCAGCGAGACATCGCCGGTGAAGGGCAGCGGCGCGGCATCGAGCACCGCGGTGTCGAAGCGGCGGAACGGCACGGTCTGCACCCCCCGCCCGAGATCCACTTCCAGCGCCGGCGTCGCCAGCAGGCGGAAGGTGGCGGAGACCAGGCGCAACGGCGCGCTCGCTGCGCCGGAGGCGGTGGTGAGTGTGGGCGGCAGCGGCTCGATCACATGGCGGTAGCCAAGCCCGATCTGCACCTGCTGCGCCGGCGTATCGAG
>JBBSCP010000415.1:0-3814 GCA_038250135.1 Acetobacterales bacterium | reverse complement strand
TAGTTGCCGCCGAGATCGGCCTCGGTGAGCTTGTGCGCGCCGCCGAGGCATTCGGTGACGTTCTGGCCCGTCATTTCGACATGCACGCCGCCGGGCATGGTGCCCTCGGACGCGTGGCAATCGAAGAAGCGGCGGACCTCGGTGAGGATGGCGTCGAAGCTGCGCGTCTTGAAGGCGCCTGCCTTCACGCCGTTGCCGTGCATCGGGTCGCACAGCCAGACCACGTTGCGGCCCGCGCGCTTCACCGCGCGCAGCAGCGGCGGCAGCTTGGCCTCGACCTTGTCGGCCCCCATGCGGGCGATCAGCGTCAGGCGGCCCATTTCATTGGCCGGGTTGAGCAGGTCACACAAACGAAGCAGCTCATCGGCCTCCATGCTCGGGCCGACCTTCATGCCGATCGGGTTCGCCACGCCGCGCATGAATTCCACATGCGCGCCATCGGGCTGGCGCGTGCGGTCGCCGATCCACAGGAAGTGTGCGGAGCAGGCGAACCAGCGGCCGGGGTGCGTCGAGGGTTGGCGGGTCAGTGCCTCCTCATAGGGCAGCAGCAGGGCCTCGTGGCTGGTGTAGAACTCGGTCTCGCGCACCTGGGGCAGGTTGGACATGCCGCAGGCGCCCATGAAGCGCAGCGTCTCGTCGATGCGGCCGGCGAGGTCGGCGTAGCGATCAGCCAGCGGGCTGCGCGCCGCGAAATCGAGGTTCCATCGATGCACCTCATGCAGATCGGCATAACCGCCGGTCGCAAAGGCGCGCAGCAGATTCTGCGTGGCGGCGGATTGGAGGTAGGCGAACTCCATGCGGCCCGGATCGGGGATACGTGCTTCCGCGGTGAAATCCGGCCCGTTGACGATGTCGCCGCGGTAGGAGGGCAGCGTGACGCCGTCGATCGTTTCCGAATCGCTGCTGCGCGGCTTGGCGAACTGCCCCGCCATGCGGCCGAGCTTCACCACTGGCAGCGCGGCGCCGAAGGTCAGCACCACGGCCATCTGCAGCAGCACCCGGAAGGTGTCGCGGATGGTGTTGGCGTGGAATTCGGAAAAGCTCTCGGCGCAATCGCCACCCTGGAGAATGAAGGCCGAGCCTTCCCCTGCACGCGCCAGCTGGGCCTTCAGCCGATCAGCCTCGCCGGCAAAAACCAGCGGCGGAAATCGGCCGACCTTTTGCTCCATGGCCTTGAGCGCGGCCTGGTCGGGGTAGTCCGGTACCTGTCGGATCGGCATCGCCCGCCACGAGTCCGGGCTCCATACGCGCGTCATTGGTCTTGGTCCTGGCATTGCTCCTGGCCCGACCTTAGCGGCAGGCGAGGCTGAGGGAAACCATAGGTTGTTTGGCCGTCGGCAAAGCCGACCGAGGCGCCGAATGCCGCCCGCGGCCAATGCGGCGCAGCCAAGCGCGCGGAGGCGCGCGCCCGGCTTTTGAGGGCGCACAAAGCTTTACTCTGCGGCTTCCGCGACCCCGGCGACGCGGGCGCGGGTGCGCAAAGTGACGAACTCCTCCGCCGCGGTGGGATGAATGCCGATGGTGCTGTCGAAATCGGCCTTGGTCGCGCCCATCACCACGGCGATGCCGATGCCCTGCATGATCTCCGCCGCATCCTCGCCGAGCATATGCGCGCCGAGGATCTTCTGGGTGTTCTGGCAGACAATGAGCTTCATCAGCGTCTTGCGTCCGGGTCGGCCGGAGATGGTGTGACGCATCGGGTTGAAGCGGGTGACGTAGATGTCCACGGGTCCGCGCGCGGCGGCCTCGGCCTCGCTGAGCCCCACGGTGCCGATAGGGGGCGAGGTGAAGACGGCCGTCGGCACGCTCTCGTAGCTGGCGCGGCGTGGGTTCTTGCCGAACAGCGTGTCGGCCAGCGCATGGCCGGTGGCGGTGGCCATCGGCGTGAGGTTCACGCGGTCGATCACATCGCCGAGCGCGTAGATGTGGGGTACATTGGTGCGGTGTTCCTCATCGACGATGACGGCGCCGTGCTTGCTGGTGGCGACGCCGGCACTTTCGAGGCCGAGGCCTTGCGTGTTCGCCGTGCGGCCGGTGCAGAAGAACACCGCATCCGTCTCGCGCATGAAGTTGTTCGAGATTTGTACCATGAACTGGTTGTCCACCCGCGCGATGCGCGTCGGCGTGACGTCGGGCGTCAGGATGATGCCCTGCGCGGTCATCGCTTCCACCAGCGCGGTGCGGATATCCATGTCGAAGCCGCGCAGGGGAAGTGCGGCGCGGTAGAGCACCTCCACCTCCGCCCCGAGGCCGCGCAGCAGGCAGGCGTATTCGAGCGCGATGTAGCCGCCGCCAATGACG
Organism: Acetobacterales bacterium; assembly: GCA_038250135.1. Taxonomy (GTDB): domain Bacteria; phylum Pseudomonadota; class Alphaproteobacteria; order Acetobacterales; family Acetobacteraceae; genus Falsiroseomonas. The sequence goes on along the minus strand of JBBSCP010000415.1, from coordinate 1,513 downwards.
ATGATGCGCTTCGGCAACGCCTTCAGCGTGAACAGATCATCCGAGATCAGGCCGAGTTCCGCGCCCGGAATGTCCAGCCGCTCGGCCTTGCCACCGGTGGCGATGAGGATGCGCTCGGCCGTGACGCGCTTGCCGCCGACTTCGAGCGTGTGCGCATCGATGAAGGTGGCGCGCGCATCGAAGCTGGTCACGCCGGCGCCGCCGAGCAGCTTGCCATAGATGCCCGACAGCCGCGTCACCTCCCGATCGCGCGCCGCGGCGAGCTTCGGCCAGTCATGCCCATGATTCTCGACATTCCAGCCGAAAGCCGCGGCATCCTCCGCCCACATGCCGTATTCTGCCGCATTGACCATGAGCTTCTTCGGCACGCAGCCGACATTGACGCAGGTGCCGCCCCAGAAGCGTTCCTCCGCCACAGCCACCCGCGCGCCATGGCCCGCCGAGATGCGCGCGCAACGCACGCCGGCGGAGCCGCCGCCGATGACGAACAGGTCGCAGTCGTAGGTCATGCTCAGGCTCCAAGGCCGCCGAGGGCGAGGTACTTCACTTCGAGATAATCCTCGATCCCATACTTGCTGCCCTCACGCCCGAGCCCGCTTTCCTTCATGCCGCCGAAGGGTGCGACCTCGGTCGAGATGATGCCCTCATTGATGCCGATGATGCCGCTCTCCAGTGCCTCCGCCACCCGGAAAATCCGGCCGACGTCGCGGGCGTAGAAATAGGCGGCGAGGCCGAACTCGCTATCATTCGCCAGCGCGATGGCTTCCTCCTCCGTCTTGAAACGGAACAAAGGGGCGACGGGGCCGAAGGTTTCCTCGCGGAACACCAGCGCGTCATGCGGTACATTGGTCAGGATCGTGGGCTCGAAGAAGGTGCCGCCAGTGGCGTGGCGCTTGCCGCCGGTGAGCACGGAGGCACCGCGCGAGGTCGCATCGGCGATGTGTTCCTCCACCTTTGCCACGGCGTCCGCGTTGATCAGCGGTCCCTGCGTCACGCCCGGCTCCATGCCGTTGCCGACCTTCAATGCCTCCACGGCGACCTTCAGCTTCTGCGCGAAGGCGTCGTAGACGCCGTCCTGCACCAGCAGCCGGTTGGCGCAGACGCAGGTCTGGCCGGTGTTGCGATACTTGCTCGCCATCGCGCCGAGCACGGCGGCGTCCAGATCGGCGTCATCGAAGACGATGAAGGGCGCGTTGCCGCCCAACTCCATCGAGGTTTTCTTGATGGTCTGCGCGCATTGCGCGAGCAGCTTCTTGCCCACCGCGGTCGAGCCGGTGAAGCTGAATTTTCGCACGAGGGAATTGCCCGTCAGCTCCGCGCCCATGTCGCCCGACGGGCCGGTGATGATGTTGCACACGCCCGCCGGCATGCCCGCGCGCTCGGCCAGCACGGCGATTGCGAGCGCCGAGAAGGGCGTTTGGCTCGCCGGGCGGATCACGCCCGTGCAGCCCGCCGCCCAGCCGGGGCCGGCCTTGCGCGTGATCATCGCGGCGGGGAAGTTCCAGGGCGTGAT
>JBBSCP010000414.1:0-3825 GCA_038250135.1 Acetobacterales bacterium | reverse complement strand
CTTCGGGCCTCGCCCGCTCAAGGGTAAGCCGCATCGGCACAAGCTGCCGGCCGATGCGCGCCCCTTCGCCTCACCTCCCCCGCCGGAGGAGCGCCCCAGGACTGAACGCCTGCCGACCGCGCGTCCCGGCGTCGATCGCCCCAGTGCTGAGCGCCCCCGGCCCGAGCGGCCCTTCAAGGAGCGCGCCTTCACCGACCGACCCCGGACCGAGCGTCCCGCACCGGACCGAGGGCGGCCGCCGGAAGCCGAGGCCGACCCCCGCGGCAAGGGGCGCGACCGCCGCGGCCTCGGCGATACCCGCGTGCCGCGCCAAATCGAGGCGCCGCCGCCGCCGCGGGAGCCCCGCCCCTCCCAGGCAGCGATCCAGCGCGACGCGCCGCCGCCCAACACGCTCTGGCTGCATGGGATCCATGCCGTGGCCGCCGCCATGGCGAATCCGCGCCGGCGCCTGAAGCGCCTGTTCCTCACCGTGGACGCCGAAGCGGCGCTCACCGCCCAATTGCCGCAGCCCTGGCGCATCACCCCAGAGCGGGTGGAGCGCAACCGCTTCCAGACCTTCCTCAACGAGGATGCCGTGCACCAGGGCGCCGCCCTGCTGACCGAGCCACTCGCCCCCATCCCACTGGAGGAGGCGCTGGCCGCCTCCCCGGGGCCTGTGCTGCTGCTCGACCAGGTCACGGACCCACGCAATGTCGGCGCCATCCTGCGCTCGGCCGCGGCCTTCGGCGCCGCTTGCGTGGTCATGCAGGACCGCAACGCCGCCCCCGAGACCGGCGCCCTGGCCCGTGCCGCCTCCGGCGCGCTGGAGCTCGTGCCGATCGCGCGGGAGGTGAACCTCTCCCGCGCCATCGTCGCCCTTCAGAAGGCCGGCTTCTGGGTGCTCGGCCTGGCTGGCGACGGCAAGCGCACCTTGGCCGAAGCCGTGCCGCGGGACCGCCGCACCGCGCTGGTGCTCGGCGCCGAGGATAGCGGCATGCGGCGCCTGCAACGCGAGACCTGCGACGAGCTGGTGCGCCTGCCCATCGCACCGGGCGTGGAGAGCCTCAACGTCGCCGCCGCCGCCGCCGTGGCGCTTTACGAAATCATCCGCGTCCCGCCGGAGCCGCAGCCGGAGCGGGAGCCGCAGGAAGACCCCGCATGAACGCCGCCGCCGAGGCCATCCTCACCGCCCGCCGCGCCCGCCACATCCTCTCGCCCCTCGGCGCGCTGGCGCCGGCGGATGCCGAGGCCGGCTACGCGCTGCAGCATGCGGTGGCGATGGCGCTCGGCGAGGTGCCGCCGGCCGGCTTCAAGATCGGCGCGACGACTAAGCAGATGCAGGCCTATCTCGGCCTGACCGGCCCGGCCGCGGGCTTTGTCTCGGCCGCCGGGCTGCACACGACGCCGGCGACGCTGCGGCTCTCGGACTACGTCGCACCCGGCGTCGAATGCGAGGTCGGGCTGCGCCTCGGCGCCGACCTGCCCGCCGGCCCCTGCACGCGCGAACAGGCTGTGGCGGCGGTGGCCGAGGTTTTCGCGGCGATCGAGGTGGTGGACAAGCGCTACAACGACCTCGCCGCACTCGGCACGCCGACGCTGATCGCCGACCAGGTGTTCCATGCCGGCGGGGTGCTCGGCACGCCCACGCCCGGCTGGCGGGGACGCGACCTCGGCGCGACGCGCGGGAGGATGACGGTAGGGGGTGCGATCCGAGGCGAGGGGGTGGGGGCGGACCTGCTTGGCCATCCCTTCGCGGCCCTGGCCTGGCTCGCTTCCTCGCCGGCGGCGGCGGTGTTCGGCGGGCTGCGCGCCGGGCAGGTGGTGCTCCTCGGCTCCGTCACGCCACCCTTCTGGATCGAGGGGCCCTGCCAGGTGTTGGTGGAGTTCGACACGCTCGGTCGGGTGGAACTGCGCTTCATTTGAACTGACAGGCGACGTTCACGCTCCGGCAACTTGCATCGCGCATGATGTCGATGCCGCGTGCCTTCGCGCGGTTTCTCGCCAGAAGGGCGGCCTGTTGGGGACCGCCATGCAACTCACCACCTGGAATACCATGCCCGACGACCTGCAGTTGGTGCTGTCGCGGGAGGCCCTGCGCCGGGCCGCCGAGACCCTGGCCGATCACGCCGAACTGCTCGCCGAGGAGATGGACCGCGGTACGCTCTCCGACCGCGGTGGGCCGGACGCGTTGCGATTGTTCGCCGCCGTGGTCCGCGCCACCAATGACGACGCCTTCGGCACGGTCGGCAATGCGTGACGCGCCGTTGAGCATTGGCCCGGCGCGCGCTATTCAGGCGTCGCGCCGGGTTAGCACAGCGGTAGTGCAGCGGTTTTGTAAACCGAAGGTCGGGGGTTCGATCCCCTCACCCGGCACCACTTACAGCGAATTCGAAGCGAAATTGGAACGTTTGCGGACCCCTAGCGGACCCCACAGCGTCGGCTGCTTGCCCCCGCCGCGACGCCCTGCGAAGGTCTCGCTATGCGCTTAGCACGTCGCATCTGGCGGGAGGTCGCCTTCGTGGCCTGCGCCGCGCTTGCGGCCGGCCAGTTCGCGGCGGCTATCCGCTTCGGCGGCTATGTTTCGGGAGGGGGCATCCGCGGCGGCGGCGGGTATGGCTTCGCGCTCGACCCCGGCCACATGGCTGTCAGTGCTGGCGCTGCGGCTACGGCTGCGCTTTTGTGGCGGTCGATCGTCCGCCGCGGGTAGGCGGCAGCGCGGTAGCTGACGGTGAGCTTTCCAAAAGCCTAGCCCGTGCCCGCTCCGCCGCGGCCAGCGCCCGCCGCACGCCCTCGGGCCACCATTGACCGCCACCCGGCCCGGGCATGCCTGCTTCGTTCAGGATCGCGGCGACCTGGCGTAGCGACCGCCGCCGCCGGCCAGCGCCGCGCGCCTCCAGCACCAGCCCCAGTCGGGCCAGTTCGGCGGCGGCGCGGATCGTGGCGCGGATGTTGCGGGCGGGCACGGCGGGCATGGGCGCGTCTCGGATAGGTGGTGGCTGGCATCCTAGCGCATCGGCGCCACCCTCGCCGCTTCCCACTGGTGCCCGCCCCCCCTCCGGGTAGGGGTTGATCGACGCGATCTAATCTAGTGATGGACGCTCCGACAAAATCCGAGTCGATTCATGGAGGTTGAGAATCACACCGGAGGGTGGGCAACTCCCGTCACCGCGGTAGGAACGAAGTCCTGCCTGGTTCACCACCGGCGCCTGCTGTCTGCCCTGTCCGTTTTCCGCGAAAATAATCCTTTGCAATCAACACGAAACCTGGGGTTTCATGTGCCGGCGCATTTCCGCGCATGAGGGGATAGCACCGTGACGACCATCCGTTTGCAGGATCGCATTGCCGATCTGATCCAGACCCATCGCGCAATCCGCTGCGACGACGCGGTGGCGGAGATTATGGGCATGGTGCTCGCTGAGGACGGCGAGCACGTTGACGAGGCGCACCACTACCTGTGCGACAAATTCGGCATCGTGCGGGACGGAGCGGAGGGTGTGCGCAGGTTGGTGCCGGTGGCCTGAGGCGGGAGGACGCAATGGCAGTTACCTACAGCGCGAAATATATGGCCGCGATGCCCGACGCCGATCTGGAAGCCGCGCTGGAAGCGGAAGCGCAGAAGGGTCCGGCTTGCAATTTGGCGGCTTACGGCCGCGAGGTCTCCCGCAGGCTCAAAGAGCGCAATCCGCAGCGCAACGGCACCAGAGCCGCCTACCTGCGGGGGTTCACGCTGCGCGCGTCGCAGGTTGCGTGGTGGGCGCATGCGGCGGTGGTCGGCTTGTTGCTCCTCGAGTTCGTGATGATCGATAGCACTTCGGGTTGGGTCCGAGATTCGGGCTACGAATCCCT
>JBBSCP010000413.1:0-3836 GCA_038250135.1 Acetobacterales bacterium | reverse complement strand
GCTGGCAGCGCGGCTGATGCGCATCTTCGCCCTGGCACTCGGCCTGCCGGAGCATTGGTTCGATGACAAGATCGACCATCATTTCAGCGTGCTTGGCTCGAACCACTATCCGCCGCTGACGCGAGCACCCGAACCCGGGCAGTTGCGCACCGGCGCACACACCGATTTCGGCAGCCTGACCATCCTGTGCCCAACGCCTGGGCCGGGCGGGTTGCAGGTGCGCATGCCTGACCAATCCTGGCGCGACGTGCAGCCTCTGCCCGGCACGCTCATCATCAACCTCGGTGACTTGATGGCGCGCTGGACCAATGATCGCTGGCGCTCGACCCTGCATCGGGTTGTGAACCCCTCCGACGCCGAGGTGGCGATGAGCCGCCGGCAGTCCATCGCCTTCTTCTGCCACCCGAATTACGACGCCGAGATCGCCTGCATCGAGACCTGTGTCGACCCCGGCGAGGCCCTGCGCCATGCGCCGATCCTCGCCGGGCAGCACATGGCTGAGAAGATGATCAAGCGTTGACCGCCGCGCGCGCCCTGGCCGAATGGCTCATCGATCTTCGCGTGCCTGCGGCGGTCGAGGCCGATGCCGGGCTGCGGCTGCTCGACGTGCTGGCGATCGCGCAGGCAGCGGTGCCGCTGCCGATCGGGCAGTCGGTACGACGTGCAGCCGCAGCACTCGGGCAGGGCGATGCGGCGACGATGATCGGCGGGGGGCGTACCACCTCCGCACTCGCCGCGCTGGTGAATGGTACGCTCGCCCATGCGCTCGATTTCGACGACACGCATGCGGCCTCCGTGATGCACCCGAGCGCGCCGGCGGTGGCGGTGGCGCTCGCGATGGCCGAGGCGACCGACGCCAATGGCCAGCGCCTGCTCGCCGGCATCGCTGCGGGAACGAGATCGGCGTGCGGCTCGGCCTGGTCGCTCCGGGCGCCTTCCACGCGGCAGGGCAGCACCCGACGGGGACGCTCGGCACCATTGCGGCGTCGATGGTTGCGGCGTGGTTTCGCGGGCTCGATGCGGCGGGGATCGTGGCGGCCGCAGGCATCGCGGGCAGCCAGGCGTCGGGCATCCTGGAGGCCTATGCGGACGGCACCTGGTCGAAGACGCTGCATCCGGGCTGGGCGGCGCAGGCGGGCATCGTTGCCGCCACACTGGCGGCGGAGGGTTTCACCGGACCTCGCAGCGTGCTGGAGGGCCGCTACGGCGTGTTCCGCGCGCATCTGCCGGCCAGGATCGAGTTCGATTTTGGCGCGGTGACGAACGAGCTCGGCACGCGCTGGCACGCGCCGGACACGGCCTTCAAGCTTTACCCGAACGCACACGCGATTCACGCCTTCATCGAGGGCGCGCTCGTCCTGCGTGTGCCGCCCGCCGAAGTCGCGTACGTGCTGCTCGACGTTCCTGCCAGCTTCTTCGGCCAGATCGCCGAGCCATGCGCCCAAAAACGCGCACCACTGACTCCGACGCATGCGCGCGCGAGCCTGTTCTACGCGCTCGCCGCGGCGCTGACGGATGGCGGCGTCACGCCCGCGCATTTCACCGCGGAGGCGATCATACGGCCTGATCTGCTCGCCCTCGCCGCGCGGATGGAAGCGCGCCCCGTCGAGCTCGCCGGCCCCATCCGCTTCACCGGCGCGCTCACCATCCACACGCATGATGGCCGCGCTCTGCGACATGAAGTGGCGGATGCCAACGGCACCGGGCCGCGCCGCCTGTCGCGCGGCGCGATCGAGGCGAAGGCGCGCGCCGTGGCACCGGGCGCGGCGACTGAGCGGCTGATCGGCCTGCTCGATGGTCTCGCCGACGTCACCAATATCGGCGCGCTCGTGCCGCAATGAAAGCGCCCTGGCATCGCCTGCTGCTGCCGCCGCTGGTCGTCACGCTGGTGCTGCTGCAGGGTACCCAGGCGGTTTTCCTGCACGCCAGCTTCTATCGCGACATGGGCTTTGGCGTGCAGGCCGAGACCTGGAGCCTGGCCAATTACGCGCGGATGCTGGGCGACCCCTTCCATGGAGGCGTGCTGTGGAACAGCCCTGCTGATGGCGGTGGTGATCGCGGTAAACCTGCTTTCAGTCCTGCGCCTGCGTCGGTCGCGCGCATGACGGGCAGGCTGCTCTCCGCCTTGCTGATGGGCTTTGTCGCGATCTATCTGGCGGCGCCGCTGGTGGTGGTCATCGGCGGCTCCTTCAGCGCACCGGAGACGGGTGGCCTGCTGATCTCCTATGTCGAATTCCCGCCGAAGAAACTGACGCTCGACTGGTATCGCGCGATCACCGCCGCGACCTATCGCGGGCTCGGCCTCGCCATCCTGCCAGGAATTCAGCCCGGCCATCCTCGCCTCCGCCACCATCGTCATCCTGCTTTCGGCCGCGATGCTGTTCGCCGTGCACCGTATCGTCGGCCTCGACGCCTTGCTGAAATCGCAATCCTGAGGAGAAAGACCATGGCTGCCCGCATCTCTCGCCGTGCCTTCGCCGCCCTTCCGATGGTCGCACTTGCCGAGCGCGCCGCCGCGCAGGGGCGTTTTGCCGGCGCCACGCTGCGCATCGGCACTTTCGGCGGCACCAATGGCGAGACGATCCGCGCCGCGGTGGGTGAACGTTTCGCCGCCACCGGCGCAAGCCGCCGATGGATGCCTTCGAAATCCTCGGCGCGCAGGTGCCGCAGGTGAATGCACTCAACCTGCTGACCGAGCTCGGCTACAGCGAGGTGCCAAATGCCGCCGTGCTCGATCCCGCGCAGCGCCTGCCGAACATGGTGGCAATCTGGACGACGCAGGAGATGATCATCGTCAACGGCCCGAAGCTGGCCGAGCAGGGCATCCCGATGCCGGCCCGCTTGCAGGATCTGGCAAATCCGCGCCTGCGCGGGCGCGTGATGATCCCTGACATCTCATCGGGCGGTGGGCTCGAAGCCGTTGGCGCCTTCGCGCTTGCGGCCGGCGGCAATGAGGCGAACATCGATCCTGGACTGCTACTCATCCGCAGCATCCAAGATCTGCGGCTGTGGAAAGCGGGTGGCGAGTTGGTGACGGCGTTTCGCTCTGGTGACATCTGGGTCGGGGTCGCGCATGCTGGATGGGCAGTGCGTACCGTCTATGCCGGCGTGCCGGTGACTTCGGTGCCGGCGCCACTCGGCACGCATGTAGGGCTCATCAAGGAGGGCTTCATGGGCGTGGTACGCGGCAGCCGCCAGCCGGCGCTGACGGCCTTCCACATCAACGCCCGGCGCTGTCGGAAACCGCCGTGCTGCGCGAGCAGATGATGCTGGACCCCGTGCGTGTGGCGAACATGGCGCGAATCGATTTCAGCAAGGTCGATATCGCCACCTGGAACGATCGCTGGAACCGGGTGATTGCCCGATGAGGGGCTGATGTCGAGGGTCAGCCTGCGCCAGGTCACGCGCCGCTATGGTGCGGTGGTGGCGTTGCACCCGACCGACCTTGATGTGGCGGAAGGCGAGTTCCTCACGCTGCTCGGGCCGTCGGGCTGCGGCAAGACGACGACGCTGCGCATGGTGGCGGGCTTCGTGCCACCCACTTCCGGTCGCGTGGTGATCGGCGCCGAGGACGTTACGCTACTGCCGCCGAATCGGCGCAGTATCGGCATGGTGTTCCAGGATTACGCGCTGTTTCCGCATCTGACCGTCGCGGAGAACATCGCCTTCGATTTGGTGGAAAGGAAAGTCGCTTGCCACGCCATCGCCTCGCGCGTGGCGGAACTGCTCGATCTGGTGGGTCTGCCGCAACTGGCAGAACGCCATCCCGGGCAGCTCAGCGGTGGACAGCAGCAGCGCGTGGCGTTGGCCCGTGCCATCGCGCATCCACCACGCGT
>JBBSCP010000412.1:0-3843 GCA_038250135.1 Acetobacterales bacterium | reverse complement strand
TCGGCCCAGATCAGAGTCTGTGCCGCCGTCTGCGAATTGGCCAGCTGCGGGGCGGAGATGGCGGCGAGGGAGGCGGCGCTGCCGGCCAGGGCAGCGCGTCTAGTCATCGTCATGGTCAGGCTCCTGCTGATCGTGTTTGAATGTGGATGTGGCCGTTGGCCTTTTCCGCCGCGTCCGGGCGTAGCGGGCCCGTCGCGGCTTGGGCGCGTTGCGTCACGTGATCTCGGCCCCGCCCTTGAACACCGTCAGGCGGTCGCGCATGCCGAGTACGGCAATGTCCTCCAGGGGATCGCCGGCGACGATCAGCATGTCCGCCAGCAGGCCGGGCAGCAGGCGCCCGGCGTCGATCCCCAGAAGCTCGTGGTTCGTCGCGGTGGCGGCGACGATCGCCTGCATGGTCGAAAGTCCGCCCTGGACGAGCAGTTGAATCTCGCGCCAGTTCATCGGCCCGTGCGGGATCATGTAGCCGGCATCGGTGCCGGCGCAGATCTTCACGCCGGCCTTGCGCGCGGCTTCGAGCGTGCGCCACTTGGCCTTGCGCGAGGCGTTGAGCCAGCGCCAGGCTTCGGGGCTCGCGCCCTGTTCCTCCGGCGTGAAGTCGAAGTTGCGCTCGTTCACCAGCAGCGTCGGCACGTAGAAGGTACCGTGCTTCGCCATCGCCTCGATGATGCGTTCGTCGGTGAAGTGCGCGTGTTCCACCGTATCGGCGCCGTTGACGATGGTGGCGTGAAGGCTGTCGCCGCCCGAGGTGTGGGCGGCGACCTTCATGCCCCAGGCATGCGCCTCGTCGCAGGCGGCGCGGATCTCGGCATCGGTCATCTCCTGCCTGTCCCAGCGCCCGGGGATGCGGGCGGCGGAGCAGGAGGAGTTGATCTTGATAAAATCGGCGCCGCGCTTGATCTCGCGCCGTGCACCGGTGCGGAAGCCGTCGGGACCGTCGCAGGGCTGGGTCAGGTCGCGAAACTCGGCGTGGTCGCCCCAGCCAGGCTGGTCCATGTGCCCGCCGGTGACGGAGAGCCCCCGGCCGCAGGCCTTGATGCGCGGGCCTTCGGTCTCGCCGCGTGTGATGGAAGCGGCGAGGTCGATGATCACCCCGCCCGGCGCATGCATGTCGCGCAGCGAGGTGAAGCCCATGTGCAGCGTGTCCCGCGCGTAGCGCGCCGCGCGCAGGGCAATGGCGGGATAGGAGAGTTCGGCCAGCTCCGCGCGGAAGGCGCGCTTGTTGGTGATGCCGGAATAGGCGAGATGAACATGAACGTCGGCCATGCCGGGCATCAGCGTGGCGCCGGGTGGCGCCGTGACGATTCGCGCGCCGTCGGGGCGGCCGATATCGGCCTGGCGGCCGACGGCGAGGATACGCTCGCCTTCCACCAGTACGGCGCCGTGGTGCAGCGGCGGCGCGCCGCTGCCATCGATGATCCGATCGGCCTCGATCAGCAGGCGCGTGGCGCTCATGCGGCTGACTCCTGCGCGCGGATTTCCTGCACCAGGTCCCAGGCGCGCACAGTGCGGTCGTTGAGGCCCGAGGCGTCCTGCAGCGCGAGGTGCACGAAGGCCGGCGCAATCTCGGCCGGGTCCTTCCAGATCGCGCGCTGCTCGGGGCCGTAGGTCGTCTCGCTCATTGCGGTATGGATCGGATGGCCGGGCGTGATGGTGTTGACCGAGACGCCGTAGGGCCGGAACTCGATGGCCAGCGCGCGCGAGAAGCCCTCGATGCCGAACTTGGAGGCGCAGTAGGCGCTCTCGTTGTCGCCACCCCGAACGCCGGCGTTGGAGGAGACGTTGATGATGGCGCCGGCGCGGCGCGCCTTCATCCCCGGCGCGACGGCGCGGGTGCAGAGGAAGGGGCCGCGCAGATTGACCGCGATAAGCCGGTCCCAATCCTCCACCGCCGTCTGCTCAATGGGGCGGAAGAAGATGATGCCGGCATTGTTGACCAGCACGTCCACCCGACCGGAGGCGCCATGCAGGGCGGCGAAGGTGGCCTCGACCTGCGCCGCATCGGTGAGGTCGAGGGTCCACGGCGTGATCGCGGGGGAAGCGCGCGCGACGGCCCTGGCTTCCTCGCCGAGCCGATCCAGCGCATGCACCGTCGCGCCCTCCGCCGCGAAGGCTTGGACGACGGCGCGGCCGATGCCGCGTGCGGCGCCGGTGACGACGCAGACCTTCCCCGCGAGCCGGTCGCCGCCGGCGTGGGGGCGGCGCCGATTCGGACTTCCAGGCCCTTCGGCCCTTCGGTCATCGGAGCCGGTCATGTCGCGACCCTGCCCCCGTCGATCAGCAGTCCTATGCCGGTAACGAAGGAGGACTGGCTGGACGCCAAGTACAGCACTGTCTCCGCGATCTCCTCGCCCGTGCCCATGCGGCCGAGCGGCGTGACGGCAAGGGAGCGCGCGATCCAAGCGTTCTGGTCGGCGGCGCGATGCAGGTTGCGCACGTTCATCTCGGTGTCGATCACCCCGGGGCAGATCGCGTTCACGCGAATGCCGCGCGCGGCATACTCGATGGCCAGCACGCGCGTGATCGACATCACCGCGCCTTTCGACGCGGCGTAGGCGAGATTGCCGCCGACGTTGGCGAAGGCCGAGACGGAGGAATTGTTCACGATGGTGCCGCCGCCAGCGCGCAGCAGCGCGGGAATGGCATGCTTGCAGCCGAAGAACGTGCCCTTGAGGTTGATGCCGATCACACGTTCGAACAGCGCTTCGGTGACGTCGGTGGAGGGCGTCACGGGCTGCTCGATGCCGGCGTTGTTGAAGATGGTGTCGAGCTTGCCGAAGCGCGATTCGGCCATCGCGACCAGGGCCGCGACATCCGCCTCCACCGAGACGTCGCAGCGGCGAAAGGCAAGCGTGCCGCCGGCGGCCTCGACCTCCGCTTCCAGCTTGCGGCCACCCTCCTCGTCGACGTCGCCCACAACGACCGAGGCGCCTTCGCGCGCGAAAAGCGCGGCCGTCGCGCGGCCCATTCCGCCCGCGCCGCCTGTGACGATCGCGACCTTACCGGCCATACGCACCCGTTCGCCCCAGTCCTGCTGTTCATTGGCTGTAGTTTGGGCATACCGGGTCAGGACCCAAGCGCCGACCCTACGATGCTAGGGATCGGGGTGTTGTTATGCAAATCTTATTTCCGCATGATGGCTTCGTCGCAAGCATGGACCGCGGCGCGCGTGACCGGAGGCCGATGCAGAAACTCCCCGACGATGCTATCCTCGCTGTCAGCGGCATGACCACGCACTTTCCGACGGAAGGTGGCGAGGTTGTGCGCGCGGTCGAGGATATGGACCTGGTACTCCGTCGCGGCGAGACCGTCGCGATTGTGGGCGAATCGGGCTCCGGGAAATCGGTGACGTGCCTGTCCATCCTGCAACTGATCGCGCCGCCCGGGCGGGTCGCCGCGGGGCGCGCGCTGTTGCGGCGGAAATCGGGCGAGGTGGTCGATCTCTGTGCGCTGGAGGAACGCGCGCTGCGCGGCGTACGCGGCGACGACATCGCGATGATCTTCCAGGAGCCGATGACCTCGCTCAACCCCCTCTACACGGTGGGGGACCAGATTGCGGAGACCATCGAGGAGCACCTGCGCAAGCCTCGGCGGGAGGCGTGGCAGATGGCGGTGGACCTTCTGCGCCAGGTCGGCATCGCCGATCCGGAACGCCGGGCGCAGGAGTATCCGCACACCATGTCGGGCGGCATGCGCCAGCGCGTGATGATCGCCATGGCGCTGTCCTGCCACCCCGCCGTGCTGATCGCGGACGAGCCGACGACGGCGCTGGACGTGACCATCCAGGCGCAGATTCTCGACCTGATCCAGGACTTGCAGGCCGAGACCGGAACCTCGGTCATC
>JBBSCP010000411.1:0-3853 GCA_038250135.1 Acetobacterales bacterium | reverse complement strand
TCCAGACCGATGAATCGCTGCTGACGGGAGAGTCGGTGCCGGTGCGGAAGGTGGCAAGCGCGGCTTCACCCCCGGCGCGTCCCGGTGGCGACGATCTGCCGCATGTCTTCTCGGGCTCGCTGGTGGTGCGGGGCAGCGGCGTCGCCGAGGTGACGGCGACTGGCCCACACAGTGAGATCGGCCGGATCGGCCAGTCGCTCAGCGCGCTCGATTCCGAGCCGCCACGGCTGCAGGCGCAGATGCGCCGGCTCGTGAAGCTCTGCGCGATCTTCGGTGGCATCGTCAGCGTGCTAGCGGTGGTGCTCTACGGCACCTTGCGGGGCGGCTGGCTGGATGCGCTGCTGGCGGGGATCGCCATTGGCATGTCGATGTTGCCGGAGGAGCTGCCGGTGGTGCTCACCGTCTTTATGGCGATGGGCGCCTGGCGGATCTCCAAGGCGCGGGTGCTGACGCGGCGCGCGGCGGCGATCGAGACGCTCGGCTCCGCCACGGTGCTGTGCACCGACAAGACCGGCACGCTGACGCAGAACCGCATGACGGTCGCAGAACTGTGCCTGCCTGACGGCACGGCCTTCCGGCCGCGGGGCGACGCGCTGCCGGCGGGGTTTGCGCTGCTGGCTGAGACCGGCCGACTGGCCAGCGCGCCACAGCCCTTCGACCCGATGGAGAAGGCCTTCCATGCGGTGGCCGAGGGGCTGCCCTCGCCCGCGCTGGACCTCGTTCGGACCTACGGGCTTCGGCCCGGTCTGCTGGCGATGACGAATGTCTGGCGGTCGGGGACGGAAACCATCGTCGCCGCCAAGGGCGCGCCCGAGGCTATTGCCGCGCTGTGCCACCTGAACGCCGCCGCAGCCGCCGAACTGACCGTGCGGACCGAGGCGCTGGCCGCCAAGGGCATGCGCGTGCTGGCGGTGGCCCGCGCCACGCCGGACGGGCAGGCTTGGCCCGAGACACAGGACGGCTTCGCCTTCGGCCTGCTCGGACTCGTCGGCCTGGCCGATCCGCTGCGCCCGGGCGTGACCGAGGCTGTGGCCGAATGCCGCACGGCCGGCATCCGCGTCATCATGATCACTGGCGACTACCCCGCCACCGCCGCCGCCATCGCGCGCCAGGCAGGGCTGGACGCCGACATCATCGTGACGGGTAACGCACTCGCCAGCATGGACGACGCGACCCTGGCGATTAAGGCGCGCGAGACCACGGTCTTTGCGCGGATCATGCCGGAGCAGAAGCTTCGTATCGTCGCCGCCCTGAAGGCCGATGGCGAGGTCGTCGCGATGACCGGCGATGGCGTGAACGACGCGCCCTCGCTCAAGGCCGCGCATATCGGCATCGCAATGGGTGGGCGCGGCACCGACGTGGCGCGCGAGGCGTCGTCGCTGGTGCTGCTGGACGATGACTTCGGCTCGATCGTCGCGGCCGTGCGCCTGGGGCGGCGGGTCTTTGACAACCTGCGCAAATCGATGGGCTTCATCATCGCCATCCATATTCCGATTGCGGGGCTGGCGTTGCTACCGTTGATCTTCGGCCTGCCCATCCTGCTCTGGCCGATGCATATCGCCTTCCTGGAGATGGTGATCGACCCGGTCTGCACCCTGGTCTTCGAAGCCGAGACGGAGGAAGAGGGTATCATGCAACGCCAGCCGCGCGACCCCGCGGCGCTGCTGTTCTCGGCCTCGCTTCTGGGCTGGAGCGTGCTGCAAGGCGCTGTCGTCTTCGCCTTGACGGCGGGCATCTACCTGGTGGGCCTGGACGCAGGCATGCCTGAGGCGGAGGTGCGGTCGCTGACCTTCTTCGCCCTGGTGCTCAGTATCGTCGGGCTGATCTTCGTGAATCGCTCGTTCAGCGCCTCCATCGTCACAGCCTTTCGGCGGCGCAATGCAGCACTTCGCTGGGTGATGCTGGCGGTGACGGTGATGCTCGGGGTCACGTTGGCGCTGCCCTTCGCGCAGCGGATGTTCCGCTTCGGACCCCTGCACGCCGACGATCTCGCGGTGACCGTTGCAGCCGGGCTAGCGACCATCCTCATCCTCGAATTCCTGAAGCCGCATTGGCGCAAGCGCCTGATGACGTGATGATGCCCTGGTACAATCTCGCGGTCGCGCTGGGCATTGGGCTGCTGATCGGCCTGGAGCGGGAACGCAGCAAGGGCGACGGCCCGACACGGCGCCCTGCCGGCATCCGGACGTTTGCCCTAGCCAGCCTGCTCGGTGCTGTGGCCACACATCTGGGCGGGACAGTGCTGTTGGCTGTTGGCTTGGCCGGGGTGATTGCGCTGACCGCCCTGTCCTACCTCCGGAGCCATGACACTGATCACGGGCTGACGACCGAGATCGGCCTTTTGATCGCGCCGTTGCTCGGTGCCTTGGCCATGGCCGAACCGCTGCTCGCCGCAGGTCTGGCGGCGGCTGTCGCGGTTGTCTTTGCCGCGAAGGCGCCGCTGCATGGCTTCGTGAAAGGTGCGCTGACCGATGCCGAGGTCAAGGATGGGCTGGTCTTCGCCATCGCCACCCTCGTCATCTGGCCGCTGCTTCCCGATCGACAGCTTGGGCCCTTCGACGCGATCAATCCGCATAATGTCTGGTTGCTGGTCATTCTCATGCTGGCAATCGGCGCGGCGGGGCATGCCGCCACCCGTCTCCTCGGCGCGCGCTACGGCCTGCCGATGGCGGGGCTGGCCGCCGGCTTTGTCTCCAGCACGGCGACCATCGGCTCGATGGCGGCGCGGGTGGCCAAGGATCCGGCGAGCATGGGTCCGGCTGTCGCTGGGGCAGCTTTCTCGACCTGCGCAACCTTCCTGCAGATGGCCGTCCTGCTGTTCACCACCAGCCAGGCAACACTGATAGCGATGGCACCCATGCTTGTCGCAGGGACGGTCGTCGCAGCGGCCTATGCGCTTTTCTTCGCGCTGCGTCCGTCGGCGTCGCGGGACATCCAGGAGGCTGAACCCGGTCGGGCATTCAGCCCGGGTGCGGCACTCGGACTGGCCACCATGATGGCGCTGATGCTCGTGGTTTCGGCGGCGATGGAAGAATGGTTTGGCGAGACGGGCGTCATCGCCGGAGCGGCCGTCGCCGGGATTGTTGATACGCACTCCGCTGGCATATCCGTGGCATCCCTTGTGGGGACAGGAGGTCTGTCGGCCGAAGCCGCCATTGCGCCGATCCTTGCCGCAATGACGACCAACGCAGCCGCCAAGATTGCGATGGCCATCAGCCTGGGGACGCGCAGTTTCGCCGTTCGCATCGTTCCCGGGGTCGTGCTCTCCGTGCTGGCCGCCTGGACGGTCGCCGCGGTGATGCTGAAATGGGGTTAGAGATTGCCAGTGCGACGACCATCGATGTTGCGCCGACGCGTCACCACGCTTGACGGAGGCCCGGAAGCCAGATGCGTTTTATGACACCCGCCGCTTCACCACCCCCACCGACAGCGTGGCCGCCGCCAGGTCGAATGTCGCCGCGGAGATGTTCCGTGCCATCACTCGCACCGTGTTATTCGACCACACCGCCGCGTCGAGCTCGATGAACCGCGTCGACGACACCAGCGACGCCGACGCCAGGTCGCCGGCCCGTGCCCCGCTCACCGTGACGTCGATCAGCGACGTCGCCCCTGGCGCCAGGCTCGGCAGATCCCAGGACACCTCGGCTGCGAACTCCCGCCGCCCTGAGCCGAACAGCGCCCCCGTCAGTAACGGCGTGCCGTTCAGCACCGCGGGTGCCGCCTCCGGCAGCCCGTAGAGGCGCAGCGATTGCAGGTCGATCGGCCCATCGAAGCCGATCACCCCCACCTGCGCATAGGCCACGGCTGCACCCACACGGATGGTCTGCCGCCGATTGAAGTTCGCATCATCCAT
>JBBSCP010000410.1:0-3862 GCA_038250135.1 Acetobacterales bacterium | reverse complement strand
CACGAGGCCCGCGCCGCCGCGCCCGCCGGCCGCGATCCAGCGCCGGCCGAGCGACGCGACAGCACGTTCGGCCGCCCGCCACGCCAGGATCGCGGCGAGCACGATCAGCAGCAGCAGCAGCGCGCCCGCCGCGGCCGGGAACCACTGCGTGAGCTCGCGGTCCGAGAACCAGCGCAGCACCAGGGCCGAGAGGGTGGGCGGCGTGCCCGGCCCAAGGATCAGCGCGACATCGACCACCGACAGCGAGAAGACCAGCACTGCGTAGAGCGGCAGGCGAAGCTGCGGGTAAAGCTGCGGCAATACCACCTTCAGCCAGCCCGTGACGGGTCCGTAACCCAGCGCGGCGGCCGCGCGCATGCCCTCCGCCGCCCGCACCTGGCCCAGGCCCGCGAAGGCCATCAGCAGCAGATACGGCACCTCCTTCAGCGTCAGACCGAAGATCAGCGCGATGCCCCAGGGGTCGTTCACCGTGGCCCAGTCGGGCGGCCTTTCCCAGCCCGTCGCCCAGGGGCTCAGCGCGCGCGCGATCCAGCCCGAGGGGGCCACCAGGAAGGCAAAGCCGATGGCGAGTGCCGCATGCGGTGTCGCCAGCAGCGGCGCCAAAGCTGCCTGCGCCCGCCGTGCGAGCGGGCTGCCCTGCGTCGCCGCGCAGAAGGCGACGACCAGGCCGAACGACAGCAGCGTGGCGGCGAAGCCGGTGCCAAGCGTGAGCAGCACCGCCTTGCCAAGCCCGGGTGCCGCGAGCAGCGCACGCCAGGGATCGAGCGAGAATGCCGTGCCGCCGAGCGCTGGCAGCCAGCCGAAGGCCGGCAGCAACGTGCCGGCAAGCCCCGCCGCGATCGGCCCGAGAAAGATCAGCGCCGTCAGCAGCGGCACCGCGCGCAGCATCGGTCAGCGCCCGTAGCGGCTCTCCCCTTCGGCGGTGATGCGCGTCATCCAGGAGGGGTGCGGCTCCTGCAATGGGCGGCCGAGCGCCTCGGGCTGCAGGATGGCGGGGCTGCGTGGCAGCGCGGCGAAGCGGGCGCGCTCGGCCTCGGGCAGGGCGGCGATGTCGAGCACGGTCGGGTTGCCCAGCACGCGCGGGTCGGCGCCATGCGCCTGCGCCTCGGCCGAGAGCAGGAAGTTGGCCACCACCATCGCCGCGGCGGCATTGGCGGCGTTGTAGGGGATCGAGACGAAGCTGGTATTGCCGATGGTGCCACGTTCCAGCACGAAGGGTCGCGCCGTGGCGGGTAGCTGGTTGTTGGCGATGGCGACCGCGGCCTCGGACGGGTTGAAGGTGATAAACAGGTCGATCTCGCCATCCAGCATCAGCGGGCGCTGCGCCGGCCCGTTCTCCGGGAATTGCCGCCCGCCGCGCCAGAGATGCGGGCGCAGGCGGTCGTACCAGGCCCAGAGCGCATCCGCCGCCGGGCGCAGCGTTGCGTCGGTGACCGGGCGCAGCAGCGCCGCCGGATCGGGCGCGACTTCGTAAAGCGCCTGCTTGAGGAACGTCACGCCCATGAAGTTGCGCACGTTCGGGTGCGTCGTGCGCCCGGGATTGGCGCGCGCCCAGGCCACCAACGCCTCCATCGAGAGCGGCGGGTTCGGCACGCGCGCGGAATCGGCGATGAACGCCACCTGCGCCATGCGCCAGGGCGCGGCCAGGCCCTCCACCGGCACGGTGAAGTCCACCACCGTGGAGGGCTTGCCCTCGCGGTCGATGAAGCGCGCGTTCGGCAGGCGGTCCACGAAGGGGCCGAAATGCAGGCCCTGCTCCTTCATCGCCAGGAAGTTCGGCCCGTTGATCCAGATCATGTCCACGCTGCCGCCCGCATTGCGGCCCGCGGCCTTCTCGGCGATGACGCGCGCCACGGCTTCGGCGGTATCGCGCAGGCGCACGTGGCGGACATCCACGCCGTGCAGATCGCGAACACGTCCGCCCGCCCAGGCGATGAAGGCGTTGGTGCGGTCATCGCCGCCCCAGGCGTTGAAGAACATGGGTCGGCCACGCGCCTCGCGCAGCACCTCGTCCCACGGCGCGGCGAGCAGTGGCTGTCCAGGGGTTTGCGCTTTAGCCGAGAAGGGGGCGGCGAGCGCGGCGAGCAGCAGGGGGCGGCGCGGGAGCGTCATGGAGCAACCTCATGGCGAAGCGCCCGTGGCAGCAGCAGGCCCCAGGCGGCGTTGTATGGATGGACGCGGCGGCCGCCCTCCAGGGCGTGACCTTCCAGCGCCCAGCGGAAGATGCCGCCGCGCAGATTGGCGACATCCGGCCAGCCGCCCGCGGCGAGCAGCGCCGCCAGGCGCGCGCTGCGCAGGCCGACGCTGCAGGCGCAAACGATGAGCGTGCCCGGCGCCGGCGCATGCGCGGCGAGCAAGGTGGCAGCCGGCGTATCGGGCAGCGTCGCGATGGCGGCGGGAATGCGCGAAACCGCGTGCTCATCGGTCTGTCGCACATCGAGCAATAGAGTCGGCGCGCCGGCCGCGAGACGCGCGGCGAGATCGACAGCCGTGATTTCCGCCACCGCCGGGAAAGCCAGCGCGAGGGCCGTTTCGCAGGCAGCGAGCGACGCGCCGGACTGGCCCGGGTCGAAGGCGAAGCGCATGCGCTCAGCCTGCCGGCACGAACTCGGCGTGAACGGCAAGGCGGCGCTCCCGCGCGGCTTCGATGCGCGCGCCCAGCACCTCCTCATGGAAGCGGTCGCAGCCGATGCAGAGATTGGCGTAGGCGCGGCCCTTCGGATCGGTGGTGCGCGACTTCTCGAGAAAAATCTCCTCGGTCCAGCCATGGGCGAGGCCCATCTGCTCGGGCTTGCCGGCGTTGATCGCCTCATAGACCGGATCGCCCGCCAGGCTGTCCAGGATGCCGATCAACGGCTCCTCCGTCAGGTTGCCGAGTGGCAGTTTCGTCTTGACGCAGCATGGATAGACACTGCCATCCGGCTCGATCGAGACCTCCGAGCCGCTATGGCGGTGGCGCAGGAAGTTCAGCCCGCCGGACCAGCGGTTGCAGAAATTGTCGGCGAGCGTCGCGCTGGAAAGCCCGTTCTGCCACGCCCGGCCGCGCGGCCAGAGCTTGCCGATCCAACTATCTGGCGTGGCGCCGAAGAAGGAGAACAGCGGGCCCTCCTCCTCGAACCACTTGCGATGCGTCGTCGACAGGCCCGATTCGCGCATGCCCTCGGCATGCAGCATCGCCGTGAGCTCGGCCTTGAACGCGGTCTGCTTCGCCTCGCCCTCCATGCCGACGTGGAAATCATCCACGCCCGCGACCGAAATCATCCAGACGCCGCGGTCGCGCAGGTCGCGCACGATGTCGCGGGTCAACAGGTCGCCGGTGGTCTGCACCACCAGCTTGACGCCGCCGACATCGCGGTAGCGCGCAACAATCCCCTCGACCACGGGATAGGTCACGCGGGTGCGGACGGGATCGAGCAGCGCCTCGCCGCCCGAGAGGATGATGCGCCCCACCTTCTCGGGCAGCGAGCCGTCGGGGTTGGGATCCTCGGTGTCGAGATAGGTCATGCGCGCGGGCAGGTTCGCCAGCACGCGCGGCGTGTTGCGCTCGGCCTCCGCGACGACGCGTTCGAGGTCGGCCCGGACATAGGGGCGAAAGCGGTCCTCGTAGCAGTGACGGCACTTGCGGTGGCAGGCCCAGGCCATCACCCAATAGATCGATTCCATCAACACTCCCAGCGACTCGGTTTCGAGCCACAGTTGAGGACGTGTTCGCCGGGTGTCCAGCGAAGGTTACGCGGATCGCGGACGTAGACACTGCGCCGCGCGATTCGACAGGCCGGCCAGATGCCGGTCGGCGCCTCCCGGATGAAGCCGGCGATGACCACCGATTCTCCGCCAGCGATCGGTATGACCACCAACGGAT
>JBBSCP010000409.1:0-3865 GCA_038250135.1 Acetobacterales bacterium | reverse complement strand
CACCTTCCAGGCCGTGATCTGGTGTGGGTGCACGTCAAACAGCTTGGAAAGTTCGGCCAGCGTCTTCTCGCCCTTGATCGCCGACAGTGCCACCTTCGCCTTGAAAGCAGGGCTGTGGGTCCGTCTCGTTCGCTTCGTCATCTTCGCTCCTGATCCGCGGCAACATTGCCGCCGTCAGGCAGAAAATCTACCTATCGGGCTGTCCGAATTTCCCAGGCAACCTCTCCCGGCGCCGAGCCGGCTTTGCATTGTCCTTTCGCTTGATTGCCCGGTTTTCGAATCTTCCGCCGAAAGGCCTCGATCTTGATGTCCTGCCCCGTGATGAAGTTCGGCTGCCCGCAGTCCAGGAAGGCGACCACGCGCGCCATACCCGCCGACTTGCCCACGCGGCCCAGCATGATCCTGCGTGCCAGCTCCGCGGCGCCCTACATCCCGCCCAACCCTGCCAGAATCCGCGCCAGGTCGCGCAGGTTGACAGCGCCTGTCTTGGCCAGGACGCCGCGCACCTGCGTGCGCACCGTGGTCTCACGCAGGCCGCGCGCGCCGGCCACCGCGCCCTTGCTCGCGCCCGTGGCAAGCGCGCGTGCCACCTCGGCCTCGGCGGGCGTCAGACCGAACAAGTCGCGCAGCAGGGCGGCGCGCGGCGCGACAGGATCGGCCAACTCGCGCAGCAGGATCAGCGCCTGGCCCGGGACGCGACCGCTTAACTGCAGCGGCGCCTGCGGCAGCCGCGCCGGTAGCGGCGCCACCAGCATCGCACAACCCGCGGCGCGGTCCGACGTCTCCGCGTCAACCTTCAGGCGAAGTGCGCCGCCAGCCTCCCCGGCCATTGCCGTGGGCCGCACCAGGCGAAGCAATGCTGCAGCCGCCGCTGCTTCGCCAACGACGAGTTGCGTTGCCGCGGGCACACGTCCTGCCTCGCGCCGGAGGCGGAAGCCGAGGCCGCCTTGGGCCATGGCTTCCGCCGCGGCATTGGACAGCCGCACACGCAGATCCGCGTCCACCACGATCACGCCGATCGCCAGAGCATCGAGTGCCGCCAATCCAATCATCTCACCCGCGCCGCCTTCCCCGCCCGCGGCACTGCGGCAAGCCGGTGGCGAAGCTGCAGCGCACGGCGGAGATGCGGCAGCATAGCCTCGATCAGGCGCTTCTCCGCCTCGTCGAAAGGCGTGCTGCCTTCTGGACGATGCAGACCGAGTGGCATGACGCCGGCATCGCCGAGCGTCAGCACCGTGCCGACGACGTAGCGCAGCCCATAGCGGCGACCGAAGCCGTTCCAGAATTCGCCGCGGAGAAACTCGTCATCGGGTACGAGGTGCCCGCTGGTCCAGACCCGCGGCGACCCGCCCGTTTGCAGCCGGTCCGCGGCGCGCATGGTCCACAGGTCGTGTGCCCGGTAATGGGTGGCGTATTCGGCAACGGCCTCGCCGGGAATGCGGGCATGGCAAAGCAGCTCTATGCCCCGCCCAGCCGGATCGCCCACCATGAATGAGACGCTGCGGGCATGCACCAGCGACGCCAAGGCGCCGCCGACCGCGGACCAGGAGATGCCGCCGGCTGCCGCGTCGTAGACGCTTTCCGTCACCGCGAGCAGTCGGGCGTCGGACATCTATGACCCCTCCACGGGAATATGCTGCCCAGCACATCCTGGTGCGCGAACCGTCGCGGGTGCAATGACGATTGCTTGACGTGGCGCTTCCGACACGCAGCTTTGGCTCGCCTCATCCGGAGGGAGGAAGCCGCGCCTGCCGCCATGGGCCGGGCCCTAGTCGCTTCGCCTGGCGTACCGTACCGCGCGTCACAACAAGCCGCTGGCACCGGTCCGCCGTCGGCGCTTCCGCTGAATCGATCTGAGCCGCGCAGCCTCAAGGCCACGTCGCGGCGCCCACCTCTGGCATGACCATGCCGGCGAACTCGCCGCAGGTGAGCGGCGCAAGACCCGACATCGGGTCGGACCAGCAGGTGGTCTCGCGTGGCGGCGCCTCGGCGAAAATCGCCGCGTGCAGGATGATGGAAACCATCGCCGTCGCCGTGAGCGCGGCGACGATTTCGGCGACGTGGATGAGGCGGCGTACTGCCAACGGGTGGGTGTTCATCGGTTTTTTCCTTTGGTTGATCACCGCCGCGTCGCAGCGGCGCGAGTTGGCACGGGCGGGACGTCGGTGGCCAGCGCCGCGCGGCAGGCGGCCACGGAGAATTCGGGATCACTCCGCATCGCTTCCGGCAAGCCGGCAGCGACGGCACCAAGTGCTTCGCACTGCGCGCCAAGCCGCGCCGACGCTCGTTCGGTTTCCGGCTGCGGCGCACTGAGAACAAAGACTGGCCGCCCGTCGCCAAGCGACACCGCAGCCGCGAAGCGCGGCCCGCCAGGGCCGAGCCGCGCCGCGGCCTCCGCTTCCTCGACCGCCGCGAGCGCGTGTCGCGCGTCTGGCCCGTGGCCGACGGCGACCACCAGGCCGGCACCCGAGATCCGCCTTAGCGCTGCCAGGGCGCCGAGCGCCGCCGCCACCGGGTGGGCCGGCACCGAAACCTCCTCCGTCTCCACGCCCGCACAGGGCGCCGGTGCGATTTCGAGCACCGCCGCATGCTCGAAGAGCAGCGCCGAGACCAGGCGGTCCCGCGCCGGATCGGATACCCGCCAGGCGGCCAGCATCACGACTGCCGCGTCGCCCGGCATCCAGACCGGCGGCAGGTTGAGCAGCGCTGTCGTGGTGCAGTCCGCCGCTTCCCCGGCGCGCTGCGCCGGTGCGACCGGCAGCATCTGGAAGCGGGTGTCTTTCATGCCGGCGGCGGGCAAGACTGCGGCGGCGGTGACCAGGGCACCCAGCAGGAAACACTTCATGGCACGTCTCCTTCTCAGCTTTGGGGGGACAGGCGCAGCAGCGCCAGGAGCAGCGGCACAAGCACGGCGGTGAGAACGGCGTTCAGCCCCATGGCGAGCCCAGCGGCTGTGCCAGTCGCCTCGCCTTCCTGGAAAGCGCGCGCGGTGCCGATGCCGTGGCTCGCGAGCCCGAGGCCGAAGCCGCGAGCCAGCGGGTCGCGGATGCCCAGCGCGTCAAGCAATGCAGGACCCGCCACCGCGCCGGTGATGCCGGCGAGGACTGTGACCACGCCGGTCAGCGCGGCGACGCCGCCGGTCTGCGCGCTAATCGCCATCGAGACGGCGGCGGTGGCGGATTTCGGCGCAAGCGAGAGCAGCGTCCCCGGCCCTGCACCGAGCCATGCGGCGATCGCGAGCGTGGCGACGATCGTCGTCATCGAACCGACGGCAAGCGCGCCGGCCAGCACGCCGGCGCGAGCGCGCAGCAGGTCGGCATGGCGGTGGATCGGCACCGCCAGGGCCACCACTGCCGGACCCAGGAGCAGCGTCACCGGCGCCGCGTCGCGCTGATACGTGGCCAGGTCGCCGCCGGTCGCGAGCAGCAGGGCGGCAACCAGTGTCAATGGCGGTTGAATTCTCCCCAGAAGAGGCGAACGAAAATTCCCCAGATTGTTTCGGAGCCGCCGCTGGCTACGAGGGCACCATCGTGTTTGCAACTGCCTTCGGCGGGCGACCACGGCGTTTGGGTATCGCACCTGGTTGGGGGCTGCGTGGTGTGACCGGCGGCAACAGGTCGGCGTGTTGGCGCATGCGATAGCTGGAGCCTTCGATGTGCACGACCACGGCGTGGTGGAGCAGCCGGTCCAGCAAAGCCGTGGCAATGACGGGATCGCCGAACACCTGGCCCCATTCGCCAAAGCCGCGGTTGGAGGTCAGGATCATGGCGCCGCGTTCGTAGCGGGCGTTGACCAGTTGAAAGAACAGGTTCCCAGCCGCAGCGCCCAGTGTCACGTAGCCGATCTCGTCGATGATCAGCAGTTG
>JBBSCP010000408.1:0-3871 GCA_038250135.1 Acetobacterales bacterium | reverse complement strand
GGGGCGCAGCGGAACTTGTCGCGCCGGTGCACCACGGTGACGCGCGCGGCGATGGATTTCAGGCTCAGCGCCCAATCCACCGCGCTGTCGCCGCCGCCCGCGATCACCACATGCTTGCCACGAAACTCCTCGCGCCGCGCCACCATATAGCGTACGGCGCCCGAGGCCTCGAACTCGGCCAGGCGCTCCAGCGGCGGCCGATTCGGGCCGAAGGCGCCCGCACCGGCGGCGAGGATCACGGCCTTGGCGCGCACCAGATCGCCGGTGCTGGTGGAGAGCGTGAAGCCGCCCGCGTTGGGCACCAGGCGCTCGACCCGGCGGCCGAGCAGAAAGCGGGGCGCGAAGGGCGCAGCCTGCTTTTCGAGCGCGGCGACCAGATCCATGCCGGTGACTTCGGGGTGGGCAGGGATGTCGAAGATCGGCTTTTCGGGATAAAGCGCGCTGCACTGCCCGCCGATCGCTTCCAGCGTGTCGATCACCACGGATTTCATGCGCAGCATGCCGCATTCGAACACGGCGAAAAGCCCCACGGGCCCCGCGCCGATGATGGCCACATCCGTCTCGATCACCGACCCCATCAACCGCATCCCCGCTCCGCTCGCGATCCCTTGGCCGAAGCGCCGCGCGGGATCAAGGCGCCTGTAGTGCTGTGGGACCAGATTGGGAACGCACGGCTTGTGTCGAGGGGCAGCGCGAGGGCAGATTGCGCGCGGATGTCCGAAACACTGCGCCTCGACCTGCTTGACGAAGCCGCCACCGCGGCGCTGGCGGCGCGTGTCGCGGCGCGGGCTCGGCCGGGCGATGCGGTGCTGCTGGAAGGCCCCCTCGGCGCCGGCAAGTCGAGTTTTGCCAGGGCCTTTTTGCGTGCGGCGAGTGGTGATGCGGCGCTGGAAGTGCCCTCGCCGACCTTCACGCTGGTGCAGGAATACGCGCTGCCAGGTGCCGCGGCGTTCCATTTTGATCTCTGGCGGTTGGAGGGGCCGCGCGGCCTCATCGAACTGGGCTGGGAGGAGGCGCGGGAGGGTATCGTGCTGGTCGAATGGCCGGACCGGCTCGGCGCGCTGCGGCCTGCGGATGCGCTGGACCTGGCGCTCGCCCTCGGCGCAACGGAGGGCGCGCGACTCGCCACGCTGAGCGGTTGGCCGGATCGCCTTGCAGGTCTTGCCGCATGAGGCCCGAGGCCGAGGCCTTTCTCGCCGCCCACGGGCATGCCGCGACGCC
Organism: Acetobacterales bacterium; assembly: GCA_038250135.1. Classification (GTDB taxonomy): domain Bacteria; phylum Pseudomonadota; class Alphaproteobacteria; order Acetobacterales; family Acetobacteraceae; genus Falsiroseomonas. The sequence goes on along the minus strand of JBBSCP010000408.1, from coordinate 2,650 downwards.
GCGGCAGGCGCTGCCGGCCGATGCCTCCTTCCGCCGCTATGTGCGGCTGGAAGGCGGCGCGCTGCTGATGGACGCGCCGCCACCGCAGGAGAATCTTTCCGGCTTTCTGGCCATCGCGGCGCATCTGCGCGGGCTCGGCCTTTCGGCACCGCGAATCCTCGCCACCGACCTCGCGAAGGGTTTTTGTCTGATCGAGGATTTCGGGCCGCTCACCTTGGCGCAAATGCTCGATGCCGGTACCGACCCCGCGCCGCACTACCTCGCGGCGACCGGCGTGCTCGCCCGGTTGCATGCGGCGCCGCCACCGCCGGCACTGCCGGCATGGGGCGCGGCACGCATGGCGGAGACCGTGGCCGCGACGTTTCTCGACTGGTGGTGGCCGGCGGCCTTCGGCACAAACCCCTCAGACGCGGTCCGGAACGAATTAGGCACGGCGATCCACGCCATGCTCGCGCCCTTCGCCGCGCAGGGCTTCGTACATCGCGATTTCTTCCCCGCGAACCTCATACCGCTACCGCAACGCGCTGCGCCGGGCGATGTCGGGTTGCTCGACTTCCAGGATGCAGCGCTCGGCCACCCCGCCTACGACCTCGTCTCGCTGGTCGAGGACGCGCGGCGCGATGTCGATCCCAAGCTGCGCGAGGCCTGCATCGCGCGCTACCTCGCGCTGCGGCCGGAACTCGACGCAGCGGATTTCCGCGCCGCCATGGCGGCCCATGCCGCGCAGCGCCATCTGCGCGTGGCCGCACTTTGGGTGCGGCTGGCGCGACGCGACGGCAAGCCGCACTACCTTGCCCACGGGCCGCGCTGCTGGGCGCTGCTCGACCGCGCGCTGCGCCACGATGCCACGGCGCCGCTGCGCCACTTCCTCGACCGATACGTGCCACGCGGGGTGCGACAGACCCCACGCGCGGCGCAGGAGAGTGCGGCATGATCAAGCTCACCCACGCCATGGTGCTCGCCGCCGGGCTCGGCACGCGCATGCGGCCGCTGACCGAGGAGACGCCCAAGCCCCTGCTGCCGCTGGAAGGCCGTTCGCTGCTGCATCACGCGCTGGATCGGCTGCGCGATGCCGGTGTCGCGCATCATGTTGTCAATGCGCATCGGTTCGCCGACCAGGTGGCGGAAGCCGTGCACGCGCATGACGCGCCGGGCCGTGTGCTGCTGCGCGAGGGGGAACTGCTCGAGACCGGCGGCGGCGTGCGCGCCGCGTTGCCGCGCCTTGGAAGCACCCCCTTCGCCGTGGTGAATGGTGACGCCTTCTGGCTCGATGGTCCCACCCCCGCGCTCACGCGGCTCGCCGCAGCCTTCGACCCTGCCGAGATGGATGCGCTGGTGCTGCTGGTACGCACGCCGCAGGTGGATGGCGAGGTCGGGCGCGGCGATTTCTTCCTCGACCCGCTCGGCCGCGCGCGCCGGCCGAAGGAACGTGAGATCGCGCCCTACCTGTTCGGCGGCGTGCAGATTCTGGCGCCTTCGCTGTTCGATGACACGTCTTCGGGCTCCTTCAGCCTCAACCTGGTCTATGACCGCGCGATCGAGGCCGGGCGGCTCTATGGCCTGGTGCATGATGGCGCCTGGTTTCACCTCTCGACGCCGCGCGACCTCGACCGTGCCGAGACGTTGTTGCGTGCCGGGATGCTGACCGCGCTGTTCTGATGCACCTGTTCGACATCCCCGCCGAGCTGCCCTTCCTCGATGCCCTCGCCGCGGGCGTGCTGGACGATCTGCGCGAATCGGGGCCAGAAGCCCTGGCGCGCGTCACCATCCTGCTGCCGACGCGGCGTTCCGCGCGCGGGCTGCGCGACGCCTTCCTGCGCACGGCCGGGGAGCGCGCGCTGCTGCTGCCGCGCATGCGCGCCCTCGCCGGACTGTCCACCGAGGATGCGGATGAATTGGCACTTCCCGCGCTGCTCGATCTGCCACCGGCGGTTCCGGCCCTGACGCGCCAGGCGGTGCTGACCGCGATGGTGCAGCGCCTGCCGCCGCGGCACGGCGGCGCCGCCACGCCGGAACAGGCCTGGGGACTTGCCGGCGAACTCGCGAAGCTGTTCGACGAGATCGCGCTGGAGCAGCCCGACACCGCGCTGCTCACGCCGCAGAACGCCACGGCCTTCACCGAATCCTGGCTCGCGCGGCTTGAAGGGCTGGTGCCGCCGGAACAGGCGCAGCATTGGCAGATCACCACAACCTTCCTGCGCGGTATCGCGACGAGTTGGGTTGGTTGGTTGTGGGATCATGGCTTTGTCGATATCGGCCTGCGCCGCGTGCTGGCGCTCGGCGTGCAGGCGAAGGCGTGGGAGGTGCACCCGCCCGCCGAGCCGGTGATCGCGGCCGGCATCGGGGTGGGCGGCACCATCCCTGCTGCTGTCGCGCTGTTGCGCGTTGTCGCCGGGCTGAAACGTGGCGCGGTGGTGCTGCATGGCATGGAGCGCGGCACCCTCGGCGAGCTGTCGGAGGCCGTGGCGAACTCGCCCACGCACCCGCTCGCGAGCCAGGTGCGCCTGCTCGGCCTGCTCGGCGCGACTCCGCGCGATGTCGTGCGCTGGCCTGGCTGTGCGCGGGTGATGACCACGGCGCCGCAAGCGCGCGTCGCGCTGCTCGACATGGCGCTGCGCCCGCCCGCAGGCATGGCGGCCTGGACGCAGCG
>JBBSCP010000407.1:0-3888 GCA_038250135.1 Acetobacterales bacterium | reverse complement strand
CAGGTCTTCACCAGCTCCGTCCCTGCGCGGCTGGGCTACCTGCTCGCGCGCCCGGCGCTTGATCGGCTACGCGAATGGATGGATCCGCGGCGCTACAATGGCGCGGTGCTGATCGGGCTCAACGGCGTGGTGGAGAAAAGCCATGGTGGGACCGATGGAATCGGCTTCGCCCATGCGGTGGATGTGGCGATGGACATGGTGACGCACCGGTTCAACGAGCGGATCCAGGAAGGCCTCGCCTTGCTGGCCGAGCGCCAGGCATCGGTCGCGGCCGCGCCGCGCTGAGCGGCATTTGAGACAGGGGGAAGCGCGATGCGCGCGGTGATCCGGGGCACCGGCGGCTACCTGCCGGCGCGCTCGCTCAGCAACGACGAACTCGCGGCGTGGAAGGGCCTTGAGACCTCCGACGCCTGGATCATCGAGCGCACCGGCATTCGCCGTCGTCACATCGCCGCCGAGGGCGAGACGGCCTCCGACATGGGCCTCGCCGCCGCGCTCGCCGCCCTCGCCCAGGCGGGGGTGGGGCCGGAGGCGGTGGATGCGATCATCGTCGCGACCACCACGCCCGACAGCGGCTTCCCCGCCACGGCGGCGCGAATCCAGGGGCGGCTTGGTGTCACGCGCGGCTTTGCCTTCGACATCTCGGCCGCCTGCACCGGCTTCATCTATGGGCTTGGCCTCGCGGATGCGCTGATCCGCACCGGGCAGGCGCGCGGCGTTCTGGTGATCGGCTCGGAGGTCTATTCGCGCATCCTCGACTGGACGGACCGCGGCACCTGCGTGCTGTTCGGCGATGGCGCGGGGGCCGCCTTCCTCGAAGCGCGGGAGGGTCTCGCCCCTGGCGAGGGGCTGCTCTCCACCCATCTGCACGCCGATGGCCGGCATGCCGATATCCTGCGCGTCGAGGGCGGCGCGGGCTCCACCGGCGGCACGGGGCTGCTGCGCATGGCGGGCAAGGAGGTGTTCAAGCACGCCGTCACCAAGCTCGCCGCCGTGGTGGAGGAAGCCCTGAGTGCCAATAGGCTAGCGCAATCCGACGTCGCCTGGCTGGTGCCGCACCAGGCGAATTTGCGCATCATCGAGGGCATTGGCCGGAAACTCGGCCTGCCGATGGAACGCGTGGTGGTGACGGTGGACCGCCACGCCAACACTTCGGCAGCCTCGGTGCCGCTGGCGCTGGCGGAGGCGACGCGGGACGGCCGCATCAAGCCGGGCGATCTGGTTCTCATGGAGGCGATCGGCGGCGGGCTTACCTGGGGCGCGGCGCTGGCACGATTCTGATGAATCGTGCGATAACAGGATATTGCTTCGCGAATTTCAGACGATATCCTGCCATTCCACAAAGGCTGCGAAAGGCGGCAGTTGACGCCCGCCCCGGATACCGGTTTTCTTGGCGTTTGAGGGACTTGCGGGGACCGGCTACGGCATGAAAACGATCACGCGCGCGCATCTTGCGGAGGCGATCTACACCGAGGTCGGACTCTCACGGAACGAGAGCGCCGCGCTGCTGGAGACCGTGCTGGAACGCATGTCGGCCGCGCTCGAGGCGGGCGAAGCGGTAAAAATCTCCGCCTTCGGCAGTTTCGTGGTGCGGCAGAAGGGCCGGCGCGTCGGGCGCAACCCCAAGACCGGCGTCGAGGTGCCGATCCTGCCGCGCAAGGTGCTGGCCTTCCGCCCCTCCCACGTCCTCAAGGCGCAACTCAACCCCGGCCAGGCCATCGAGCCGGATGACGAGGCATGAGCCCAAGCGACGACCCGGATGGCGAGGCCGGGCGGGCGCGCGCGCGCAAATCCCCCACCGCGTTCCGCACGATCAGCGAGGTGGCGGATGATCTTCAGATACCGCAGCACGTGCTGCGCTTCTGGGAGAGCAAGTTTCCGCAACTCAAGCCGCTGAAGCGCGGCGGCGGCCGGCGCTACTATCGGCCTGAAGATATCGCACTGCTCAAGCGCATCTCCGACCTGCTGTATACCCAGGGCTACACGATCAAGGGTGTGCAGCGCCTGCTGCGTGAGGGCGGCATCGAGGAAGCGGGCGGCGCGCCGGAATTGCCGCTCGGCGACCTCGATGGCGAGGAGGCCGAGGCGCCGGATGCGCTGCGCGATGCGCTCGACACGCTCGAACGTCTTTCCCACGAACTACGCGCGCTGGCCGTGCGGGGCTGATCAGCCGGGCAGGGGTTGGCGAGGCGCCGCTGCCGGTGCTATCTGCCCCGTAGTCGGAGTGTAGCGCAGCCTGGTAGCGCATCAGTCTGGGGGACTGGGGGTCGTGGGTTCGAATCCCGCCACTCCGACCATCTTTGCAGCGCCCAGTCGGCGGCGTGCCCGGCATCCCCCCAAACAGTCACGTTCGTTACACGCAGCCACAGTGACCCCTGGAGGTCGTGCCGTTAACGATCCGTTACAGGATGATAATTATTGAGCCTGATGGGGCGCCGGACCCGAAGCGGAGAGTCACATGGCGAACCTTGCAGCCGAGCAGGCCACAAATACGGACACGTTGTTCAATAACCTGTTCTGCAACACCCCGCTCGCCATGCTGCGTACCGAGACCAATTGGGTCGTCGAGAGCACTTTTGGCGCCGTGCGCTTCAGCGTCATCTTCGATCGAAGGAAGTCAGACCCGCCCATAGTACTTGGCAAACGGCCGAACAGACCCGGGCGACCGGGCGCGGAGGCGGTGGAGGGAAGGGGCGGGGCCAAGGGAACCGCAGATCAGCAAAGCACGGGCCGGACTCAGAGCCGGGAAACCGTGTCACAGGCGCTGGCCTGCGTACGAGAAGTGGCGTTGCGGAACAGGCGTGAACGGTTCACGTCCCTGATGCACCACATGACGCCGGACCTGCTGGCCTGGGCCTTCCAACAGCTCAAGCCGAAGGCTGCACCCAGTGTCGATGGGGTGACTTGGGAGGAATACGCGGTGTCGCTCGATGGCAACATCGACGACCTGCACCGCCGCGTGATGTGCGGCGCGTACCGGGCGAAGCTGTCGCGGCGGCAGTACATCCCGAAGCCCGACGGCCGGCAACGGCCGCTGGGTATTGCCGCGTTGGAGGACAAAATCGTCCAGCGCGCGATGGTGGAGGAGCTGAACGCCATCTACAAGACGGACGTCCTCGGCTTCTCCCATGGGTTCCGGCCCGGGCGCTCCCAGGGGGTCGCTCCCAGTATGATGCGCTGGATGCCCTGGCCTACGGGATCAATCTGAAGGCAGTGAACTGGGTCCTGGACGCCGACATCCGGTCGTTCTTTGACTGCATCAGCCACGAATGGATGATGCGGTTCCTGGAGCATCGGATCAGTGATCGCCGTGTGCTCCGGCTGATCAGCAAATGGCTGAAAGCCGGGGTCATGGAGGACGGGGTGTGGACGGAGGGCACGGTGGGGACGCCACAGGGCGCGGTCATCTCGCCGCTGTTGGCGAACATCTAACTTCACTACGTCTACGGCCTCTGGGTGGAACAATAGCGCAAGCGCAAGGCGACCGGCCCGATGATCGTGGTCCGCTATGCCGACGACACCATCGTCGGTTTCCAGCGGCACGCGATTGGGGCATCGCGGCCCGTGGACAGCGTGGACGGGCTGCGCCCGCCCTTGCTGTCCACCGGCCCATCAAACGCATCAGGACGATCAATCTCGTTCATTTTCGGCTTCATCATTCCGGTTTCCCTGGACAAATGGGTGTCCAGGGAAACCGGGTGCAGCGCATCCCGAACTGCTTGAGGAAGCGCCGCCGAAACGCGGCAATGGTGTCGTGGTCCGGGTGCTGGTTGGCGGCGATGAAGCGCACCGCCACCGAATCATAGGTCGCCCACTCCAGCTTGCGGCTGGAAAAGACTCCGGTGGCGCAGCAATAGATCAGGATGCCGAGCAGGATTGTCGGGTGGT
>JBBSCP010000406.1:0-3895 GCA_038250135.1 Acetobacterales bacterium | reverse complement strand
CTCGTCCATCACCGCGCCGAGGATGATGTAGGACAGCAGCAGGATGCCGAGCACGGCATAGGGCGGGAAATCCTGCTCGCTGATCCACAGGCCGAGCAGGTCCGGCGCCTGCGACAGGGCGAGGAAGGCGTTGAAGATCTCCGCGCCCAGCAGGATGGCGAAAATCATCGCTGAGGTCTCGGCCGTGGCGAACAGTGCCTCGCGTACTTGCCGGCCGCGGAGTGTGCCGCGCAGCACGCCGATCGCCAGCGTGGCGATGCAGCCCACGGCCGCACTCTCGGTGGGCGTGAAAACGCCGCCATAGATGCCGCCCACCACGACGATCGCGATCAGCAACACCGGGATGACGTTGAGGAAGGCCTGGCGCTTCTCGGCCGGGCTCGGCACCTCGCCGGGCGGGCCGAGCTCGGGGCGCGCCTTCATCAACACCATGATGGCGATGATGTAGAACACCGCCGCCAGCAGCCCGGGAATCAATGCGGCCATGAACAGCTTGGCGATGTTCTGCTCGGTGCTAATGGCGTAGATCACCAGGATCACCGAGGGCGGGATGAGAATGCCCAGCGTGCCGCCCACCGCGATGGTGCCGGTGGCGAAGCCCATGTCGTAGCCGTAGCGCCGCAACTCCGGCAGCGCGGCGCGACCGAAGGTGGCGGTGGTGGCCACCGAACTGCCGCAGACTGCGCCGAAGCACGCACAGGCGCCGATCACGCCCATCGCCATGCCGCCCGGCTTGCGCCCGATCAGCGCATTCGCCGCCGCGAACAAATCCCGCGCGAGGCCACCGCGCTCGGCCAGCGCGCCCATCAGGATGAACAGCGGGATGACCGAGAGCGTGTAGTTCGAGAACAGGTGGTAAGGCGTGGTCTTGAGGTAGTTCCCCAACGCCGCCCAATCGAGGATGTGCACAGAGCCGCCCATGCCCACCAGCAGCATGGCGAGCCCGACCGGCGCGCGCATCGCGATCAGCGCCAGCATCACCGCGAAGCCGGTGGCGGCCAGGGCGAATTCAGGCGCCATCACCGCGCCCCCGCGCCAGCCGGCCCACCCAGAGCAGCGCGCAAAGCCCCGTTGCCGCGAAGCTCAGCGCGCCGATGCCCACCGCCCACCAATAGGGCAGGGCGAGCAGCCCGATGGTGCGCATGCCCGACCGCCAGGTATCCCAGGTGCCGAAGGCCATCCGCTCCGCCAACCATAGCGTGAGCCCGGCCCAGACCAGCATCCAGAAGGCGTCGATGAGGTTGGTGACGCGACGTGGCAACCAGGTGGTGAAGCTGTCCACCAGGATGTTCGCGCGCATCAGCGTGCCATAGGCAAGGAAGCCGAACACCGCCACGCCAGCGGCGACCGACACGATCTCGAAATCGCCGCGGATCGGCTGGCTGGTGGTCCAGCGCAGCACGACGCTGATCGAGGTCACGCAGGCCGCGACCAGCAGCGCCGTGCCGCCCAGGAAGGCAAGCGCGCGCGCAACGAACGGGATCGGCCCCGACGAGGGCGGGGCGGGCTCGGACAAGGCTGGCGCTCCTATTGGGTGTCGCCGGCCAGCCCGCTCAAGCGGTGTGCTTGGCGATCAGGCGCTTCGCATCGGCGAGCAGCGCCGCGCCGTCGAAGCCCCGGGCGCCGGAGCCCGCGACCCAGGATTCCACCACCGGCGCGCAGGCCGCCATCCAGCGCTGCTTCTCGGCATCCGAAAGCTGGACGATGGTGTTCTGGCTTCGCCGCGCCACCTGCGCGCGCACGACCGGGCCTTGCTCGTCCCACACCTTCGCCGCCATCTCGGCCGCCACCATGCCGGAATTCGCATCGAGCACGGCGCGCAATTCGGCCGGCAGCGCCGCGTATTTCGCGGGGTTCATCGCGAGGATGAAGGTGGCGGTGTAGAAGGTCGGCGTGCCGAGGATCTCCGTGTGGTTGCGCACCAACTCGGCGAGGCGGATCGAGGGCACGACCTCCCACGGCACGACGGCGCCATCGATCACGCCCTGCGAGACCGCCTCGGGCACCTGCGGCACCGGCATGCCGATTGGCGCGGCGCCGAGCGCGCGCAACGCCTCGCCGGCCTGGCGCGTTGGGAAGCGCAGCTTGAGGCCGCGTAAGTCCTCAAGCTGGCTGACGGGCTTGTTGGCGTGGATCACGCCGCCATCATGCGCCCAGATGGTGATGGGGTGCACCTCGCGGAATTCCTCGCGCATGTGCTGCGTGTAGAATTCCCAGGCCGCCTTGGAATTGGGGGCGGCGAGCGGGCTGGCGACGAAGGGAAGCTCGAACACCTCGATCCGGGGGAAGCGGCCGGGCGTATTGCCGGGCAGCGTCCAGGCCATGTCCACCACGCCATCGCGCGCCTGGTCGAACAGCTGCGGCGGCGCACCACCGAGCTGCATGGAGGGGAAAACCTGGATGCGCAGCCGGTTCTGGCTGTCGGCGGCCACTTTCTGCGCCCAGGGCATCAGGAAATGCCGGTGCACATTGGATACGGCGGGCAGGAAATGGTGCAGCCGCAGCGTCACTTCCTGCGCGTTGGCCGGGCGCACCAGGGCGGGCGCGGCGAGCAGGCCGGCGCCGAGCGCGGCGAGATGGCGACGTTGGATCAGCATGGTGGCCCCCCTTGGTTGGTGTTCGCGCGCCGCTGCGGGCGCCTGCCACCCGCAATAGATGGCCCTGCCCAAAGGTTCAAGCGCGCGTGAGGCCGGCCTTCAATTCCAGCCCAGGCTGCTGCCAAAGGCATGCAGACCGGCCGCGACCAGGTCCGGCTCATGCAACCGAACCACGATGCCCCGCTGTTCCAGCGCGGCGCGATACAGTGCGGCGAGGGCATCGGCGCCCACCAGATCAACCAGTGTGGCGCCGGTCTGCGCCAGTGCGGCCGCAACCTCATGGCCGATCAGCAGGCCGGAGAGGTAGCTGCGCGTCTCGGTCGCCGCGAGGCGATCCATCAAGTTAAGCGTGCGCGCACCGAACAGATGGTGCAGCAGCCCGCCCGCCTGCTGCGCCTGTGCCACGCCCCGCGCGAAGGCGCCCGGCTGGTGCGGCGCGTCGGTGCTGGTACGCGCCAGGATGGTGTGCTGCGAGAGGGCGGCGAAGACCTCGCCGGTCATGTGCGTGGTGAAGCCGGTGATGCGCCCGGCCTCGATGCGCGCCCATTTCGCATGCGTGCCCGGCAGGCAGACCAGCGCATCGCGCAGACGCGGCGCGAGGGCGACCAGCTTCGTCTCCTCGCCACGCATCACGTCCGGCACGCCTTGGGCATCGGTGCAGGCCAGGCCGGGGATGAGCCGGGCGCGGGCCCGCGCGAAGGGCAACTCGATGGTGGCGGCGGCGAGTTCCGCGGCGCCGGCGGGGCAGGGGAGGTAGGGCGCCTCGACCCAGCCCTGCCGGCTGCCGACCATGCCGCACAACACAACGGCATTCTCCCCCGCAGAAAGCCAGTCGCCGATCGCCGCCTCCAGCGCGGCGGGGAAGCCGCCAGGCGCCACCGTCATGATCCCGCCCGGCCGGTCCAGCCTCTCCCGCACCGTGCCATCGGGCGCGAGGCGATAGGCGCGCAGGCTGGTGGTTCCCCAATCGAGCCCGATCATGCGGCCGCCTTCCCCTGTCGATCCGCCCGTCGCTCGCTTTTCGCCGGCCGCGCGGGGCGGATGCTGCCGCCTGTCGGGCGCACCGACAACACCCGGGAGGAATCATTCGATGATCAAGCGAAGCCTTTTGGCGCGCGTGGCCTTGCTCGCCCTGTCGGTGCCGGCCACGGCGCAGCTCATGGTGTCGGGCAATGATGCCAAGGCGCGGCTGGTGGATGGCGTGAACACGGTGGTGGCCAATCCGCCGCCGGATACCGTCACCACCACGACCTCGCGAGCATGCCGCCGCGCCTGACCCCGGCGGGCGCGGCGCCCAT
>JBBSCP010000405.1:0-3983 GCA_038250135.1 Acetobacterales bacterium | reverse complement strand
GTTCGATGAGATCGTCGAGGCCGGGAATCGCGACCCCGTAATGGCTGTAGTTCTCGCCCCCCGTGCCATCGGGCTTCACCGCCGCGCGGGACAGAAGCTGTTGCAGGAAGGGCTGCGTCGGAACCGGCGGGTAGCTCGAGGAATAGAGCGTCATCGAATTGCGGTCACGGCGGTTCTCGGCGTGCATGGTGGCGTGGTCGATGATCCGCATGGCGAGGGTGATGCCAACCGCGCGCATTTGTTCCTGGATCATCAGCATGATCGAGGCATAATCCTCCCGCTGGCTGGTGAAGCAGGGGATGGTGACACCGCCGCCATGCCCGGCCTCCGCCAGCAATGCGCGGGCGCGCCGCTGGTCGGGCGCGTAGCGCAGCTCGGGTGGGAGATCCTCGCGCCGGACCGCCCCGGCGAATTGCGGCGCGATGATCCCCACCATCGGCACGGAAAGGTTCGGGAAGGCCGCCGCGATCTGTTCGTTGTTGATGGCCAGACGAATCGCCTGCCGCACGCGCAGATCGTCCAATGGGGGGCGGGTGAGATTGAGGTGCAGCGAGTTGAAGCTGCCCGGGGCCGTGGCGTCGAACACCGTCTGCGGCGCGCGGCCGCGCATGCTGGGCATCCAGCCGGGCTGGCGCACGCCCTCGATCATATCGACCTGGCCGGAGGCGAAGGCCAGCGTGCGTGCCGTGGTATCGGCGATGAAGGCGATGCGCAGCGCAGGGCTGGCCGGCGGCCCGGCGAAGTGCTGCGCGAAGGCCGAGAGCATCACGCCCTGCGTCGGGCTCACGCTGTCCACCTGGTAGGCGCCGGTGCCGATCGGGTCGGTGCGAAAGGCCGCGCCCCGCTCCTCGAACGCCTTGCGGCACAGGATGTTGGCGGAAAGGGTGGAGACCATGCTGCCGTTGAACAACGGGTCGGGCCGGTGCAGGTGAAAGCGCACCGTGTGGGAGTCCAGCGCCTCGACGCGCGCAAGGTTGGAATACAGCGCCTTCTGGTTGGTGACGATCGTGCGATCAAGGTGCCGGGAGAAGGTGAAGACGACATCTTCCGACGTCATCTCGCCGTAGCCCTTGTGGAACTGCACGCCGCGGCGCAAGCGATATGTCCAGGTCAGGGCGTCGCCCGAACTTTCCCAGGATTCCGCGAGGCTCGGGCGGAAATCCTCGGGCTTTACGGCGAAGGTGCCGTCCTCGGGCTTCACCAGCGTGTCGAAGATCTGGCGGATGGCCCAGCTGTCGCCGCCGGTGAGCGCCGTCTGCTGCGGGTTGAGGCCGGTGGGCGACCGGGCGGCGAGCGCGATGGTGATCGGCCCGCTTTGCGCCGAGGCCTCCCTCGCCGCGCCGAGGCCGAACGAGGCGGCACCGAGTGCGGACCCCTGCGCGATGAAGCGCCTGCGAGTGGTGGTCATGCGGTCATCTCTCCCATGTCGGACGGAATTTCTCGTCCCGGTTTCTCAGACATTGATCGGTATGCTGCGGCGCGCGAGTTCGGCCGCATCGTACTCCATGCCGAGGCCCGGCGCTGTCGGCAGCGCGAAGCGTCCTTCGATCGGCCCGGCCGGGTTGGTGAAGATGCGCCCCGCCCGTTCCCAATTATCCGCCAGCTCCACCGGCTTGCCGAGGTGCATGACGGTCGAGAGCATGTGCAGGTTCGCGAGATGGCCGATGGAGGGCTGCGTCTGGTGCGGCACGAACTCCACGCCATGCGCATGGGCGAGTGCGGCGCATTGCATCATGCCGGTGATGCCGCCCATCTTAACGATGTCGGGCTGAACCATCCGCACGCCCGCGGCGATGAGATCCTTCAGCCCCTGAAGCGTATAGGTCTGCTCGCCGGCGGAGACGGTGATGTCGAGCCGCTGCGCCACCTCACCCATCGCGGCGACGTGGTAGTGCTGCACGGGTTCCTCGAACCAGGTGTAGCCGAGGTCCTCCAGTGCACGGCCGACGCGCATCGCGCCACCGATCGAGTAGCCGTTGTTGGCGTCGAAGCCGAGCACGAAGCCATCGCCGAGCGCCTGGCGTACCGCGCGCGCCTTGGCGATATCGCCGGGGATATCGACGTCGAGCTTCGTGCGGTCGCCATCCCAGCGAATCTTCACCGCGGCGGGTTTTTCCTTCGCCACGCGCCGCTCGACGATCTTCACCACATCATCCACGCTGCGCCAGGCATTGCCACCGATCGAGGCGTAGCAGGTGAAGTCCGTGCGCCAGGCGCCGCCGAGCAGCTTGTGCACCGGCAGGCCGAGGAGTTTGCCCTTCAGGTCCCACATCGCGATGTCGAGGGCCGCGAGCGCACCGGTGACGGCGCCTTCGGGGCCGAGCTTGACCAGCTTGTGGATCAGCGTGTCCAGGATGACAGCATGATCGAGCGCATCCTTGCCCACCATGACCGGAGCCATGTGTTTGGCGATGATGGCCAGGGAGGCGAAGCCGCCCTCCATCGGCGAGGCCTCGCCAAGCCCGAACAGCCCGTCCTCCGTCTCGATGCGCACGAAGGCGCCGCGGCCAGTCTTTTGCCCCGGCTCGCCCCATTCGACCTGGAAGGGTTCGACCTTGGTGATCTTCATGCTGCGTCTCCGACCTATTCCGCCTTGATGCCGGCCTCGCGGATGACACGCCCCCAGCGGGCGATTTCGCCCGTGAAGAAGGCGGCGAAGTCACCCGGCGTGCCGCCGGCGGGCTGCACGCCCAGCGCGCGGAAGCGCTCACGCACCTCGGCCGATTGCAGCGCCACATTCACCTCGCGGTTGATGCGCTCGATGATCGCGCCAGGTGTGCCGCTGCGCATGAAGATGCCGTGCCAGGACGTGACGACCAGACCGGGCAGGCCGCTCTCGGCCGCGGTCGGCACGTCGGGTAATTCGGCGATGCGCGCTGGGGTGGTGACGGCGATGGCGCGCACCCGCCCCGCGGCGATCAGCGGCAGCGCGGTTTGCGGATTGTCGAACATGAAGGCGACCTGCCCGGCGACGAGGTCGGTGTTGGCGGGCGCGGCGCCGCGGTAGTGCGCGGCCGGTACCGCGATGCCGGCGAAGCGGATGAACATCTCCCCGGCCAGATGCGCCGAGGTGCCGACGCCGCCGGTCGCATAGGTCAGCCGGCCCTGCCGCGCGAGGACGATCAACTCCGACAGCGTGCGCACCGGCAGCGCCGGATTCACGGTCAGGATCAGCGGCACGCGGGTGATCTGCACCACCGCCGTCAGGTCGCGCGCGGTGTCGAAGGGCAGGTCGGTGAACATTGCCGGGTTGGCGGCGTTGGAGAAGCTGCCCATCAGCATCGTGTAGCCATCCGCCGGCCCGTTCGCGACCGCCGCGCTGCCGACATTGCCGCCGCCGCCGGGCCGGTTTTCGACCACCACATTCTGCCCCAGCAGCGGGCCGAGCGGGGCGGCGATGATGCGCGCGGCGATGTCGGTGGGTCCGGCCGGGGCGACTGGCACGATCAGCCGCAGCGGCCGCTCGGGCCAGGCAGCGCGGGCAGCGATGGGCGCGAGGCACAACGGCGCAGCCAGCAGCATGCGGCGCGAGATCATGGGGCTTCCTCCGATTTGTTCGTTGCAGCGAGCCTCGCCGAGGATCGCCAGCAGCGTCAAGTGCGCGTTGACCTCGCGCCGCGCGGGACGCAGCCTTGGCGGAACGAGGGAGACGCCACATGCGCATCGACGACGCCAGCGTGACCATGTTCCGCTGGGACGACATCCCGCCCGCCCAATACGGCGATCGCAACCCTGCCGCCGGCGGGTCTGAGCTCGGCATGCTCGAGCTGCGCACCGACCAGGGGATCGTCGGGCGCGCCTTCCTCGGCGCCTCCTTCCGCTCCGCGCGGCTCGACGTCGAGGGGCTGGTGCGCCACCTCCTGCCCCTCCTGCACGGCGAGAATCCGCTGGAGCGCGAGCGACTGTTCGCGCGGCTTTACGGGCTTCGCCGCGCCGCCACGCTACGCGCCATCGGCGCGGTGGATGTGGCGCTGTGGGACATT
>JBBSCP010000404.1:0-3994 GCA_038250135.1 Acetobacterales bacterium | reverse complement strand
TGAGCGTCGTACGGTTGATCGGCATGGGCACCAGGCCAGCCTCGACCGAAGCAAGCACGCGATGCTGATAGGGGCGCCAGGTGGTGAAACGCGACAGGTAGGCCAGCACCTCGTCGCTGTTGGTGTGGAAAATGTGCGGGCCGTAGCGGTGAACGAGGATGCCGGCAGCGTCGTGCTCGTCGAAGGCATTGCCGCCGAGATGCGGTCGGCGGTCCACGAGCAGGACGCGGCGCCCATTGGCGGCGAGACGCTCGGCTGTGATGGCGCCGGCAAAACCAGCGCCGACGACGAGATGGTCGGCGATTCGGGCGGGGCGGGAGTGCGCGGCGGGCGCGACCAGCCGGGCATCTTCTCGCACCGCCAGAAGCCGCGCCATCCGCTCATGGATCATATCCCACGATAGCGTCGCGAGCAGGTCATCCACCGCCACGAAATCTGATACATCCGGATCCGCCATTGCTGCCGCGGCGCCCGCAATGAAGCGCTGCGCATCCTCGGCGATGACCACGGACGTGAGCCCTGAGTAGCGGCTCACGACATCGGCAATCGGCGTGGAGATGACGCGCTTGCCACCGGCCAAATATTCCGGTGCCTTCGTGGGGCTGATGAAGCGCGTTGCCTCGTTGATGGCGAAGGGCATGAGCGCCACGTCCCATTGCGCCAGATAGGCGGGAAGTTGCTCGTAAGGCCGGGCGCCAAGCCAATGCAGATTGGGCGCCTGCGGCAATTCTTCCGGTGTCAGCTTGGCGACCGGGCCGATCATGGCGAAGTGCCAGTCCGGCCTCGCCGCCGCCACTGCCGCCAGCAGCGGCATGTCCAATCGCTCGTCGATCACGCCGAAGTAGCCGAGCAGCGGGCGGGGCAGCCGCGCCTGATCGAGCGGCTCGGGCAGCGTGTCTCGTGCGGTCATGAAATGCGCGAGGTCGACGCCGCTCGGGAGACAGTGGATGTTGGCATGACGATGCGCCCGCGCCGAATGCAGGCTGGCGCCGCCGGTGAAGACGACATCGGCAACGCGCATCAACTCGGCTTCCAGGCGCATGATCGCGGGCGGTGCGAAGCGGAAGGCGGAGAGTTCGTCCATCACATCGAAGGCAATGGCGCGCCAGGCGATGTGGTCTGAGAAGCCGCGCGCCATCGGTGTGTAATACCAGGCGGTGGCAGGCTCGATGCGTTCCATCAGCCTGTCGAGCAACGTGCGCAGCGCGGGCACTCCGGCGTCCCGGGGCAAGACGGGTGTCACCACACGTACGCCTGTCATCTCGCACAAGGCGAAACGAAGGGTGGCAGTATCGCCCTCCTCCGGCTCCTCGAAATAGTACACATCCCGCACCCTGGCGAAGCGCGCCATAAGGTGGTGGGGTCGTTGAAACACCGATTCCCAGCGCAGATGCGAAAAGCACATCAAAGGCGCCTGCCGCGTCTTCGCGGGGTAGGCGGTGCCGTCCATGGCCATGTCTCAACTCCGGATCGATCTGCGAGGCAGCGGAAGGCTGCTTCACTGAAAAGAACATGCGCGCGGCATGAAGGTTGCCGCAGGGCGCAACCGCGATTGGACGGAATTGCATTGCTGACAAAAGTTTTCGTCATCGAGCGTCCGCTTAGCGCAGGCCGCGTTCCAACCACCGCCACCACCGGCCCTTCAGAGCCAAACCCGCGGAGAATTCCATGCCTGCCCAATTCGCCAATACGCTGAAAGCCCTTGCCTCAGGCGCGAAATCCATGACGCCCGCTGCGGCGGTGAAGAACATTGAGGCATGGGAGAACCATCTCGAAACCGTCGATGTTTCCGGCACCAAGGGTCTCGTGACCAACCTCGGCAAGCTGAAGCGCCTGCTGCAGGCCGAACCTCTGGACGGCAGCGCCATTGGCACCGCGATGGTTGCCATCTCTGGCGAGGTCTCCCGTATCGGCAAGCGGATGGACGGCAAGCGCGCCGAACAGGTTCAAGAATTGGCTGAAGCGCTGGAGACGGCCTCGAACGAGAACGCCTAGCAGCAGCAGGCATTCCACGAAGCCGCCGCTGGCACGCGCGATGCGGTGTTGAATTGGCCGGCCCGTGCCGCGGAGCGGATTGCCGCCGAGATTGGCCGCGAGCCGCATTTGTTGCAGACAAGGCCTCAAGCATCTTCCGCAAGGGCATATCGCCAGGCGCGCGGCCGGTACACCGATGCCGAGTTCGATCCGCACCAGGGCGGGACGGAGGTCCACGCCGCTCGGACCACGGGGCGGTGTGGGTCGACGTCGATCTCACATCCCTGCCGCACACCGTCACGACCTGCGGCGGGCGGCGAGGGTGAAGCGTGCATCCGCGCGGCGTAATCCGCCGCGCCGGGGTTGAAGCGCGGCGCGGCCATTCCCTTTTCAGCGCGGGACGAAACCGGGAGAGACCCAATGATCCGAGCAACCGCGGCGCTGCTGTGCGGCGCCCTGCTGGCAGGAAACGCGCTCGCGCAGCCGCGGATCAGCGAGGGGCCGGTGCCCGTCGCAACCGGCACGCGGCTGGCCGTGGTGGCGGATGGGCTTGCCAATCCCTGGGGCCTCGCCTTCCTGCCCGATGGCGCGCTGCTGGTCACGGAACGCGCCGGGCGGCTGCGCGTCGTGCGCGACGGCCAACTCGACCCGACGCCGATCACGGGTGTTCCGCCGGTGCATGCGATGGGCCAGGGCGGGCTGATGGACATCGCGCTGCATCCGGATTTCGCGCGCAACCGTCTGGTCTACCTGTCCTACGCGCATGGCGACGGGCAGGCTAACCGCACGCGCCTGGCGCGCGCCACGTTCGACGGCGCTGCGCTGCGCGACCTGGAGGTGATTTTCCAGGTCGACCGGGAGAAGGCGACCAATGCGCATTTCGGCAGCCGCATCCTGTTCCTGCCGGATGGCACGCTGCTGCTGACGGTCGGCGATGGCGGCAATCCGCCCAATATGCTGGACGGCCGCTTCATTCGGGAGAATGCGCAGGACCGGTCGAACCACATTGGCAAGATCATGCGGCTCAATGCGGATGGGACGGTGCCGGGGGACAATCCCTTCGTCGGGCAGGCGGGCATGCGGCCGGAGATCTGGACCTGGGGCAACCGCAATAGCCAGGGCCTCGCCTGGGACCCGATCCGCAACATTGTCTGGGCGAATGAGCATGGCAGCCAGGCCGGCGACGAGATCAACCGGATCGAGCGCGGCCGGAATTATGGCTGGCCGGCGGTGTCCTACAGCGTCGAGTATCGGGGTGGGGCGCAGATCGGCGATGGGCGCAGCGCGCCGGGCATGACGGATCCGGTGCTGGTCTGGATGTCGACAACGGCGCCCTCCGGCCTTGCGTTCTATAGCGGCGATCGCTTCCCGGGCTGGCGCGGCGACCTGTTCTCAGGCGGGTTGCGCAGCATGGATGTGCGCCGCATCCGGCTCGATGCCACGGGGCGCGTGGCGGGGGAGGAACGGATCCCCGTCGGACGCCGGGTGCGCGACGTGCGGCAGGGACCGGATGGGTACCTGTATCTGTTGACGGACGACCAGGCGGGCGCGCGAATCATTCGGGTCGAGCCGAACTGACGGAGCGCGGCCGGCGTCGGTCCCGCTTCCGACGGGGAGCAGCGACATGGCCCGCAAGCAGCCCGGTTCCCACCGCGACCAAGGTGAAGATGGGGTTGGGCACCGCCGGCACCGCAACGGGCGGTCCTGGCCACCCCCCCCCCGTGGGCAAGAAGGACGCCCGCGGGCTGCCGTTGAATAATACCGGCTTGGGGAACGCGGCGCCGGCGGGGCGGGCTTCCTGTTCTTGCGCACCCGATCAGTGCTGGCGGCCGGCCCTGCGCGCACCGAGTCCAAGTCCCAGCCGCCGCCGGGCTCGAGCGCGATGCGGCCGGCCTGCGCGGCCTTCTGCAGCGCGGTGTATGAGACGCCGGGCCGGCGCATCACCTCGCGCTGCGAGGGCACCAGCGCAGCGGATGCGGCCGCGATCATGTTGTGAGCGAAAGCCTCGAAACATCGCAAG
>JBBSCP010000403.1:0-4011 GCA_038250135.1 Acetobacterales bacterium | reverse complement strand
TGGCCCTGGTAGAACACCTCCCCCGCATCGGGCATTTCAAGCAGGCCCGCGAGATGCAGCAGAGTCGATTTGCCCGTGCCCGAAGGGGCCACCAGTGCGACGATCTCGCCGGCGACCAGCGAAAGATCGGCGCCACGCAGCACGGCGAGTTCGCCGGCCTCGGTGCGGAAGCGACGCTCGACGGCGCGGAGTTCCAAAGCAACTTCACTCATTTCGCAGCGCCACCACGGGGTCGGTCTTCGCCGCGCGCCAACTCGGGTAGATCGTCGCCAGCAACGACAGGCCGAGGCCCATCGCAACCACCTGCATCACCTCGTTCGGATCCACCACCGCGGGCAGGCGCGTGAGGAAATAGACCTCGGCACTGAACAGCTCCGTCCCGCTCAGCGCCTGGATGGCCTGGCGGATGGTCTCGATGTTGGCGCAGAAGGCGATGCCGATCAGGAAGCCGGTCAATGTGCCGATAACCCCCACACTGGCGCCGCAGAGCAGGAAAATTCGCAGAATCGCGCCACGTGTCGCACCGACGGTGCGAAGCACCGCGATGTCGCGTCCCTTGTCCTTCACCAGCATGATCAGCGAGGAGACGATGTTGAAGGCGGCGACGATGATGATCAGCGTCAGGATCAGGAACATCACGTTGCGCTCCACCTGCACGGCGGCGAAGAAGCTGGAGTTCGCGTCCTGCCAGTCGAGGATGCGCACCGGCCTGTCCTGCAACGCGGCGCGGATGCCGCGCGTGACTGCGCGGACGTTGGTGGGGTCGGTCACGAAGACCTCCACCTGCGTCGCCACATCGCCGGTCTGGAAGAAGGTCTGCGCCGCGGCCATCGGCAGGAAAACGAAGGAATTGTCGTATTCATGCATGCCGATCTGGAAGATCGCGACAACCGTATAGGCGCGCACGCGCGGCACCGTGCCGAATACCGTGGTGCGCCCCTGCGGCGATACCAGCGTCACCTTGTCGCCCACCGTGATGCGAAAGCGCTGCGCGAGGCGCGAGCCGATGACGATGGCGTCGTCGCCCTCGAAACGGTCGAGCCTGCCATTGATGATGCTGTCCGCGACAATACCGCGCGCTCGCAGATCCTCGGGCTTCACGCCGCGCGCGAGGCCGCCTGAGGCGCCGCCCTGGTCGCTCGTCAGCAGCACCTGGCCCTCGACGATCGGCGTGGCCATGACCACGCCTGGCACGGCGCGGATACGGCCCGCGACGGCGTCGTAATCGCTGATGTTGCGCTCCAGCCCATGCACGCCGAGATGGCCGTTGAGGCCGAGGATGCGGCTGAGCAATTCCTGCCGGAAGCCGTTCATCACGCTCATCACGATGATCAGCGTGGCCACACCCAGCGCGATGCCGACCAGTGAGAAAATGGCAATGACCGAGACGAACCGCTCACCCTTGCGGGCGCGCAGATAGCGGAAGGCGATGGCGCGCTCGAAGGGGCCGAACATGCTCATCCGAGGATTTTCGTCAGTGCATCCTCGGGGGAGACTTCCTGCTTCTCGCCTGTCGCGCGGCGCTTGAGTTCGACCACGCCGGCGGCCACACCACGCGGGCCGATCACCACCTGCCAAGGATGGCCCATCAAATCGGCATCGGCGAATTTTGGGCCGGCGCGCTCGGTGCGGTCATCGTAGAGCGCGTCTGGAATCGCGGCGTACAGGCGTTCGCTCAGCGCGTCGCAGGCGGCGTCACCCTGCTTGAGGTTGATCACCACGGCGCGGAAGGGGGCGACGGCATCGGGCCATTTGATGCCGGCCTCGTCATGGTTCGCCTCGATGGTCGCTCCCACCAGGCGCGAGATGCCGATGCCGTAGCTGCCCATCTCCGGCACCACCGGCTTACCATCCGAACTCTGGACGGAAAGGCCCATTTTCTCCGAGTATTTCGTCCCAAAGAAAAAGATATGGCCGACCTCGATGCCGCGCCCCTGACGGCGGCGCATCTCCGGCACCGCGGACCAGGCCTTCTCGTCGTGCATCTCGTCGGTGGCAGCGTACATCGACGTCACTTGGTTGAAGAATGCCGAGAGGTCTTCGACATTGTCATAAGACAGATCAGACCCCGCCAAGTCGAAGTTTTCGTAGTCGGAGTCGTAGAAGACGGCACTTTCGCCGGTCTCGGCAAGCACGATGAACTCATGACTGAGGTTCCCGCCGATAGGGCCGGTATCCGCCCTCATCGGCACGGCCTTGAGGCCCATCCTCTGGAACGTGCGCAGATAGGCCAAAAGCATCTGGCGGTAGCTGTGCTGCGCGCCTTCCTTGGTGACGTCGAAGGAATAAGCATCCTTCATCAGGAATTCGCGCCCACGCATCACGCCAAAGCGCGGGCGCACCTCGTCACGGAACTTCCACTGGATGTGGTAGAGGTTGCGCGGCAGGTCGCGATAGCTTTTCGCAAAACTCCTGAAGATGTCGGTGACCATCTCCTCATTGGTCGGGCCGAACAGCATCTCGCGGTCGTGGCGATCCTTGAGGCGCAGCATCTCCGGCCCATAGGCATCGTAGCGGCCGGACTGGCGCCAGAGCTCGGCCGACTGGATCGTCGGCATCAGGATTTCCTGCGCGCCGGCGCGGTCCTGTTCCTCGCGCACGATCTGCTCGATCTTCTGCAACACCCGCCAGCCGAGCGGCAGCCAGGCGTAAATGCCGGCCGAGGTCTGCCGCACCAGGCCAGCGCGCAGCATGAGCCGGTGCGAGGCGATGGTCGCCTCGGCGGGGGTTTCCTTGAGCGTGGGCAGAAAGGCGCGGGAGAGGCGCAAAGTGCGGGCTCCTAGTTCCAGGTCGTTGTAGGCCGGAACCTAGTCGCGGCGCGGGGGCAACGCCAGTGAGGCGCAATTCGATCAGCCCGCTCATCATGACCACAGCTTTGGTGTCGCTCCGGGACTGCTGCATCGCAGCAATATTCTTGCGCAACTTTCGGAAAGTCGGACACGAAGCCGACATTTTTACCGGTTCTTGTGAAGAAATAGCTTTGCAAAGCCGAATGATTTGGATAAAAAAACGGGCCGCATCCATGGGATGCGGCCCGAGTTAAGGGAGGAAACGCCAGTCACACGGCAGAGAGAGGATCAACCTCTCTCTGAACGAGAGAATGGCGCCAAGGCTGACCGCGGCACAATAAGAAACGCGGCGCTAAGGGGCGAAAAAAACAGCCCCAGCAAGAAACTTGCTTTCAAATGAGGCGGCGCCAGTCGGATGATTGGTTAGCCGCCTTATCTTTGTGCACCACCTGGCATGGGTGACGAAATCCCCGGTCCCTCATAAGCCCACCACCCTTCCCGGAAATCGACCCAGCCGGAAAGAAACACCGCTTGGATGCCAAGCCAGATCAGGGTGGCGAGCACCGTGGTGGCGATCATCTTGCGCAGCAGCAGCGGGCGCGCCGGAGCGCCCCGCCAGCCCCCGGCCTCAGGGTCCGCCTCCTCCACCGGGCGGGTCCCGATGGGCAGCACGCAGAACAGCGCCGTCCACCAGACCATCACGTAAACCACGAAACCCGCGAAAACTGACATCCGCCCCTACTCTCCCCGGCTTTCCGGAAATTGGCACGCAGACCGATTCCCACCAGACGTGCGGTCTCTGCCAATCGTCGCGCGCCCGTCGTTTGGATCATGGCCAGGCGATCCACCAGACGATGCCCTTGCGCGCCGAGGGGGCGAGAGCGTCCCAAGTCTCGGCCGCCCCGGTTCGGCCGAGAGTGCGGCGTCCTGGCTCGGCGGCCCGGCCATGCCTTACGCAGCACGAGCCATGGCGGCTCGCGTCGCATGTGGTTCGTCGCGAACCAAGCCAGGCGGTCGGCGGGTTCGAACCGCTCGGCCTGTTCGGCGACCCGCGTCACCAGACTACTGCACTATCTACTGACATTGAAGCAATATGAGCAAATTTCGTGGCGTAGATTCAACGGTTTCGAGAGCACAACATCAATCCGGGACGATCGATCGTGCTCTAGTGGTGGGGGGGAGGCCGTAAGTAACCAAAGGGGCACAACCACAACCCCAGATT
>JBBSCP010000402.1:0-4038 GCA_038250135.1 Acetobacterales bacterium | reverse complement strand
GGGCCGGGCACGCCGCCCACCCTCTCGGCCCTGGTGCTGCGCTGGTTCTCGGACCGCGAGCTCACGCAGTGGTTCCCGGCCGCGGCGGGCGCGCTGCTGCTGCTGCTGATCGTGCTCGCCGCGATCCTGGCGTGGCGGGTGGCCGAACGCGTCGTCGCGTCGCTCGGCCGGCGCTGGATCGCGGCCGGCGGGCGCGGCGGCGCGGGCCTCGTGCTGCGCGTCGGCGCGCCGACACTGATGGCGGCGCTGCTCTTGGCGAATGCCGCTTCCCTTCTCGTGCTGATCGCCTGGTCCTTCGCCGGCCCCTGGCGCTTTCCCGAGGCACTTCCGGTCGCCTTTACGCTGGCCACCTGGCAGGCGCAGGTGCAGGCGATCGCCACACCCGCGGCGACGACGCTCATCGTCGCGCTGGCGACCACCGCACTTGCGATGGGGCTGACGCTGGCCTGCCTGGAAGCCGAGCAGCGCCACGGCTTCCGCCCCGGCCAACGGGTGCTGGCGCTGATCTGGCTGCCCCTGCTGCTGCCGCAACTCGCCTTCCTGTTCGGCTGGCAGGTGGCGTTGGTGCGGCTGGACCTGGATGGCACGTTGGGTGCGGTGGTGTGGACGCATCTGCTGTTCGTGTTGCCCTATGTTTTCCTCTCGCTCGCCGATCCCTGGCGCGCGCTGGACCGCCGCTATGCCCGCAGCGCCGCTTCGCTCGGCGCGGGGCCGTGGCGGGTGTTCCTCGCTGTGAAGTGTCGGCTGCTGCTGCGCCCGCTTCTTGTGGCCGCCGCCGTCGGCTTCGCCGTCTCGGTCGGGCTCTATCTGCCGACGCTGTTTGCCGGCGCCGGCCGCGTCACCACCCTGACCACCGAGGCGGTGACGCTCGCCGCCGGAGCCGACCGCCGCATTCTCGGCGCCTATGCGACGTTGCAGGCGCTGCTGCCGATGGCCGTCTATGCAGCGGCGGTGATGCTGCCGGCCTGGCTGCATCGCGACCGGCGCGGGATGCGCCCGGCATGAGCCTGGTGATCGAGGACCTGGAGATCACGCTCGGCGGTCAGCTTCTCGTTGGCTTGCCGCGCTGCGACGTGGCGCCGGGCGAGGTGGTGACGGTGATGGGCCCCTCGGGGTCGGGCAAGTCCACCCTGCTGGCCTGGCTGTCCGGCGCGCTCGATCCCGCCTTCCGCGCCTGCGGGCGCCTGCTGCTGGATGGGCAGGATGTGAGCGTGCTGCCGCCGGCGCGGCGGCGCATCGGCCTGTTGTTCCAGGACGATCTGCTGTTCCCGCACCTCTCTGTGGCCGAAAACCTCGCCTTCGGCCTGCCTGCGGATGTCCGTGGGCGCACCGCGCGGATGGCACGGATCGCGGCGGCGCTGGAGGAGGCGGAACTGGCCGGCTTCGGCGCGCGCGACCCGGCCACGCTCTCCGGCGGGCAGCGCGCGCGCGTGGCGCTGCTGCGCACCTTGCTGGCCGAGCCGCGCGCGTTGCTGCTCGACGAGCCCTTCGGCAAGCTCGATGTCGCGCTACGCGAGCGGATGCGCGGCTTCGTGTTCGAAAGGGTGCGGAGGCTCCGCCTACCGACGCTGATGGCCACGCACGACCCCGACGACGCCCGGGCTGCCGGCGGCGATGTCATCACCCTTGGCCACAGCACTATTCGCTCACATTGATTCAATGTGAGCGGATAGTGCTGTAGGGCCTAAGGCCGCCCGGTCATCGCACGACGGAAAACCCAGTAGCGCGGCTGCCGGCCCTCGCGGAAGGCCTTGGCCTCGTAGCGCGTGCCGGGCCAATCGGCGGGGCGCGTCAGGTGGTGTTCAGCCAGGGTGAACAGGGACTGGTCGCGGAACACCTCATCGACCCAGGCCTGGTAGACCGGATGGTCGCTGGCGATGCGCCATTCGCCGCTGGGGCGCAGCGCGCGGGCGACGAGGGGCAATAATTCCGGATGAACGAAGCGCCGCTTGGCGTGGCGCGCCTTGGGCCAGGGGTCTGGAAACATCAGGAACAGCCGATCCAGCGCGCCTTCCGGCAGCGCCTGCACCAGATGCCGCGCATCCTCCGGCCATAGGCGAAGGTTCGCCGGCAGCGCGCCAGTGGCCTCCGCGCCCTCCGGCACCAGGCGGGTCAGCAGCGAGCACAACCCGTTCTCAAAGACCTCTGAGGCGATATAGGCGACGGATGGATGCGCCGCGACCTGATCCAGCGCGTGTTCACCCCCGCCGAAGCCGATCTCCAGCCAGAGGGGCGCATCGGGCATGGCGAAGGCGGCGCGCGGATTGGCCGCCTGGTCGAGCGTGAGGCGCAGCCGGGGCAGGGTCTCGTCGAGGAGGCGCTGCTGGCGTGGCCTAAGCGGATGGCCGCGGCGGCGGCCGTACATGCGGTCGGGCACGCCCTCGGCGATGGGGGGACGGTCGGCGGTCATGCGGCCCCTTTCAGCACGAAGGGGCGGCAGGCTTGCGCCCGCCGCCCCCCATCGATCCGACTCGGATCAGCGGTTGAACGCGCGCCGGATCTCATCCGCGATGTCGGTGCGTTCCCAGGTGAAGGTGCCCTTCTCCGCGTCCGGCGTGCGGCCAAAATGGCCGTAGGCGGAGGTCACCGCGTAGATCGGGCGGTTCAGGTGCAGATGTTCGCGGATGCCGCGCGGCGAGAGGTTCACCATGGCGTCCATCACCTTGGCGAGCTTCGTCTCATCCACATCCTTGCCCGAGCCGTGCAGGTCGAAATACACCGACAACGGCTTGGAGACGCCGATCGCATAGCTGACCTGGATCGTGCACTTGTCCGCGATGCCCGAGGCCACGACGTTCTTCGCGACGTAGCGCGCGGCGTAGGCGGCGGAACGATCGACCTTCGTCGGGTCCTTGCCGCTGAAGGCGCCGCCGCCATGCGGGGCCGCGCCGCCGTAGGTGTCCACGATGATCTTGCGCCCGGTGAGGCCACAATCGCCATCGGGGCCGCCGATCACGAACTTGCCGGTCGGGTTCACGTAGAACTCGTTGTCCGGGCACATCCAGCCCATGGGCAGGCTGGTCTCGACGATCGGGCGCAGCATGCGCTTGATGTCGGCCTGCTCCAGCCCCTCGGCGTGCTGTGTCGAGACGACGACCGAGGTGGCACCCACCGGCTTGCCGTCCACGTAGCGCAGCGTGATCTGGGATTTCGCGTCCGGCAGCAGGCCAGCGACGCCGAGGTCGCCGGCGCGGCGCATCTCGGCGACGCGGCGCAGGATGAGGTGCGCATAGTACAGCGGCGCGGGCATCAGCTCGGGCGTTTCGCGGCAGGCATAGCCGAACATGATGCCCTGGTCGCCGGCACCCTCATCCTTGTTGCCGGCGGCGTCCACGCCCTGGGCGATATGCTCGGACTGCGCGTGCAGGTGGCATTCCACATGGGCGTTGCGCCAGTGGAAGCCTTCCTGCTCGTAGCCGATGTCCTGGATCGCCAGGCGCGCCAGGTGGATCAGCAACTCCGGCGTCACGTTGGCCGGGCCGCGGGTCTCACCCGCCAGTACCACCCGGTTGGTGGTGACCAACGTCTCGCAGGCCACTCGTGAATAGGGATCGGCCGACAGATAGGCGTCGAGCACGGTGTCGGAAATGCGATCCGCTACCTTGTCTGGGTGACCTTCGGAGACGCTCTCCGACGTGAACAGATACTCGCCAGTATCGCGCATGGCTTGGTTCGGCCTCTTGTCGCGGAGGGCCGGTTCGCCCCGGCCTGGCTATTTCGCCCCGGCGGATCCAGGGACGGCGCCGTATTGCAGTGCAGTGTGACGGGGTCAAGGCAGGCGGTTTCCGGTCGGCCAGTCCATCATCGCATGCCAAGCACGTCCATCATGTCGTACAGGCCGGGCGGACGGCCTCGTAGCCAGAGTGCGGCGCGCACCGCGCCGGTGGCATAGGCGCGCCGGTCGAAGCTGCGATGCGTGAGGGCGATGTGCTCCGTCGCGCCGGCGAACAGCAGCGTATGCTCGCCCACCACCTGCCCACCGCGCAGCGCGGCGAAGCCGATGGTGCCCGTGCCACGCGCGCCGGAATGGCCATCGCG
>JBBSCP010000401.1:0-4084 GCA_038250135.1 Acetobacterales bacterium | reverse complement strand
CCCCTCGTCTATAGCCGCCGCCCCGTGCAGGGCGAAGCCCGTTTGCGTCGCAGTTACACATATGAGGCGCTTGGGGGGCGTTGTTGCCCCGATTTGCGAAGTGCGAATCGGGGGCGTTCAATCGCTTCCGCCCATTCGCTACCCGGTGCGGAGGTTCAGGCTGCGCACCAGCTCGCCCCATTTCGCGACTTCGAGGCGCAAATGCGCCGCCAGCGCCTCGGGCGAATTGTCGTCGAAGATATCGACCCCTGCCGCGGCAAGACGCTGCTTCGTCGTGGGCTCACGCACCGCGGCCGCCACCGCCTCGGCAATCGGGCGGATCGCAGCGACCGGCGTGCCGGCGGGGGCATAGACGCCGTTCCAGGCGGAGCTGTCGTAACCCGTCACGCCGGCCTCTGCGAGTGTGGGCAATTGCGGCAGCATCGAACTGCGGACCGAGGTGGTGACGGCGAGGCCCCGCACGCGGTTATCGGCGATCAGCGGGCCCACCAGCGTCTGGCTGTCGATCATGAAATCGACTCGCCCGGCGGTGAGGTCGGCCACCCCCTGCGGCGTGGTGCGATAGGGCACGACGGTGAAGGAAACACCGGCCAGCTTGCGCAGCAGTTCGGCCGAGAGATGGCTGGTGGCGCCGATGCCGGCGGTGCCGAAAAGCAAGCGGCGATGCTCGCCGCAGGCGCCATCGCGCGCGCGCCCGGCTTCGCGGCCTGCGTGGACGAAGCCATCGTGGAGGAAGCGCTTGCGTGAGTAGGCCGCTGTCCTTGCGCGATGATTACGGGTATTTCCTGGCCATCCCGACGCGCTGGATGGACAACGACATCTACGGCCACATCAACAACGTCACCTACTATTCCTATTTCGACACGGTCGTCGCGCGTTTCCTGCTCGGCTCGGGCGCAATCAACCTGGTGGACAGCGAAGTGATCGGCGTGGTGGTGGAAACCCAATGCCGCTTCCACGCGCCGATCGCCTTTCCCGACGAGATCACCGCCGGGCTGCGCGTGGAACGTGTGGGCACGACCTCCATTCGCTATGGCATCGGCATCTTCCGCAATGCTGCGATTGCCGTGAGCGCGGAAGGCCATTTCGTCCATGTCTACGTCGATCGCGCGACGCAGCGGCGCCCCACACCCCTGCCCGAAATACTTCGCCGCGCTGCAACCGCGCTAGTCAGGGAAAGTTGATCTGCAACCATCCGTTGCATTCGCCCGCGGCCCATGGCTAGGCTCTTTCGGGAGATATCCTTCACTGGCGGGAAAGGTCGAGATGCCGATCATCGAAACGCAGCGGGGTGGCTGGTACGTCGCGCGGCCGTCCTCCCTCGCCCTGCCGCCCATCGTGCAAATCCGACCGCTGCGCTACGTGGCCGAGGGCCATCCCGGCGCGCTGCCGCCCGTACAAGGGCTGCGCGCGCAGGTCCACGGCGTGGCCGCGGCGCGGATGGAGCAGGAGGCGCAGAGCGGCCTGCTGCGCTTCCAGGAACTGCCCGCCGGCACGCGCCGCATCCTGCTGACCGATCCGGAGCGGCGCTTCCTGCCGCTGGTGATGACCGTGACGGTGCCGCCCCGCCTGCCGGCCCGCCCGACTGCGGCGGCTGAGCCGCCCGCTCCGCTGCCGCGCCCCACAGCCCTGCTGCGCCCCGCCCCAGGGCGTGCGATTCCTGCCGGGATGACGGCCGTGATCGGCACGCTGCGCGATTCGGCCGGGCGTGGCATCGCGCTCGGCATGCTGACCGTCATGTCGGTGCTGGAGGGGCGGCCGGCGCGCATCGTCACCTGGACCGCCGAGGATGGCGGATTCGCGCTCTGGCTGCCGGCCGAGGCGCCTGGCCTCGACGCTGCGCCGCCGCCGCCCGTCACCCGCAGCTTCGCGCTGCACCTGCCCACGGAAGGGCTGGCCGCCGAGCTGGCCGGCGATTTCTTCGGCGCCCTGCCCAGCGACCTCGACGGCGCCGCCGCCACCACGCGGCCGAACCTGTTCCGCCCCGCCACCGCGCGCCTGTTCGGCCCGGATGGAGCGGCCGCGGAGACCGAACCCGGGCTATTGCCGCTCCGCCCGGCCCGCACGCAGCGTTGGGACCTCTGCGTCACCTGAGGTCGAGCGCCTGGGCACTGATTGACGCGCGCACCCCCGCGCCGCATTCCAGCCTGTGCGATTTCGGGCGGGGCGGATGGCATGAACTCACTTTCGCGGTTGGCGATCCTGGATGATTACCAGGATGTGGCGCGCGGCATGGGCCCCTGGGGGCGCCTGCCCGGCAGCCTCGACATCACGGTATTCCACGACACGCTGAAGGATGAGGCAGCGCTGGCCGAGCGCCTGCAGCCCTTCGACGCGATCCTCGCGATGCGCGAACGCACGCCCTTCCCCGCCGCCCTCATCAAGCGTCTGCCCCGGTTGAAGCTCCTGATGACCACGGGCGAGAAGAACCGCGCCATGGATGTCGCTTGCGCGCAGGCGCAGGGCATCACCGTCTGCGGCACGCCGAGCACGGGCGCGCCGACCGTGGACATCGCCTGGGGGCTGATCCTCAACCTGCTGCGCGACCTGCCGGCGCAGCAAGCGAGCCTGCGCGCCGGCGGCTGGCAGACCTCCTTGGGCACCTCGACGGAGGGGCTGACGCTCGGAATCCTTGGCCTCGGCAAGCTCGGCACGCGGGTGGCGAAGGTGGGGCAGGCCTTCGGCATGAAGGTGATCGCCTGGAGCCGGAACCTCACCGCCGAGGCCGCCGCCGCGGTCGGCGCCACGCGAGTCGAGAAGGCCGCACTGTTCGCGCAGGCCGACGTGATCTCGCTGCACTTGGTGCTCTCTGAGAGCTCGCGCGGCATCGTCGGCGCGGCGGAACTCGGCGCGATGAAGCGCACCGGCGTGATCATCAACACCTCCCGCGGGCCGCTGATCGACCAGGCGGCGCTGGTGGCGGCGCTGAGGGAGGGCCGCATCGGCGGCGCGGGGCTCGACGTGTTCGATGAGGAACCCTTGCCGCCGAACCACCCCCTGCTCGCCTGCCCGAACACGGTGCTGACGCCGCATCTGGGCTATGTCTCGACGCAGAACTACCACACCTACTTCAAGGGTGCGGTCGAGACGATCGAGGCGTATCTTGCCGGCAAGCCGATTCGGGTGCTGACGCCATGAGCCATTTCCCCGCCTTCTTGCCCGCCTTTTGGGCCAGCGCGACGCAGGCCGAGCGCGATACCGCCTACAACAATGGCGGCGCCGTGGCCGACAGCCAAGCGCTGATCGCCGCACGCGATGCCGCCGCCGCCGTCTTCCGCGCGGCGCACCCTGGGCATCTCGACCTGCCCTTCGGCCCTGGCGCGCGGGAGAAATGGGATTTGTTCCCCGGCCGCGATCCCGCCGCGCCTTGCCTGGTGTTCATCCATGGCGGCTACTGGCAACGCAACAGGCGCGAGGATTTCGCCCATCTTGCGGAAGGCGCGCTGGCCATGGGCTGGAGCTTTGCCTGCCACGGCTACACCCTCGCCCCCGAAGCCTCGTTGACCACCATCGCCTGGCAGGTGCAGGCGGCGCTGGACTGGCTTTCCGCGCACGGCGCCGCGCATGGCATCGCCGGACCGTTGGTTGCCTCCGGCTGGTCGGCGGGCGGGCATCTGACGGCGCTCGCGCTCGAACATCCAGCAGTGAGCGCGGGCCTCGCCATCAGCGGAATCTTCGAACTTGCGCCGATCCGCGACACCTACCTCAACGCCGCGCTGAAGCTCAGCGAGGACGAGATCGAGAACCTCTCGCCGCAGCGCCGGCCGGTGGTGATGAAGCCGCTCGCCATTGCCTATGGCAGCACGGAATTGCCCGAACTCGTGCGCCAGAGCCGGGACTTCCACGCGTTGCGCAGCGCGGCGCACGCGCCGGGGCCGCTGCTGCCGATCCCCGGCGCGGACCATTTCCGCATCCTCGACGCACTCCGCCTGCCCGGCGGCAGCCTGCTGCGCGCGGCGGCGACGCTGCTGGACTAATACCAACGGTCAAAAAGAATGACCGTTGGTATAGTTTTTCTTGCCCTCAGACGCCGGGCGGAAACCTCCGGTTTCCTTGGCTTCGCGGCACTTGCCGCGGCGCCCTT
>JBBSCP010000400.1:0-4092 GCA_038250135.1 Acetobacterales bacterium | reverse complement strand
TTTCCACCGGCGATGAGTTGGCCGAACCCGGCCAGCCGCTCGGCCCGGCGCAGACCTATGATTCCAACCGCTTCACGCTGCTGGCGCTGCTGGCGCGCTTGCCCGTGGCGGCAAGTGACCTCGGCATCCTGCTCGACGATCCCGAGGCGACGGTCGCCGCACTCCGCACGGCGGCGGCCACGCATGATCTGCTGCTGACCTCTGGCGGCGTCTCGACCGGCGAGGCCGACCATGTGAAGGCGGCGATCGGGCAGGGCGGCAGCCTGGTGTTCTGGCGCCTCGCCATCAAGCCGGGCCGGCCCGCGGCGATGGGGCTGATCGGCGGCACGCCCGTGATCGGCCTTCCAGGCAATCCGGTGGCAGCGGTGGTGACTTTCCTGCACCTCGCGCGCCCGCTGCTTCTGAAGCGTGCCGGCGCGCTGCCGGAAGTGCTGCCGCGCTTTCGGGCGCAGGCAGATTTCAGCTACCGCAAGAAGGCCGGGCGGCGGGAGTATGTGCGCGTCGCGCTGCTGCCGGGCCCTGGCCTGCCACTGGCCCGCAAATACCCGCGCGAGGGGGCCGGGCTGCTCTCCTCGCTGGTCGAGAGCGACGCTTTCGCCGAATTGCCGGAGGAGGTCACGCAAGTCTCGCCCGGCGACAGCGTGGCAGTGCTGCCCTTCAGCGCCGTGTTTTGAGGCCTACTCCGCCTGGTCGCGCGCCCAACGCGGCATGGCGTGACCGGAGAGCGCCGCGAGCCGATCCTTGGCCAGCAGCCTTTCGCGGGACATGCGGCGGATCAGCGCCTCATCCGGCGTTGGCCGAGCACGCTCGAGCGCGATGTGTCGGTCGAGGTCTGCCCGCCTCTCGGTCAGGCGATCCATGAGACGACCGCCGGACGTAATACCGCCGTCCATAACGCCATTTTCCTCCTGATTTCCTTGCCATTTCCGCCCATTTTTGCAGTTTCTGGCGGCTGGCCAGGTGGCCTGCTCTAAAATTACAGGACCGTAAGGTAATAGATTGGACCCGAGTCGTGAAGAATTCAAGGCACATTTACGCCGAAGAGGCGAGTTCTTGCGCGGCGTATAAGCGGTTGCGCCCGCACAAAATCAGCCTTGGCCTGTGGCGAGACCTGGCACGGCCGCCCAGCTCGTCGTGACATGCGCGCAGGGCTGCTCCGCCCCTTCGGCGCGGAGGAAGATTTCGCCGTAGGAGAGGGTCCGCCCGCGCTTGATCACGCGCGCCTCCGCCAGCACGGCGCCCGGTGGCGGCGGGCGGAGGAAGGTGATGGAGAGGCTCGCGGTCAGGCTTTCGTCCCGCCCGCCGCTCATCGAGAGCAGTGCCACCCACATCGCAATATCCGCGAGCCCCATCAGTGCGGGGCCGGAGACGGTGCCGCCAGGCCGCAGCAGCGTGGCATCGGCGGGCAGGCGGAGCAGGGCGCGGCCTTCGCCGGCCTCCAGCACCTCCACCCCCCAGGCGCCGGCGAGCGGCACGCCGTCGCGCACCCGCGCCTGCATCTCGGCCAGCGTCATGCGGTGACGCGCCCGAGGCAGGGGTTGCGGCCGATCCAGTAGCAAAGTTCGGCCGGGCGGTTCACCGCGAAAAGCGCCAGATCGGCGCGCTTGCCCGGCGCCAGCACGCCGCGGTCACGCAAGCCCAGCGCGGCGGCGGCGTTGACCGTGACGCCACGCAGCGCCTCGGCCACCGTCAGGCGGAACAGCGTGCAGCCCAAGTTGAGCGTCAGCAAAAGGGACAAAATCGGCGCGGAGCCGGGGTTGTGGTCGGTGGCCAGCGCGATCCGCAGACCCGCGGCACGCATCGCCGCGAGGTCCGGCAGGTGCGTCTCCCGGATGAAGTAGTAGGCGCCGGGCAGCAGCACGCCGACGGTCCCGGCCTGCGCCATCGCGGCAAGGCCATCGGCGCTGGCATATTCGATGTGGTCGGCGGAGAGGGCGCCATAGCGCGCGGCCAGTGCGGCGCCGCCATCGTCGCGCAGCTGGTCGGCGTGCAGTTTTACGGCTAGCCCGGCGCGCTGTGCGGCGTCGAACACCAGCGCGGTTTCCTCGGCCGTGAAGGCGATGGCGCTGTCGGTGAAGGCGTCAACCGCATCGGCGAGCCCTTCGGCCGCGATTGCGGGGATGATGATGTTTGCGACATGCTCGGCAAACTCGCCCCGCCGCCCGGCGAATTCCGGCGGCACGGCATGCGCGGCGAGGCAGCTGGTCTGCACGCTCACCGACCGCTCCGCGCCAAGGCGCCGCGCCGCGCGCAGCATCCGCGCCTCGGTCGCGAGGTCGAGGCCATAGCCGGACTTGACCTCGATGGTGGTGACACCTTCGGCCAGCAGCAGGTCGAGCCGCGGCAGGGCGCTTGCCACCAGTTCATCCTCGCTCGCTGAGCGAGTTGCCTTCACGGTGGATAAAATCCCGCCGCCCGCCTTGGCGATGGCCTCATAGCTCGCGCCGTCGAGCCGCATCTCGAATTCCCGCGCCCGGTCGCCGCCATAGACCAGATGCGTGTGGCAATCGATCAACCCGGGCAGGATCCAGGCCCCGTCGCAGCGCGTCGTCTCGCGCGCGCCGGCGGGCAAGTCGGCGCGTTTGCCGACCCAGGCGATGACGCCGTTGTTGACCGCGATGGCGCCATCCTCGATCACGCCGAGCCCGTCATCGGCCATGGTGCACAGGTTGGCGTCGAGCCAGACGCGATCAAAGCTCATGCCGGCCACGCCAGCAGCGCGCCGAATTGGCCATCCTGCACCATTTCCTTCACCGCCTGCATGTCGGGCGCCATCACGCGGTCGCTATCCCAAGGCGCAGCCACGCTGCGCACCAGGCGATGCGCGGATTCGAGCTGCGCGGAGGAGGTCAGCGGCCGATGAAATTCGAGCCCCTGGGCGGCGGCCAGCAGCTCGATCGCCAGGATGGTGGCGAGGTTCTCCGCCATTTCTGCAAGGCGCAGTGCCGCGCCGGTGGCCATGCTGACATGGTCCTCCTGGTTCGCGCTGGTCGGCAGGGAATCGACGCTGCGCGGCGTGGCCAGGGCGCGGTTCTCTGCGACCAGCGCGGCGGCCGTGACCTGCGCGATCATGAAGCCGGAATTCACCCCGCCTTCGCGCACCAGGAAGGCCGGCAGGCCGGACAGCACGGGGTCCACCAGCAGCGCGATCCGTCGCTCGCTGATCGAGCCGAGCTCGGCGATTGCGAGCGCGATGGTGTCGGCCGCGAAG
Organism: Acetobacterales bacterium; assembly: GCA_038250135.1. GTDB lineage: Bacteria > Pseudomonadota > Alphaproteobacteria > Acetobacterales > Acetobacteraceae > Falsiroseomonas. The sequence goes on along the minus strand of JBBSCP010000400.1, from coordinate 881 downwards.
GCCACGGGTGCCGCGTGGAAATTCCCGCCGGAGAGGATGTCGCCATCCGCCATCACCAGCGGGTTGTCGGTGACGGCATTGGCCTCGCGCAGCAGCATCGCGGCGGCGTTGTCGAGCAGATCGAGGCAGGCGCCGGCCACTTGCGGCTGGCAGCGGAGCGAATAGGGGTCCTGCACGCGGGTATCGCCCTCGCGATGGCTGTCGCGGATGGCGCTGCCGGCCATGAGGTCACGCAGCGCCGCCGCGCAACGAATCTGCCCCGGCTGGCCGCGCAGCGCATGGATGCGCGGATCGAAGGGCGTGTCCGAGCCGCGCGCGGCGTCCACACTCAGCGCGCCTGCCACCAGCGCGGTCTTGAGCAGATCCTGCGCGGCGAATAGCGCGGCCAGCGCGACGGCGGTGCTGACCTGCGTGCCGTTGAGCAGCGCCAGCCCCTCCTTCGGCCCGAAGGCGAAGGGGGTGAGCCCGGCCAGCGCCAGCGCCTCCGCCCCCGGCACCACACGGCCCTCGACCAGCGCCGCCCCTTCGCCCAGCAGCAGCAACGACATGTGTGCGAGCGGCGCGAGGTCGCCCGAGGCGCCAACCGAACCCTTGGCAGGAATCGCCGGCAATATGTCGTGCGCCAGCAGGGTCAAAAGCGCCTCGATCACTTCGGGCCGGATCGCGGAGGCCCCTCGCGCCAGAGCATTCGCCTTCAGCGCCAGCACGAGTCGCACGGTGGCCGCAGGCAACAAGGGGCCGGTGCCGGCGGCGTGGCTGCGGATCAGGTTGAGTTGCAATTGCGCGAGTTGCTCGGGCGCGATGCGTGTGCCGGCAAGTTTGCCGAAGCCGGTATTGACGCCGTAGAGCGCCTCGCCGCTCGCCAGCCGCGCCTGCAACGT
>JBBSCP010000399.1:0-4108 GCA_038250135.1 Acetobacterales bacterium | reverse complement strand
CGGCGCGACGTGCCGAGCGAATTTTCAAGGATAGCATACAATGTCGATCACCGCTGACGAACAGCGTTTCCTCGATGCCATCACCCTCGACGCACCCTGGGATCTGGTGACGACCTTCGCGGGGATGCACCGCTGGCGGCCGGATGATGTGAACACCGCCTGCGATGTCATCGTGGACCGCCTGCGCAAGCACGGCATTCCGGTGGAGGTGCATGCGCCGGAGATCTGCCTCTCGGTGCCGCATGACGCGTCGGTCACCGCGGGCGGCGTGAAGTACCGCGCGAAGCCGCCCTCTTCGGCGCTGAGCGTGCCAGAGGGGCGCATGGCGCCGTTGGTCATGCTGAACGCCAACCCCAAGGCGCTGCGCTCCTACAACCGCGACATTGCGACGCTGTTCGGCGGCACCATCACCTCGGTCGAGGAAGTGAAGCAAAAGGTCGCGGGCAAGATCGTGGTCATGCAGGGCTTCGGCAACCCGGCGCTGACCAGCCTGATCGAGGAGTGGGGCGGCGTCGGCCTGATTGCGGTCAATCCCGGCATCGACATCCATTGGGGCACCTGCACCACCATCTGGGGCAGCCCTGACCTGAAGGACCTGCCGCGCAAGCCGAAGATTCCGGTGGTTGCTGTGAACAACCCCGATGGCCAAAAACTGATGGCGTTGGCCGAAGCCGGCGGCGAGGCCACGATCCGGACCGTGATGGAGGAAGGCTGGTTCGCCCAGAAGATCCCGGTAGTGACCATCCCCGGGGCCGAGGACCCGGAAAAATACGTGCTGCTGCACGGGCACTATGACAGTTGGGAAGTCGGTGTCGGCGACAACGCCACCGGGGACGCCACCATGCTGGAACTCGCCCGCGTGCTGTGGACGAACCGCACGAAGATCAAGCGCGGCGTGAAGATCGCCTGGTGGCCGGGGCATTCGACGGGGCGCTATGCGGGATCCACCTGGTTCACGGACGCCTTCGCGATCGACCTCGACGAGAACTGCTTGGCCCAGGTGAATTGCGACAGCCCCGGCTGCCGTTGGGCCACCAGCTACCACGAAACGCGCGCCTTCACCGAAAGCGCCGCGCTCGCCGCCCAGGCGATTCGCGACGTGGTGCCGGATGCCGATATCAAGACCATGCGGCCGCCGCAGGCCGGCGACTACTCCTTCAACAATATCGGTCTGCCGAGCTTTCTCATGCTGTCGAGCACGATGCCCGAGGCGCTGCGGCATGAGAAAGGCTATTACGACGTCTCCGGCTGTGGTGCGAACATCGCCTGGCACACCGAGAACGACACGCTGGAGATCGCCGACAAGAACGTGCTGATGACCGACATGAAGATCTACCTTCTGTCGATCCTGCGCATCATCAATGCGGATGTCCTGCCCTTCGACTGGACGGCGACCTGCGACGAGTTCACCGCCACCATCGCCAGCTATGAGGCTGCGTCGAAGGGCGGCGCCGATCTCTCCGCCGCTCGCGCCGCCGTGGCCGAGCTGAAGGCCGCACTTGCCGGGCTTGGTGCGGCGCCGGTCGCCGCGCGCAACGAAGCGGTGCAGGATCTGGCGCGCATCCTGGTGCCGATCAACTACACGCGTGAGCCCCGTTTCGCGCATGACCCCGCCTATACCGTGCCGCCGCTGCCCGGCCTCGCCGTCGCCGCCGAGCTGACGCAGCTCGCAGCCGATTTGCAGAAGCCGGCGCAGGTCGAGCTGATGCGCGGGCAGAACCGCTTCGTCGCCGCGATGCGTGCGGCGACCAAGCGCGTGAAGCAGGCGAGCGCTTGACCCGCGCAGCGGCGATCTCGGCCGCAACAGGCACGCTCGATGATGGCAGCCTGCTCGCGCTACTGGCGCGCCGCGTCGCCGTGCCCACGGCGAGCCAGGATGCTGACAGCGAGCCGCATCTCTGGCGCTACCTGGAGCAGGAGATCGCGCCGGACCTCACGCGCATCGGCTTCACCTGCACGGTGCATCCTAACCCGACCGGCAAGGGCGGACCCTTCCTGATCGGGCGCCGCATCGAGGACCCAGGCCTGCCGACCCTGCTGACCTACGGCCATGGCGATACCGTGCGCGGGCTCGACGCCGAATGGCATGAGGGCCTCTCGCCCTGGGTGCTGACGCAGCGCGGCGAACGCCTCTACGGCCGCGGCATCGTGGACAATAAGGGCCAGCACACGGCGAACCTTGTGGCGCTGGAGGCCGTGCTGCTTGCCCGAGGCAGGCTCGGCTTCAACGTCACGGTGCTGATCGAGATGAGCGAGGAAGTCGGCTCCCCGGGCATCGACGAATTCTGCCGCGCGCATCGTGAGGAACTCGCCGCCGACGTGCTGATCGCCTCCGACGGGCCGCGGCTGGTGCCGGACTGGCCGGCGCTGGTGCTCGGCACGCGTGGCGCGCTCAGCCTGGATCTGCGCGTGACCTATCGCGAGGGCGGGCATCATTCGGGCAATTGGGGTGGGTTGCTCGCGAATCCCGGCGTGCGCCTCGCGCATGCGATCGCCAGCATCATCGACCGCAACGGCAAGGTTCTGGTGCGCGACATCGTGCCGGAGCACATGCCCAATAGCGTGCGCGCCGCCCTGGCGCAGTGCCGTGTCGATGGCGGCGTGGACGGGCCGGAGATCAACGCCTGGTGGGGCGAGCCAGGCCTGACCGCCGCGGAGAAGGTGTTCGGCTGGAACACGTTTGAAGTGCTCGCCTTCAAATGCGGCCATCCCGAAGCGCCGGTGAACGCCGTGCCGCCGGAAGCCTTCGCGCGCTGCCAGATTCGCTACACGGTGGACCGCGCGCCCGCCACCTTCATCCCCGCCATCCGTCGCCATCTGGCGGAGGCGGGCTTCGACGATGTGGTGGTCAGCCCGGTCAAGGCCGGCGCCGAATGGGCGGCGACGCGCATGGACCCGGACGGGCCTTGGCCGCGCCTGATTGCCGCGTCGGTCGAGCAGACCACCGGCAAGGCGCCGATGATCGTCCCCAACGCTGGCGGCTCGCTGCCGAATGATACCTTCGCGGTCACGCTCGGTCTTCCAACTGTCTACATCCCGCATTCCTACAGCGGCTGTTCGCAGCACGCGCCGAACGAACACGCGCTGCTGCCGCTGGTGCGCGAGGGCCTCGCCATTGCGGCTGGCCTGTTCTGGGATCTCGGCGAGCAGCCTTGGCCGAAGGACGCCGCATGACAGAGGTGATTGAAAGCTCGGTCGCGGACTTCATCGGGGCCGGCGGTCATGCGCACCGCAAAGAAAGGCCGGACACCTGACCGCACCCGACCGCGGCGCCGTCACATCCAAAACGCCCTTGCATCCAAGGGGCCGGCCACACACGGCTCAGGAAATTCGGACAGCCCGATAAGTGGATTTCCTGCCTAACGGCGGCATTATTGGCGCGGATCAGGAGCGGGTATGACGAAGCGACGAACCCGCAGCCCCGGCTTCGAGGCGAAGGCGGCACTGGCGGCGATCAAGGCCGAGAAGACGGTGGCTGAATTGGCCAGCTTTTCGACGTGCAACCGCACCAGATCACGGCCTGGAAGGCGCGTCCTGCTGCCTGTGAGGCCGCGCCCGTGATCGATCTGAAACTGGTGTAAGCGAAGATCGGGAAGCCGAAGCTGGAGAGGGATTTTGTCCTGGGCGCTCAGCAAGGCTGGCCCGCTGAGTGCGAAGCGATGATCGACCGCGCCAAAGTACTGCTGCTGACACGGCAAGCGTCGCTGCCGCGCCCGGCGGGACAACGACTTTGTCGATTGGGCATCGCGCTCGGTGAAATACGACAAGGCATATCTGCGGGCCTGCGACAGCGTGAGTGAGGCGCGCGCGTCGCTCGGCGGGTATGGATTTCGAGCTGGGAGCGAGGACGCCTGAGCAGGGCTGTCTCGACCACCTGCCGCAGCGGCTGGCAGCTTGAGGGAGCCGCCGGTGTCGCGCCGAGCGAATTACGCCCGCCCTGCGCAATACCACGGCATCGGCGAAACGTGCGTTTCAACCGGCAGGGGAGCCACTTTTCGGAATCCAACACTGTAGCCGAGCCATCTCTCTGCAAGTGACCTGCGACCGCTGAAGACGGCTGAGTGGTCGCCGCGGCCAATATCGAGAAGGCAAGAGCGCGGAACGCGCG
>JBBSCP010000398.1:0-4139 GCA_038250135.1 Acetobacterales bacterium | reverse complement strand
TTCCACCGCGCGGGCGAGGCCATCAGGATGGAAATGGTGTTCTTGCACTACGATCAGGCGGGTCTGGATGCGGCCTATGACCAACGGGTCTGGGCGCCAGATGCAGCGGCGTGGATCGCGCGCTACGCGGCCGACACCGCGGCGGCACGGGCGACAAATCCGCCCGAGTTGCACGATACCGGCACGGGCTTGCTGGACCTCTATCGCTGCCCGGCCCCGCGCGGTCTCCACCTGCATGTGCATGGCGGCGCTTGGCGCAGCCTGACGCGGGCGGATGCGGGCTTCGCAGCGCCGGCAATGTTCTCCGCGGGGCTCGACCTCGCGGTGCCGGATTTCCGCCTCCTGCCGCAATTCACCCTGCTGGACTTGGTGGAGGATGTGGTCGCCGCCTGCCTCTGGGCGGCGCGGTTCGCAGGTGGCCTGGCGTTGCACCTTTCGGGTCATTCCTCCGGCGCGCATGTCGCGGGCGTGATCGCGACCGATCCGCGTCTCGCCGGCAAGCTCGCCTCGGTCACCCTGGTCTCGGGGGTCTATGATTTGCGCCCGGTGCTGCTCTCGGCGCGCGGCAACTACGTGAAGCTGAGCGAGGAGCAAGCCTGGGCGCTGAGCCCCATCCACCATGTCGGGCGCATCACCGCACCCGTCGTGCTGGCGTATGGCGACCAGGAGAGCCCGGAATTCATCCGCCAGACCCAGGCATTGGGTGCGGCGATCGGCGTCGCGCCCATCGTGCTGGAAGGCACCAACCACTTCGCCGCCGCCTATGCGCTGACGGCGGGGCCGGTGCATCAGGCGATGCTGGCGCTGACCTGATCCGGCGTCACGGCGTGCTCCAGCAGGCCGATCAGGCGGAGCAGCGTGGTGCGCTCCGTGGCGCTCAGCACGGCCAACCCGGCCTCGGCTTCCGCGAGTGCGATCGGCAGCCATTTGCGGTAGCGCGCCCGCCCCTGCGGCGTGAGTTGGACGGATACGGCGCGCCCATCCGCCGCATGGCGTGTGCGCAGCAGCAGCCCCTCGGCCGCCATGCCGGCAAGCTGTCGTGACAAGGTGGAGTGCGGCACCAGCGTGAGCGCCGCGAGTTCCACGATGGTGAGCGGCCGCTGCGCACGCGCCGCCACCATCACCACCCGCCATTGCGCGAAGCTCGCGCCCTGCGCGGCGAGGCGCGCTTCCAGCCTGGCGTTCCAGGCGGCCATCAGGCGGTTGAGGCGGAAGGGCGCGAGGTCCGGCTCGTCGCCCCCCGATGCCATGTCGAGGGCAGGCATCAGGCGGGCTTGCCAAGCAGGTCGCGCAGCAGCGCATGATCGGGGTCGGCCAGCGCCGCCTCCCGCGCGCGCGCCACGCGGCCGGGCGCCAACGCATCGCCAGCCGGGGCGGCCAGGGCGGGGTCCACCGCGCCCTGCATCACCGCCCGGAAGCCGCGCAGGCCGCGGCGATGGGTTTCCGCATAGCCCTTCAGCAGGCGCGGCAGGGTCGCGATCTCCAGCGCCAGCGCCTGGTCGCCGCGCGCGGCGGCGCGGATGATGCGCGCGAGCCACGCATCGATGCCCGCCTGCTCCTCGGCCCAGCGCATCGTGAAGGGGCGCCAGGGCCGCAGCCGCGCCAGCAGGAACAGCCGGAGAAAGCCGCTGATGCGCGTGCTTTCAACGCGCATCGACACACCCTGGCCCAGCCGATCCGTCCGCTCCGCCCAGGCCAGCACGCGGCGACCGAGGCGCGGCGGCAGCAGGGATGCGACCTCCTCCCACCCCGGCTTCATGTGTTCGGTGACGGCCAGCGGTTCGCCCGGCCTGGCGCGGACTTCCGTGCGGATTTCGGCGAAGCGGGTGGCGCTCGCCTTGTGCGCGGCAACCTTGATGACGTCCTCATAGGCCATCCAGAGCGTGAGCTGCCGGGCGGTTTCGGCGCTCAGGCGTTGGCCGCCACCGGCCGCGCTGTCGGCCTCCAGCACTGGCCTGAGACGGCTGAGCCAAAGCTGCGCATAGCTTGCGTCCTGGTAGCGCGTCAGGCGGGGCAGGGCGATGTCGGCCACCACCAGCACCTCGGGCGGCAGGGTCTCGGCGGCCTGGCGGAGCAGGGCGGGCAGGGCAGGGCGCGTGTTGGTCACGCGGGGTGCCGCGGCGGGCTTCGCCTCGGTCATCGCGAGCCCGGCCTCGAAGGCGCGCAGATTGGCCTCTGGCGCGACGCCGGCGGCGATGGCGGCGCGCAGGGCCTTCTCGGGGATTGGCAAGTCGCCGCTCGCCGCAAGACGGCCCAGCATGACGGCGTTCAGCGCCTGGCCCTCGGCAGCGGCACCTTCCACCAGCAGCGCACGGCGCGGCATTTCGCGCAGCGCCCGCATCACGCGCGCGGCGTCGAAGCGGCCATCGCCCATGGCGGTTTTCTCGCTGGTGGCGAAGACCCGGCGCGTCGCGGCGATCAGCGTCGTGCGCTCGGGCGAGACGAAGCCGCGTTCGCAGCAACGCCCGGCTTCCACCAATTCGGTGGCCATCACCACATCCACATCGCCCGGCGAGGGGCCGAGCCCGAACACCGGACGCAGGCCGTTCAGCATCGGCCAGGGCTCCGGCCACAGCTCGATGTAGTAGGTGGTCGCGCCGGTACGCTGGGCGACGCCGGGGATGGAGGTGCCCTGCACTGGCAAATCGGCGCGTTGCGCGGCCGAGACGATCCACTCGGTCAGCACGCCGCCGCCCTCGCCGCCCATGGCCGAGACCAGGATCGAAATCGGGCGTGTGGTGGGCGCGGGCGGTATCACGCAGCCTCCCGCGCCGCGGCGCGGCGGTCGGCCCAGGATTGCAGGCGGCCGATCACCGCTTCACGCCAGCGCAGCCGCCGCGCATCGCGCCGCGTCGGGTTGCTCACGATGTCGGCGCGATAGAAGGAGGGGCAGAGCTGCGCGGCGTCCGCGACCTCCCCGCATAGCGAACAGCCCACGCAATCCTGGTTCACATGCGCCACCGGATCGCTGCGCAGCGGGTCCGGGTTTTCCTTCAGCGTCAGGGAAGGGCAGCCGGACAGGCGGATGCACGCATGGTCGCCCGTGCAGGTCGCGGCATCGACGCCGTAGCGCGTGCGCACCACGCGCTCGCCGGCCTTGAGGCCGCGCGCATATTCCGGCTTCACCCGCCGTTGCCGCGCCAATTGGCATTCCTGCTGCGCCACGATGACCTTGAGTCCGCCCTGCTTCGTGGTCAGCGCTTCCTTCAGCGTGCTGACCATGTCCTTCACGACATAGGTGCCCTGGGTGCGGATCCAGCGCACGCCCATGGCGCGCAACGCGCCCTCGATCGTGATCTGCCCACCCGGGCGCGCGGTCGGCGCGGAGGAGGGAATGGCCTGCTGCCCGGTGGCGCTGGAATAGCCATTGTCCATCACGATCAGCACGCCATCGGTGCCGTTCTGCACGGCGGCCGAGACGCCGGTGGCGAGCCCGTTATGCCAGAAGCCGCCATCGCCCATCACCGTGATGGTGCGCTTCTTGCCGAACAGCGGCGACAGCGCGGCGGATGAGGAAAGCCCGAGCCCGTAGCCGAGAATGGAACTGCCCATATTGAAGGGCGGCAGCGTCGCGAAGGAATGGCAGCCGATATCGGCGGCGACATGCACGGGCCCAACCGCGCGATCCTGCTGCACCAGCTTCATCGCGGCGAAGACCGGGCGTTCGGGGCAGCCGGTGCAAAAGCCCGGCGGACGCTGCGGCAATTCGGCGCCGATCAGCGCACGCGCCCGTTCCGCCGGCGCGCGCGCGGCATGCGCGATGCGCGCCACCGCTTCGAGATCGACGCCTTCCGGCACCGTGCCTTCGAGGAATTTGGCCACACCCGCGAGCATCACCTCGGCGGTGTATTCGCCGGCCATGGGCAGGCACTTCTTGCCAAGCAGCATGGTCGGTACGGCGGCCTGGCGCAGCGCATGCGAGATGGCCTGTTCCAGATGGTCGGGATGGCCTTCCTCGACCACCAGCACGGCGCGCTTGGCGGTGCAGAAGTCGCTGACCTCGTCTTCCACGATCGGATAGGTGACGTTCAGCACCAGGATCGGAATCCGCGAGGCGCCGAAGGCGTCGGCGAGGCCCAGGCGTTCGAGCGCGCGCAGCAGCGTATTGGCATGGCCGCCCTGCACGATGATGCCGATCT
>JBBSCP010000397.1:0-4179 GCA_038250135.1 Acetobacterales bacterium | reverse complement strand
GATTCACAGCCGCCGACGATACCCGATGGTCAGCACGTTCGAGCCTTCATAGACGCCATTGAACGTCCCGAAAATGCCGGAACGGTGCGCGTAGCGGATGGCGATCTCGCTCTCCAGGTGGTTGGGCAGTGAGAAAGTGATTTCGGGCGAGAGGTAGTGCAGCAGCTTGCTCTGGTTTGGCTCGGGCTGCGCCGCGGTGCCGGTTTCGGATTCCGGCAGATTGTTCATCCAGTGCAGCCCGGTCGAGAAGGCGACGCTGGTATAGAGCCGGTTGCGCCAGGAAAATCCGTCATAGCGGCCATACAGCGCCACCCACGCCTCGGGCGAGTTGGTGTCGCCGGCGCGATAGCCGCCGCCGGCCTCCACATCCACCGCGATATCGGTCCAGGGCCGGCCGATGCGATGGCTGTAGGAGGCGCCGTAGAAGATGTCCGCCCCCCAATCGGCGTTCCAGGGCTGCGTCGCGATGTCGCGCAGGATGCCATCCTTCGCCGCCGAGCCGATCCAGAACGTGACCGCCGCAGGGCGCATGTCGATCGCCACGCGGATATCGTCAAGGGCGAGGCCGCGGCGTGCGGCAAGCTGCTCCGCCGCGCTGCGCGGCAGGACGGCGCCGGTCAGCGGCCCGGCCGGTGTCGCAGGCGTATCGGTGCCGGCCAGCATCGTGCGGGTGGGCGTCATGCCGGTGGGCGTCATGCCGGTGGTCGCCGCGGGCAGCGGCGACAGTTCGGGCAGGCGCAGCAGCGTCAGGCGCAGCGGTACGCGGCTGGTGAGGACTTCTTCCGGCACGCGGAAGGGCGGGGGCGAGGCTTCCTCGCTGGCGGCGAATACGGCGGCCCCCAATTCGACCGCGACAGGCGCTTCGGCCGGCAGCGCCGCCATCTCGACAGCCACGAGCGCTTCGGGCGGCTTCAGCGGGGGCATCGCGTCGGGGCTGTGGGGCAGCGTGGAGCTTGCCAGCAAGGCGCACAGGGCCAAGCCCATCGCCGTCGTTTCGCGCAACCCCGCCATCCGACGGCATCCCCATCAATAAAGCGGATCGCAGTAACCCGAGCAGCGCGGAGGAGCAACGCCCCCGCGGCAAGGTCCGGAGGGCTGGCGCCGCCGCGCGACCTCTGGCATCTGGCGCGCGCCACGCCCGGAGAGTGCCGCCATGTCCCGCCGTCTCGTCGTCGCCGCCGCACAGTTGGGCGCGATCCAAAAAGCCGAGGGGCGCGATGTCGCCGTCGCCCGGATGATCGCGCTGATGGACAAGGCGGCCCGCCGCGGCGCCGAGGTGGTGGTCTATCCCGAACTCGCGCTGACCACCTTCTTCCCGCGCTGGTACCACGAGAACCTGGCCGAAGCCGACCACTGGTACGAGCACGCCCTGCCCTCCAACGAAACCGCGCCGCTGTTCGAGGCCGCGCGCCGGCTCAACATCGCCTTTCACCTCGGCTATGCGGAAAAGACGCCGGACGGCCGCCGCTTCAACACGGCGGTCTTCGTACATCCCTCCGGCGAGATCGTGTTGAAGTATCGCAAGGTCCACCTGCCCGGCCACGCCGAGTACGACCCGATCCGCAAGGTCCAGCACCTCGAGAAGCGCTATTTCGAGCCCGGCGACCTCGGCTTCCCGGTGGTGCGCGCGCCGGTGGGCGGCGCGGGCCAGGTCAATGTCGGCATGATGATCTGCAACGATCGCCGCTGGCCGGAAGCCTGGCGCGTGCTCGGCCTCCAGCAGGTGGAACTGGTCATGCTCGGCTACAACACGCCCTCCCTGAACATGGAGAATCGCGGCTTCGAGGCGCATCACCTGCGCGTCGCGCACAGCCATCTCTCGATCCAGGCGGGCTGTTATCAGAATGCGTGCTTCGGCGTCGGCGTTGCAAAAGCTGGCACCGAGGACGGGCATGAACTGTTCGGCCATTCCATCATCGTCAACCCGCAGGGCGAGATCATGGCCATGGCAACGAGCTGGGAGGACGAGGTGATCGTGGCGGAATGCGACCTCGGCATGTGCGAGCTCGGCCGCAACACCATCTTCAACTTCGCGCGTCACCGCCGGCCGGAGCATTACGGCCGCATCACCAGCCAGACCGGCAGCGAAGCGCCACCTGCCTGGACGCCCAAAGACTGACCGGACCGCCCGATTGGCGTGGCCCCGGCGCGCGCGCTAAAGATGCCCCGCCCAACTCGACGAAGGCCAACTGCATGACCGAGCCCTCCGCCTACCCAGTCCTCTACCGCGTGGCCTCCGCCACCGAGCTACGCGAGGAGCCGGGCCTCGACAGCAAGGCGTTGCGCGGCCTGCCGCTCGATCAGGTAGTGGTGCTGGTGGGGGAGGCACCGGATGGCTGGCTGCAGGTGGAGGCGCCTTCGGGCCAACGCGGCTATGCGCCGGCCAAGCGGCTGCGCCGCCAGGTGGCCGGGGCGAAGTCGCCCCAGCACGTCACGGAGACCTTCCCCTGGCGCAACGTGGATCGCGTGAACCGCGACCCGAAGATGCTGCACCCCGCCTTCCGCAACAAGGCGCTGCGCGTCGTGTCCCGGCTGAACTCCGAGGGCATGCCGTTCGGCATCTATGAGGGCATGCGCGGCCCCTGGCGGCAGAACAACCTCTACGCTTCAGGGCGCGGGCGCATGGGGCGTATCCTGACGCCGGTGCAGGCTTGGGAGAGCCTGCACCAGTATGGCCTCGCCGCCGATTTCGTGCTCGCGCTGGAAGGCCGCTGGTCCTGGGATGGCGATGACGCACAGGCGCATATGTGGGGCCGGCTGGAAGCGGTAGGGCTCGAGGAGGGCCTGGTCTCCCGCCCCGGCGAGCGGCCGCATCTGCAATTGGCCAGCGCCGAGGTTGCGGAAATCCGGTCGGGCCGATTGCCTCCGAGTGACGATACCGGCTGGACGACTGCCTTCGCCTGGATGGTCGCGAGCTGGGACGGCAAGCCGGCGGGGCCAAAGCTGAAGTAGGAGTCGCTCAGGGCGCGCGGGCGATCTCGCGCGACAGGGTTTCCCGTTCCGAGCAAACCCCGCAGGTGGCGGCGAGCTGGGCTAGGTTCGCCTCCGCCCGGGCGCGCTCGCCCAATTCCAGGAACAGGCTGCCCTGATAGGCCAATGCGCCTGGGTGGTTCGGGTCGCGCGACAAGGCGAGAACATACGCGTCCATCGCCTCCTCGCGCCGGCCAAGGCGGCGTTCGGCGAAGGCGATATAGACCAGGATATCCGGGTCGCCCGGCAGGCGCTCCAGCGCCGCACGCAGCAGCGGCAGGCCGAGTTCGTAGCGCTGGCCCGCCAGCAACCCGGCGGCTTCAACGACCTCGGGGTCGGTGGCGGCCATAGGCATGACGGCCAAGGCCGGACCGGCGGCCAGCAGCGCCACGGCGAGCATCCGCTTCATTCGGCGGCCTGCGCCAAGGCCGGGCGGGCGGCGAGCACGGCTTGCAGCGCCAGCGCCGCCGCGGCCTGGCAGGGCTCGATCACGGGCAGGCCGATCGCCGCCTCCACCGCTGCGCGATGCCCAGCCATGCCGGCACAGCCAAGGATCACCGCCTCGGCGCCGGCGGCTTTGATGCGCAGCGCGGCCTCGATCAGCGGCGTGCGGGCAGCGATGGGGTCGGTCAGGGTTTCCATCGGCAGATTCAGGGGGATGTGGCCGGCGACGCGCGATTCCAGACCCATCGCGGCGAGGGAGCGGCGCTGTCGCTGGATCGAGGGCTCGGCGAAGGCGATGATCCCGAAGCGGTCGGCGCGCGCAATGGCGGCCGCGATGGCGCTGCGCAGCGGGCCGAAGACCGGCGCGCGCGTGACGGTGCGCAGCGCATCGACGCCGGGGTCCGAAACGCAGGCGATGATCCAGGCGGCGGCGTATTCACGCTCGGCCAGCTGGCAAAGCGGCTCGGCCACGCCGACCCAGTCACGCCAGGTGATGATGGCGGGCGGGCCATCTTCCAGCTGCGTCACCTCGAAGCGCGGCAGGCCGGGTGCTCGGAAGCCCGACAAGGCCGCAGCTATCCCCAGGGTGCAGGCTCGGCTGCTGTTCGGGTTCACCACCAGGATGCGTTCGCTCATGGCTTGCATCATCGACCGAGAGGGCCAGGAATCGCAAGTCTTGATCGATGACGTCTTGAGTCTCATGATGCATCGCACAACGGCGGCTACGACACTATCGGTTCACGTTGAATCAAGGTGAACGGATTT
>JBBSCP010000396.1:0-4184 GCA_038250135.1 Acetobacterales bacterium | reverse complement strand
CCTGCAACTTGGAAGGCTTACCCAGAACCTCCGACAGATGCCCCCGCCAGATCGCGGGATTCAGCCCGCGTGGGCGAAATCCGGTTGCGGCGGCATAATTAAGCACCGCCTCAATCCGCTGCCGCACTCGTGAAGCTGTTTCTGGCGTCTTGGCCCAGATCGGTTGCAGGACGCGCAGCACGTCATCCGTATCCACCTTGGCCACCGGCATAGCCCCGATGGTCGGAAACACATGGGCCTTCAAGGTGGCCAGCCATTGCGCGGCATGCTTCGGGTTTTTCCACTCGCCGGCCTTGGCTTGGTGCAGGGCCTCGGCCGCCGCCCGAAAACTATTGAGCGCGGCCTTAGCCTTCCTCGCCTCGGCGGCTTGGCGCTCGGCGGCCTCGGCCCCTTTGGCGGCGAGAGGATCAACCTTGCCGGCCAACTGCGCGCGGGCCTCGGCCGCCCTCAGGCGAACAACTGAGAGGGAAAGAGCGGCCTCCCCACGGGCCGGTCCTAGCCCCATGTCGCGGCGCTTGCCGTCGAAGCGGTAGCGCAACATCCAAGAGGCGGATGACTTGCCCACCACCAGCATCAACCCGCCGCCATCGGTGTAGCTGCCAGGCTTGGCGCTCTTCACTTTCAGCGCGGTAAGCGGGTCGGATTTTCTCGGCATCGGCATGTGTCCGGTAATGAAGAGGGTTTTTCGTTCCCCACCACGGTCCCCACCACGTAGGTCCGGCTGTATGCGATTGCAAGCGAATTGCAGCGAACCTGTGGGGAAGCCGAATGGCGCAAAGTCCTATGATAAATAGGTTTTTTGGCCATCTGTCTTTCGAACTGTGAACCGCTGGGAATTGCTCCACGGCGGACTTCGGGTCCGCCAGGGATTATTCAGTATCGCAACAAGCCCCGCATCGCTGCGGGGCTTTGTTGTTTCAGGTGCTTGGCGGGCCACCTGGAATAGTGCCGGCGAGGCCGGCGATGCTCACATTTACCAACAATCTTGCGCGCTCCGCCCAGCGATCCTGCTCGACGGGGTCGAGCTCCGCCACCGCGCCGCCACGCTGCGCCACGCCGGGCAGGACATCTAGCAGCGCATGCACCAGCGCGCGGTCATGCGGTGTGGCGAGTTGCAGCAGCGCGGCGGCAGTGTCCTCGGTTTCGAGGCGCCAGAAGGGGCCGAATTTGTCGCTGCGGCCAGGCGGCCAGATGTCGAACATCTGCGGCCAGCCCTTCAGGTCGCGGAACTCGAGCCCGATGGTCCCGCGCCGGTCGAACAGCTTGAAGCGCACCTGCCGCCACAGCCCGGCGGAGGAGACGAGCCCGCTCAAGGTGACTTCCAGGTGGCGATACGTGCCCTCGGGGTTCGCCATGTGCTGGTGCAGGCGCAGGTCGCGGTAGGCGGTCACACTGCTGTCGCTGCCGATCATGGCGGTGACGGGCGGGCGCTCGGGTTGGGGCGGCGCGGTGGCCACCAGAGGCGGCTGGGGCGGGGCGCTGCGGAAGCTCGGGCTCGGCCCCGGCGCGGCGATGCTGGCGGCGATCGGGTCGGGCAGCGCGACCTCCCGTGGTGCCGCCGCGGCGGCAGGCGGCGCTGGCGTGGCAGGTGGTGGCGGGGGCGAGACGGGCAGGGCGATGCTGCCCGGCCCATCGGGCGCGGGCTCGGATTTCAGCGCCGGCGGAGCCAGCGGCTGCGCGCGAGGCTCGCCCAGCGCGCCGAGCATCAGGCCGAACCGCGACATCTCCACGGTCAGCGGCACCGTGCCGGCATGATGCAGGCGCAGGCCAAGGCGCACCGCGCCGCCTGGTGTCGCCGGCAGAGGCAGCGCTAGGTACAGATGGCCCTCGGCATCCGCCCGTTGCGGCGGGCTGCGGCGCGGCGCGGCTGCCTCGGGCGGGCCGGCCAGCAGCGTTGCCTCCAGCGTCCCGGCGGCGCCGTCTGGGCAGGCGAGGTCGAGCACGGCGAGGTCCGCCACGCCGCAGGGCATGGACGGCAGCAACAGGTCGGCCGTGCCGCCGGGCGGGAGTTCGAGCAGCAGGCGCGGCGGCTCGGCCCCCGCTGCGACCAGTCGGCCGCGTGCGCCGGTCAGCCTGGCGGCGCTGAGGGCGCCTTCCGGCAGGGCATGCAGCAGGCCCGGCGCGATCGCCTGGCCGGTCGCCGCCCAATCGAAATACTGCGGCAGTACCTGCCGCGCCGGTCCTGCAGCTTGCAGGCGAAGCGCCAGCGCGGCCGGTCCCGCCGGTGTGTGGCCGGCGGAGAGCGCCAGGCGGTCGGTCTCGGCCAGATCGATCGCCACATCCAGCACGGCTGCCTGGCCCGGCGGCAGCGGGGAGGGCAGGTCGAGCGGCAGCCAGCCCGGAACGAGCGCTGGCCCTGGCACCACCCAGGCCCCCATCACCCGCCCGCCAACACTGAGCCAGGCGCGCAGCAAACTGCGCGGGCCGGCGCCGGCGAGATGCAGTTCCACTGTACAGAGCCCCTCCACCGGGCGGCCGAGCGGCTGGCGCACCCGCGCGGGCATGACGCCGCCATCCGGCGCGGGCGCGTGGGTCAGCACCACTTCCGGCAGGGTCTGCGGCTGCATACCGAGGGTGCGCAGGGTGGCAATCCGCTCCTGCTCCGTGCCGCGGTGCCGCAAGATTTCCTGCGTCAGGCGTAGGGCGAGCAACTGGAAAAGCGCCGGGCGCGGGTCGCCAGCGCCGAGCCGTGCCACGCCCGGCGGCAACCCCTCGGCGAGCACGGCGGCGCCGGCGGCATCCTCTGCCAGCACGGCGAGAAACGGTGCGTCCGGCGGCAGGGGCACCAGGGTGCTGGCGAGGTGCCCGGGGCGTTGCAAGGCGGTGCCGCTGCGCTCCAGCAGCAGCAGCCCGGCGGCGGCCAGGGCGGCGCCGGCCGGGTGGCGAGCGCTGAGCAGCACGAGCGGCTGTCCGGAGTCGAGGCTGGCCGCGCAGATCTGCAGCGTGGTCACGCGGGGGTCTCCTGGGGCAAGGCGAGGGTGGCGCGTAGCACGGCAGCGCGCAGCAGGCCGAGAGTTGCCTTGAGCGCCGCTGCCGGGCTGCGGGCACGGGCATGGGCCTCGGCGGCGTCGAGCATGGCGCCGGTGCTGGCGGAATCGGCAAGCAGCGCCTGCGCCGCGGCGGCGAACGGTGCGACCTCCGGCGTGGCGACGATCCGCGCCATCGCGGGCGCCGTCGGGCCGAGTGCCTCCAGCGCCGCGGCGGTCGCGATCACTGGGCAGCGCTGCGCGGCGGCTTCGAGGAAAACCAACGGCGCACCCTCCAGCCGCGAGGGCAGCAGCACCGCGTCGGCGCCGGCGAGCCACAGGGCGGGGTCGGGCAGCGGGCCGAGCACGCGAAACAGGCCTCGCGGATCGGCGAGCGCACGCGCTTCCAGCATCCCGCGCAGAGCACCCTCACCGCCGATGGCCAGCGTGGCGCTGAGCCGGTCGCCGATGCCGGGCAGCAGGTCGGCACCCTTCGCCTCCTCCAGCCGGCCAAGGAAGAGCAACACCGGCGCGCTTGCCGGCAGGCCGAGGCGCTGGCGAACCGCCTGCCGGGCGGTGGTCCGGTCCATCGGCGCGGCGAGTGGCGCGGGGTTGTGCAGCACGCCGATCCGCGCCTGATCGAGGCCGAAGAATCCGGCCGCCCGCCGTGCGACGGGAGCCGAGACCGCCGCCAGCACCGAGGCGTCCAGTCCAAGCCGCGCGCAAATCGCCGCGATTCCCGGCGGTGCTGGACCCTCGGTCGCCAGATGCAGTAAAATAAGCCGGGGCAGGTGCGTTTCGGCCAGCCCGGCTTGCAGGCCGAGTCCGGCATTCGGCCAGGGCAGCGAGAGCAGCACCGCATCCGGTGCGGCTTCGGCCAGCAGCGGGGACAAGGCGGCTTGCTGGCGCGCGATGTTCGCCTCGGCCGGCAGCGATTCGTCCCAGCCGATCGCGGCGGTCCGCAGGGCGAGGCCCGCTTGAGGCAGCGTATCGAGTAGCGAAGGCTCGGCGGCGAGCGTCACGTCGATTCCCTGCGTTGCGAGCCGCCTCGCGAGGTCCAGCCCATGCCGCTCCGTGCCGCCCAGATTCAGGCCAGGCAGCAGCAGCAGCAGGCGGCGCAGGCGCAGCGCGGCTGCCATGCTCAGGCGACGCCGAGCACTGGCTGCGGCACCCCTCGTGCGAGGCCGGCGAGCAGGCGCATGGCGGGCGCCAGCGCCT
>JBBSCP010000395.1:0-4190 GCA_038250135.1 Acetobacterales bacterium | reverse complement strand
CGTTCCCGGAGTCCCGCATGGCTGACGTCGTCCCCCCCTGGGAATGGCCCGAGTCCCGGTGGCGCCACGCCGTCGGCCGGGTGCGCGCCGGGCGCAGGCTGCGCCCGGCGAGCTGGCCGGGTGGCGCGCGCTGCGCCGTCGCCCTCTCCTTCGATTGCGACCACGAGACCTTCGAGCTCGGCGCCGGCAACCAGGCGATCGGGCGGCTCGCCTGGGGCGAGTTCGGCCGCCGTGTCGGCGTGCCGCGCATTCTGGCGCTGCTGGCCAAGCACGGCGTGCCCGCCACCTTCTTCTGCCCCGCCGTCGCCGCGCTGATCGGGCCGGAGGAGCCCGCGCGCATCGCCGCCGAGGGGCATGAAATCGGCATCCATGGCTGGATCCACGAAAACACCTCGCTTTTGCCCGAGGCGGTGGAGCGCGAATTGATGCTCCGCGCGCGCGACAGCTTGGCGAAACTCACGGGCCGCGACCCGGTCGGCCATCGCGCCGCGCAGTGGGACACCAGCGCGCACACCGTGGCGCTCGTGAAGGAGCTCGGCCTGCTCTACGACAGCTCCCTCATGGCGGATGAGGAGCCCTACGAGTTGCTGCTCGACGGTGCCCCCACCGGCGTGGTCGAGGTGCCGGTGGAGTGGCTGCGCGACGACGCCGTGTACTTCCTGTTCAGCCGCAACCCAGCGACTCGCCCCTACGCGACGCCCGAGGATGTGCTGAGCATCTTCGTCCGCGAATTCGACGCGGCCTGGGCGGAGGGCAGCGTGTTCCAGCTCGTGATGCACCCCTTCGTCATCGGCTACCGCTCCCGCATCTGGATCCTGGAAGAGCTGATCCGCCATGCGCAGGCGAAGGGGGGCGTGTGGTTCGGCACGCATGAACAGGTGGCGCGCCACGCATTGGCCGAGGGAAGGTGAGCCGGCAAGCCTTTGTAAGTAAAGCATTGCAATAAAAGTTCTTGTTATGTTCTGCATCGTCGCTTAATCTTCCGGCGCATGCAGAACCCCCTCCATCCCCCCGAAGCGGCGCTCGATCGTGCCGCCGTGCTGGCCGCGCTGCGCGCCCGCACGGCCCGGCTGGAGGGTGCGGGGCGCGCCCGGCCGGCCGAATCCGTCCCGGTCTGCGACGCCCTGAACCTGCCCGGCGGCGGGCTGGCGCGGGGCGCGCTGCATGAGGTGCAGGCCGCCTCCCCCGGCGCCGGTGCGGGCTTCTGCGCGGTGCTGCTCGGGCGCACCGGCGGCAGCGTGCTGTGGATCGCGACGGGCCGGGAGGCCCCTTCCGCCTGGCCGCCCGGCCTCGCCCGGCACGGGCTGCTGCCCGCCAACCTCGTCCTGGTGCGCGCGGAGCGGGAGGCCGATGCGCTCTGGGCGATGGAGGAATCGCTGCGCTGCCCTGCCGTTACCGGCGTGCTGCTCGCCCTGGCCGAGGACAGCCGGCTCGACCTGACGGCAACGCGCCGTCTGCAATTGGCGGCCGAGACTGGTGGCGGGCTCGGCCTGCTGCTGCGCCCCGAAATCACCCATGCCGAGCCCAGCGCCGCCACCACCCGCTGGCGCGTCGCCTCCCTGCACAATGAGGGCGGGCTGGAGGACCCCTGCTGGCAATTGGAACTGCTGCGCGCCAAGGCCGGGCCACCGGCCGGCCCCTGGACCGTCACCTGGCGCGCCGCCGCCGGGCGACTCGACCTGGAGGGGGAAGCGCCCGCCGTGGGCCGGGCCGCCCGATGACCCCACGCTATTTGGCGACCCCCCGCTATTTGGCGCTTCACCTGCCCGACCTCGCCACCGATCTGATCCGCCGCGCGGGTCCGGTGGAGGGGCCGCTCGCCACCTGGGCCGCGCCGCGCCAGCGCCGCGTGCTGGTCGCGGTGGATGGCGCCGCCGCCGCCCTCGGGCTGCGGCCCGGCCAGGCGCTGGCGGATGCGCAGGCGATCCGGCCGGAGCTGATCCTGCATCCTGCCGACCCAGCCGGCGAGGCGCGGGCGCTGCTCGCCTTGGCGCTCTGGGCCAGGCGTTACAGCCCGCTGACCGCGCCCGACCCGCCCGATGGCCTGCTGCTCGACATCACCGGCTGCGCGCATCTTTGGCCCGATGAGGCCGCGCTGCTCGCCGACGCGTGCGCGCGGCTGCACCGCGCCGGGATCGCCGCGCGCGGCGCCGTGGCGGGCCACGCCGCCACCGCCGCCGCCCTCGCCCGCGCCCGGGGCGACAACCCCGTCGCGGTCTCGGGCATCGAGGCGGCGCTGGCCGGCCCGTTGCCGCTCGGCGCGGCGCTGCGCCTCGCGCCCGCCGTGATCGAGGACCTCGCCCGGCTCGGGCTGCGGCAGGTGCGCGACCTGCTGGCCCTGCCGCGCGGCCCTTTGGCGCGGCGTTTCGGGCAGGCGCTGCTGGACCGCCTCGATGCCGTCACCGGGCAGCGGCAGGAGCCCTTCCGCCCCGTGGCGCCGCCGGCCGAGCTCAGCGTCAGCCGCGATCTGCTGGAGCCGATCATCACCCGCGCCGGCATCGACGCCGTGCTGGATCGGCTGCTCGACGCGCTGTGCACGAAGCTGCGCGAGGCCGGGCTTGGCGCCCGGCAGGTGGCACTTCTGGCCTGGCGTGTTGATGGCGCGGTGCAGGAGGTGACGATCGCCACCGGCCAGCCGAGTCGCGCGGCCGCGCATCTACGCCTGCTGTTCCGCGACCGGCTGGAGACGCTGCAACCGGACCTCGGCTTCGAACGCATGGCGCTCGAAGCCCGCGCCACCGACAGCATGGCGACCGGCCAGCAGGCCAGCCTCGCCATCGCCGGCCGGTCGGCAGCGGAGGCCGCCCCTGCCCTCGCCCAGCTGCTCGACCGGCTGCGCCAGCGCGTACGGGTGCGCCGCGCCGCGCCACAGGCCAGCCATTGGCCGGAGCGGATGGTCGCCCCCCTCGGCCCGCATGACCCCGTGCCGCCGATGCCGCCGGACTGGGTGCTGCACGACGCACCCGTGCTGCTGCTCCGCCGCCGCCCGCGGATCGAGGTGGTCGCCCCCGTGCCGGAGGGTCCGCCCGCGCTGCTCCGCTGGCGCGGCACCGCGCATCGCCTGCGCTGCACCCAGGGGCCGCGGCGGATCGAGCCCGAGTGGTGGCGCGCCCCGCCTTTGCCGGCCGCGCGCGACTACCACCAGGTGGAGCTGGCCTCCGGCGCGCGGCTGTGGATCTACCGTGAGGCGGCCGACTGGCACCTGCATGGGCACCTGCCGTGACCGGTTACGCCGAGCCCATGAGCGGCTACGCCGAACTCGCGGCGCAATCCAACTTCACCTTCCTCGAAGGCGCCTCTCACCCGCAGGAACTGGTGGAGCGCGCCCAGAAGCTCGGCCTCGCCGGCATCGGGATCTGCGACACCAACAGCCTGGCCGGCGTGGTGCGGGGCCATGTCGCGGCGAAGCAGGCGGGGCTGCCCTTCCGCGTCGGCTGCCGGCTCAGGCTGGCGGATGGCAGCGCCTGGTTCGCCTGGCCGACCGACCGCGCCAGCTATGGGCGGCTCACGCGGCTGCTCTCGGCGGGGCGGATGCAGGGGCCGGCCGGTACGTGCACCATCGACCGGGACGCGATGCGCGCCGCTGCCGAGGGATGGGTGCTGGCGGCGATCCCGCCCGATACCCCCGATCCGGCCTTCGCCGAGGGGCTGCGCGCCGAGGCGCGGGCACTGCACGACCGGCTGGCGGTGCCGCTGCTGCTGGCCGCGGCCTGCCCCTATCGCGGCGGCGACCAGCGGCGGCTCGACCATCTGGCGGCGATCGGCCCGGCTCTGCTGGCGATCGGCGATGTGCGCTACCACCACCCCGACCGCCGCCGCCTCGCCGATGTGCTGAGCGCCATCCGCCTCGGCTGCACCGTCGATACGCTGGGCCACGCCGCCGAGCCGCATGCCGAGCGCCACCTGAAATCGCCCGAGGCAATGGCCCGGCTACTCGCGCGCCATCCGCAGGCGCTGCCCAACACCATCCGCGTGCTGGAGGCGACGGCCGGCTTCTCGCTCGACCAGCTGCGCTACGAATACCCTGACGAACTGCTGGAGGAAGGCCGCACCGCGCAGCAGACGCTGGAGGCGCGCTGCGCTGCCGCGCTGGAGACCCGCTGGCCCGGCGGCGCCTCGGCTTCGGTGCGCGCGCGCGTGGCGCATGAGCTGCGGCTGATCGACCAGCTCGGCTACGCGCCCTATTTCCT
>JBBSCP010000394.1:0-4194 GCA_038250135.1 Acetobacterales bacterium | reverse complement strand
TTCTTCCGAAATTTCCATCGGCCGAGAGAGCATCGATCTGGCCCTGCACGGCGGTCGGCAGGCGGTGCGATTGCCGAGCGGCATTCACGGGGAAGGAGTTGTACTTGAACGGGTTGAACTCGGGCAGGATGTCGAGCCAGGAAGCCGCCGCGAAGGCCGGCAGGAAGGCCGGCAGCCCCGCCAGCCCGGCGAAGCGCGCGAAGGCCGTGACGCCGATCATCGGCGAGAGCAGCACCACGCGGTCCGGCCGCGCGAGGCGTGAATGCGTGAGGCTCTCGAGCGTGAATTTCAGCGCCAGCGCGCCGCCATTCGAGTAGCCCATCATGTGCAGCGGCCGGCCCGCCGGCACGCGCGCGCGCGCTTCGCGCACCGCGAGCCGCACCGCCGCCATCCACTGTTCCCAATTCGTGTCGACGCCACGGATTGGGCCGGCTGGCTCGCCGCCGAGGGGAAAGCACCGGCAGCACCGCCTTATGCCAGGCGCTGAGCCCCGGCCCACGCTGCGCCTCGATGGCGCGCGCCACCACCACGCCGAGGACCACCAGCGCCAGCGCGCCGCCGATCCAGCCCACGAGGCGACGCAGGCCGGCGCAAGTCTAGAACTACCCCACGGCACCGCCCAGCAGGATCACCACGGCGAGGGCGATCAGCGCGCCGACGATGCAGACCATGACGATGTCGATGTAGCCCTGCTTGTGCGACGTGCCGCAGACGGCGAGCAGCGTCACCACCGCGCCATTATGCGGCAGGGGAGCAACGCCTGCGCCATCGGGGCGAGGACGAAGATCGCGACGAACAGGCTGACGCCGCCATAGGTGACGGCCGCACCTGCCAGCACCACCGCCATCATCGCGCGCTGCGGGCCGAGCCGCCCGGTCATCCACCGCGCGATGGCGCTGACGAAGTCCGCGGCGCCGCCCATGAAGGTCTGCGTCCAATGCGCCAGCAGCGGCTCCCCCGCGAAGGCGGCCGCGATCAGCGCGGCGATGGGTGCGAGCAGCAGGATGCTCCAGCCCCGGAAAGGCCAGCCAGACCAGCAGCGCCAGGCCAAGCAGGATTCCGAGCAGGCCCATGATGCTCAGTGCCCATCGAGCAGCCGGTCGATGTCGAGCGTCGAACGCTTGCCGAGGTCATCGCCATGGCTGGCGAGAAACTCGCTCGCGGCGCGGCGGCCCTCATCGCGCAACATCGTCAGGAATGGCCATTCGGCGTTGAGCTTGGAAGAAGCGCCGAGCCCGGTCAGCATGCGGCTCTGCACCAGATGGATGCGCATCGCCGCCCAATGTGCCGTCTCGGCCTTCGCCGGGTCCGCGCCCTTGCGGAGCAACGCCATCATTTGCAGTTCCTTCAGCAGGACGGCGTTGAAGGAGACCTCGTTGAGGCGGTTCAGGATGTCGCGCGCGCTGCGCGGCGTGCCCGGGCGCTCCACCGGGTTGATGCCGACAAGGATCGTGTCGTCAGAGAGGCATTCGTCGATCAGCGGCATGATCGTGGGGTTGCCAGCGAAGCCACCATCCCAGTAGGGATCGCCTTCGATCTCCACTGCCTGGAACATCTGCGGCAGGCAGGCGGAAGCCATCAGCACGTCGGGCGAAATCTCGGCATTGCGGAACACGCGGCCGCGCCCGGTGCGGACGTTGGTTGCGGTGATGAACAGCTTGATCGGCGCGGTGGCCAGGCGATCGAAATCCAGCTGTGCGGCCAGGATGTCGGCCAGAGGGTTCTTGCCGCCAAAGGGCATGTCGTAGGGCGAGAACAGCCGCGTCATCACATCCATGGCGACGTAGGCCGGCGAATTGTCGAGCGTCCAGCGGTCGAGTAGTACGTCGAGCGGGCCGCGCTTCAAGGGGCTCATCGCCGCGGCCTGGGACACCGCGTGCCAGAAGGATTCCAACGCCGCACGCGCGCCCTCTGCGCCACCCTTGGCGTGGCCATCGGCCAGGACAGCGGCGTTCATCGCGCCGGCGGAGGTGCCGGAGATCGCCTCGATCTCGAACCATGGCTCTTCGAGTAAGCAGTCCAGCACGCCCCAGGTGAAGGCGCCATGCGAGCCGCCGCCCTGCAAGGCAAGGTCGATCAACCGCCTCTCGCGCGCTGCCGGCTCGGTGCGGGCAGGCGCTTCGCTTTCTGGCGTTGGGACGGCTGGCGCCGGGTCGGCAGGCGTTGGGGGACGCTTCGGGGAAGGGCTTCGGGCCACGGGAACCTCTCGATCAATCCTGCCTGACTGACCCATATGGCGGTGCAGCACCAGCGACAACCGGGTGAAGCCCTGCTAATCCTGGCTTGGTTGGCGCCCCGACAGCAGGGTCGCCACCCAGCGGCTTTCCTCGAATTGCAGGCAGATCGTCAGGGCGGCGATCAGGACCGGCACGCCGATGAACGCACCGGCAATGCCCCAGAGGAAGGCGCCGAAGAACACCGCGAGCAGCGCCATGAAGGGCGAAACCGCCAGCCGTGCGCCGGCCAGCAGCGGCCCGATGCAGGGGATGTAGTTCAGCACGAAGGCGATGATGCCCCAACCCCGCGCGCAATAGCGCCGGGAGGGCATAGCCGTCGCCGCCCGCGGCGCCGGTGGCGAGCAAAACGCTTTTCGCGTGCTGCACCACCTCGCCCGCCGGCGTTGCGAAAACCAGGCGCAGCAGCCGGCCCTCGGCGACGGGCGTCAGCGTGGTCAGGCGCCAGCCATTGCTGATCGGCAGATCCATCACGCGGTGGAACCAGTTGAGGTAGTCCATCCAGGCGCTGCGCGGCACGCGAGACATCCGCGCCCAACCCTCGGCCCCGTGCTGCGCCTCCCAAAAGGCGCGGAAGGAGAGCGAAGGCAGGCCGAGCTCCGGCCCCGAGAGATCCTTTGACGTGCGCAGGATCGCCATGCGCGCGAAGGTGACCCAGGGGCCCTCGCGGCCCGGGGCAGCGGCGTCGAGAATGCGAAAATTCGCCACGCGCTCGCGTTTCAGCAGCCCGCCGACGGCGAGGCCGAACTGGCCCGCGCCGATCACCGCGCAGCCCAGCACGGGCGTGCCGTCAGGCCCGGTCATCGGCGCCACCCAGGGCGCGGCAGGGTAGGCGAGCAGGTCGCGCTCGCGCGCTACCTGGCGTTCGAGGGCCACAAGGCCGCTGGCTATGCTGGTCATGGCGATCCCGGAGACAGGCATGGGGCGACGTGAGCCAGGAGCCGCGCCGTTAGCGGCGCCGGGGGCGCCGGTTGCTGAGCCAGCCCTGTTGTCGCCAAAGGCCCCGGGGCCCACACCAGGCCATACGTGCGGCGGCGGCGCGGCGGGGCAGCCAGGATTGCATCAGTGCCGAGGACAGCCATCAACGTGCCAGGGCACCTGCCTGCCGCGCCTTGGCCTGGCCGCCAACCTGCGTGCCAGCTCTGCCCGGTTGGCAGGCAGCCAGCCTCGGCAGCAGGCAGATCCGGCGCGCGCGGTCTCCACCCGTTCAGATCGAATTTACCACTCCTGATGTATGCACAGAGACCTTTTCTCCGAGAGCGATCATGACAAAGCCACGCCAATCCTTAGCCGCCCCCTTCGTCGCCATGGTCGCAAGGCTTGGGATCAGGGCACGAATTGTGCTCGTCGCGCTTGGCGCGCTGCTGGCCGGCTTCATCGCCCTGGAGACCTGGACGAGCAGCCAGATGGAGCAGCGGGAACGCGCCGTGCCGTTGCAGCAGCTTGAGCGCAACTTCGCCCTGCTGACGATGTTTCTGGAGGACCAGGGCCAGGGCTACCGGCTTGAGGCCGGCAACCGATTGATGCGCGGCGAGGTCGTGTTGAACGATTCGAACCTGCTGCCGGACCGGGTGCGCCAGATCGGCGGCGGCGTCGCCACCATCTTCGCGGGTGAGACGCGCATCGCAACCAACGTGCAGCGCCCGGACGGCGGCCGCGCCGTCGGCACCGTGCTGGGCCCGGGCCCGGCCCTGGACGCCGTGCGGCGGGGCGAGACCTTCCGCGGCGAGGCCATCATCCTCGGCACGCCGCACCTGACCATCTACCAGCCGCTGCGCGATGCGGCCGGGCGGCAGATTGGCATTCTCTTCGTGGGCATCGACCTTTCAGCCGTCAATGCCGTGGTATCGCAGCAGGCGCGCGAAGCGTTGCTCGCCGCGGCGCTGTTGCTGCTGCTGATCGCCTTGCCGCTGTGGTGGGTGATGCGCAAGCTGCTTGCCCCGCTCGGTGGGCTGACCGC
>JBBSCP010000393.1:0-4201 GCA_038250135.1 Acetobacterales bacterium | reverse complement strand
GTTCGAGCCCGGAACGCCGGTCGAGGGCGCCAATCTCATGCACGGGGAACGACCCCCAAGCACTCTGCGGCGACCCTCTCCCAGCTACCGACGCACCACCTTAGCCAGGAGATGCGGCGATGAGTGGAGGAGTTACAAGCATCCGCGAGACTGCCATCGCCGCGCTGCACAGCCGGCTGGTTACGTCGCTGGCGACCAGGAACCCGGCGCCGATTGTGCTGCGCGGCGAAACCATCCCGCAGCGCATCCCCGCCGGCGGTCTGATCGTCGTCCGCGACGGCGAGACGGTGGAGGAAACGCCGATCCTCTCGCCGCTGGCCTGGCAGATTGAGCACCGCGCCGAGGTCGAGATCACCGTGGCCGGCGCCACGCCCAGTGCGCGCAACACGCTGCTCGACGCGCTGCTGGTGGACATCGCCGCGGCGATTGCGGGAAACCGCACTCTTGGTGGCGCCGTCGAATGGGCACAGACCGGCAGCGCGCCCTTCGAGGATGTCGAGTTCGAAGGCGCCGCAGCAGCACGCGCCGCAGTCATCCCCGTCACCCTCTGGTTCACCGTCACCCTCTGGTTCACCGTCGTCGGCTCGCCGCTGGCGTGAAGTACCAATGTTCAGTCCAACATAAATGGCTCGTAATGTTTTATTATGCCGGCCATGCAGCCTTCGCCATGCTCTTCCTCTACCCCTGACTTCACCCAAGCGGTCGCTTCCGGGCCGAGGGCTTTTGCGGGCAGTGCTTCGCGCAGCCAGTCAGTTGGTCCCGCAAAGACTGCGAAGTCCCCATCATTCGCGTGGACGGCAAAGCTCAGGTCCCGCGCGAAAAGCATATGAAAGAATGGGTAATGCGACCCAAAAAAGTAGGCAATTGGTTCGGCCGTGCTCGGAATCTGCCAAACGGCTGATACCCGCACGTCGCCGGGCTGGACAACAGTCCCGAGGAGAGTTCGATGGCCGCGCGTGGACGCCGCTGCCGCTAAGCGGTCAACACCTTCCTCTTTCCTAATATCGTGATGACCTACCAGCTGAACGCGCCATCCCTTGTCGCCCAGCCAGTTATTGGATAGCCGCGTTCGATTGCGGCCGTTAGTGGTTACGTATTTCTTCAAAACCGTCCACGCTTGGTTCTGAAGTGCGATTTGTTCGGTTGGCGTGCCCGCCCGAGGCATGTCATGGCGCGTCGGGAATATCATTGCACTGCGCGGCTCAAGCATGGATTTCTCTTTCATTGCTTTCACTCTTACCTCCCAACTGGATAGCGGAACTTGTCTGTGGCCGTGAATCCGCCTCGGAACGGCTCCTGAATTTCGAGCGTCGCTACGCCGTTGCTTCCCGGCGACGTGCTGGGCCTCAGCACAGCTTGCCTTCCATCCTCAAGACGATGCAGCGTCACACCGTCGCCCAGATCATCTGGCATGCCTCTCGGCCGCAACTGCTGGAGATCGCGCGACCGCCCTGCCTCTCCTCCTGGACGGTCCCATTGGTCGATATCGCCGCGCAAACGCCTATCCCAGCGCGAGGTCGGATCGCTTCGAAGATCCTGTACGTTGTCATTCCCGCCTCCATCCGCGCGCCTTTGACGTGGCGCAGGCCCGGGTTTGGAAGGTCCCGATGACCCTCGATCGGGAGCGCGCACAGGGCCGCGCCCAAATCTGGACCACCAGTTTGCAAGGCTAACGGAAGGGTCCGCACCGCGCCCGGCATCGCCTTCGCCGCGATTGCCGTCGTCAGATGCC
Organism: Acetobacterales bacterium; assembly: GCA_038250135.1. GTDB lineage: Bacteria > Pseudomonadota > Alphaproteobacteria > Acetobacterales > Acetobacteraceae > Falsiroseomonas. The sequence continues at coordinate 2,469 of JBBSCP010000393.1, read as the reverse complement.
GCACTGCCTCCATGACGAGGCGGGGCGCCACGCCAATGGGCAGCAACCTGATGGCCATCCCTAACGTAGGCCTGCACCCAAACAGCCGAACGCGCATCGCTGTCACGCGGGTACAGGCCCTGCCAGCCTCTCGTAACCCAACCGCTAAACGCCTCACGCTCCGGCTGACCGCTGCGCCAGTAGCGCGGATCGCGCATTGCGCTCCGGAGATCCTGCTCTGTGATTTTGACCGGGTCAGGCATCGCGCTCTCCACAGAGGTAGGTTTTTATACTCAGAATAATATAGGAACAAAGTCCACTAAAAATACACGCTGTGAGCGCGGCAATCCCCGTCACCCTCTGGTTCACCGTTGCCGGCTCGCCGCTGGCCTGATCCCCCTCCAGGAGAAATCCCATGCCCCGTGCCATCGGCGCCAATTGCCGTCTGCTGACCTTCCCGGAATCCACCTACGGCACCGCGCCAGGCGGGAACTGGCGACGCATGCCGTTCCTGTCCTGCGACCTGGGCGCTGAGCAGCCACTGCTCGATGCCGACTTCATCGGCGTCGGCAGCAACCGCGATCCCGCCGCACCCTTCCTTGACACGGTGACGGTCGCTGGCCAGGCGGTGGTGCCGGTCGATCTGATCAACATCGGGCACTGGCTGCGACTGCTGCTCGGTGCCCCCACCACCACTGGCACGACGAACTTCATCCACACCTTCGCCTCGGGCGCGGCCTCGCTGCCGAGCAACGCGATGGAGATCGGCTATCCCGACGTGCCATCCTTCGACGTCTGCACAGGCGTGCGCGCTGACACGCTTGAGATGGACTTCACGCCCACCGGCGCGGCGACCGCGACCTTCGGGCTGCTCGGCCAGGGATCCGCACGCACCGGCACCACGTCAGGCGGCACGCCGACCAGCGCGGCCTACACGGCCTTCAACAAGGCGCAGGGCAGCATCACCCGCAGCGGCTCGGCGCTCGCGCAGGTCACCGGCGCGCGGCTCACCTACGCGAATGGCATGGAGGCGGTGCGCACCATCCGCGCCGACCGTCGCGTCGAGGGCGTGGATCCCGGCATCGCCCGCTGCACGGGCCAGATCACGGTTCGCTTCGAGAACACCACGCTTCTCGCCCAGGCGCAGGCCGGCACCGCGGCGGAGTTCGCCCTGGCCTTCACGATCGATGCGAACCGCAGCCTGACTATCACGCTGCACGAGGTCTACCTGGCGCTGGCCAAGACACCGATCGAAGGGCCGGCCGGGGTGGAGGCCAGCTTCGACTTCCGTGCCGCCTTCAACGCGACGGCGACGCGCATGATGACGGCGGCGCTGCGGAACCAGCAGGCGGCGACGGAGTACGCGTGATCAGCCGCTCTCACCGGACAGGTCCGCCAGCAGCGTAGAGAGGTCCTGCGAGCCGTGCACCACCCGAAGAATACGCGGCGGCTTCGTATCGGGCTCATAGACGATCAGATACGGGGAGTGCCGGAGAACAAAGAACCGGAATTGCTCCGGCGCGAACTCCGTGCGCACCGGCCCAATAAGTGGGTGCTCGCCAATGGACTTTGCTGCGCGGTTCGCCGCGACGCGCAATCGATCCGCTGCGGCGGGATCCTCGCGGGCGATCCAGGCCACGGCTTGCAACAAATCGGCCAGCGCTTCCCGCGTGAACCGCGCGGCCGTCCGCACTCGCGCGGGGCTCAAGCGCGCTGCTTGGTCGCGGCGATCACCGCCGTGAGTTCAGCATCCACATCCTCGGCCGAAATGGTCCCCTCGCGGTCGGCCCTGGCGCTAACGTCGCAGAGCATCGCCACGAAGCGCTCGCGACGTTCCTCGGCCTCCTGCATCAGGCGCACGGCGTGGCGCATGACCTCGCTCGCGCTGGCAAACCGGCCTGAGGCGACACGCGCCTCGATGAACTGCTGCTGTTCGGGCGTCAGGCTGACATTCGGCACCGCACATCCTCCCTCGATACCTATGGCCAACTTGGCCATCGCGGGGTCGCGGGTCAAGGCCAACCCTCCAGGAGACCCCTCCATGCTCACCCTCGACCTTCCCACCGAACCCTACTGGCTCGACCTGCCGCGCGGCGTCCGCGTGGAAATCCGCCCCGTCACCACGGCGGTCATGGCCGCGGCCCAGGCCGGCTCCGCGCGCCGCCTTGGGGCGATCCGCGCCTCGGAGACAGACCTCGATCCCGACATGGCCCGCGGCTTGGCCTTCGCCTTCCTGGTCAAGGCGCTGGTGCGGGACAACGCGGACGTCGCCGCGACGACAGGGCGGTTTGGGCAGGCCGCGGTCGAGATCGTGCATGACGCGCTGCCGGCCAGCAGCGGCGGCGCGCGCTTTGGCCAGGTCGCGGTGGAAGTCATCCGCTCGGTTGCGGAGGTCGCCGTCAGCGGAGTGGGGGGTGGGCAGGTGATGGTGATCTGGACGTGACGGCCGAACCCTCGCTGATCGACCAACAGACCATCCGTGTCGGCCCG
>JBBSCP010000392.1:0-4202 GCA_038250135.1 Acetobacterales bacterium | reverse complement strand
GTGAAATGGTTCATCCAGAAATCGACCAGTCGCTCTCGGAAGGGCTGCTCCGTCTCGAGGCGGCGGCTGGCCCAAGCCTGGGTCTCGGTCCTGGTGAAATCGAATTGCGGGCCGCGGCCGGAGAGCGGGTTGCCCTCGGCGTCGCGGGCCGCGATCTGCTCCAGCCGGGCGCGCAGCGCGTCGGGCACGCCCGGGCCCTCTGGGGGCGGGGCGGGGCTGGCGATCTGGGATTCGAGCCAGGCATCGGGGTCGGAGGGCGGCGATTCGCCAAGGCGAAGCCCAAGGCCGAAGCGGATGGCGGCAAGGCGGCTGCGAACGCTCATCATCCCATAATACCGGCTTCGGCCGCCCCTGCATCTAATGTTTGCGTGACGAAGCGTGACCCGGATTCGGCGATCCGGACCAAACGGCTTGCAAAAACCGCCAGGAGAGGGCATGTCCGGCGCCGCATCAGGCTTGATTTCGAACACTCGGCGGGCGGCACGGGCACACGGCTCGTTGTCAGGCCTGCCTTCGCGTATGGAGGCCCATCGTGGCGCGCACTGAGCTCGACAAGATTCGCAATATCGGCATCACCGCGCATATCGATGCCGGCAAGACGACGACGACCGAGCGCATCCTTTACTACACCGGCAAGTCGCACCGGATCGGCGAGGTGCACGATGGCAACACCACGACCGACTACATGGAGCAGGAGCGCGAGCGGGGCATCACCATCACCTCCGCCGCCGTGACCGCCGTGTGGAAGGACCACCGGATCAACATCATCGACACGCCCGGCCACATCGATTTCAACATTGAAGTGAACCGCTCGCTCCGCGTGCTCGACGGCGCCATCTTCATCATCGAGGGCGTGGCCGGCGTACAGCCGCAGTCCGAGACCAACTGGCGCCTGGCGGACCGCTACAACGTGCCGCGCATCATCTTCATCAACAAGCTCGACCGCACCGGCGCCGATTTCTTCCGCGCCGCCGCGACGCTGACCGAGAAGCTCGGCATCAACTGGGTGGCGCTGCAGCTGCCCATCGGCATCGAGGACACCTTCAAGGGCGTCGTCGATCTGGTGGAGATGAAGGCCATCATCTGGAAGGGCGACGAGCTCGGCGCGCTGTACGAGGACGCGCCGATCCCCGAGGACATGGCCGAGATGGCCGCCGAATACCGCCAGAAGATGCTCGACATCTGCGTCGGCATCGACGAGGCGGCGATGGAAGAATTCTATGACAAGGGCGACGTCTCCGTCGAGACGCTGAAGCGCTGCATCAAGAAGGGCACGATCAGTGGCGAGTTCCGCCCCGTGCTGTGCGGCACCGCCTTCAAGAACAAGGGCGTGCAGCCGCTGCTCGACGGCGTGCTCGACTACCTGCCGAGCCCGATCGACATTCCTGGCATCAAGGTCGCCCCCGCCGAAGGCGAGGACGAGACCGCCGTTCGCCAGGTGATTCCGGCTGACCCGAATGCACCCTTCGCCGGCCTCGCCTTCAAGATCATCAACGACAAGTACGGCAACCTGACCTTCGTGCGCGTCTACCGCGGCACGCTGCGCCAGGGAGAGATGATCATGAACACGACCAAGGACAGTCGTGAGCGCATCGGGCGGATGTTCCAGATGCACGCGGACAAGCGCGAGGAAATCAAGGAAGTCTTCGCCGGCGACATCGCCGCCTTCGTCGGCCTGAAGGACACCGGCACCGGCGATACGCTGGCGAGCAGCGACGACCCGGTGATCCTCGAGCGCATGGCCTTCCCGGTGCCGGTCATCGACATTTCGGTCGAGCCGAAGACCAAGGAGGGCGTCGAGAAGATGACGCTCGGCTTGCAAAAGCTCGCGGGCGAGGACCCTTCGCTGCGTCTGCGCACGGACCAGGAGAGCGGCCAGACCATTCTCTCGGGCATGGGCGAGCTGCACCTCGAGATCATCGTCGATCGCCTGAAGCGCGAATACGGCGTGGATGCCAACATCGGCGCGCCGCAGGTGGCCTATCGAGAGACGATCACGAAGTCCCACACCGAAGTCTACACCCACAAGAAGCAGTCGGGCGGTTCGGGCCAGTACGCCGAAGTGAAGGTGGTGTTCGAGCCGAAGGACCGCACCACTGGCGTCGAGTTCGTCAACGGCACCACCGGTGGTTCGGTGCCGCGCGAATACATCCCGGCGGTGGAAAAGGGCATCCGCGTGCAGGCCGATACCGGCGTGCTGGCCGGCTTCCCGACCGTGGACTTCAAGTACACGCTGATCGACGGCAAGTACCATGACGTCGACTCCTCGGCGCTCGCCTTCGAAATCGCCGCCAAGGCCTGCTTCCGCGAAGGCATGAAGAAGGCCGGCCCGGTCATTCTCGAGCCGATCATGGATGTGGAAGTTACCACGCCGTCCGACCATGTCGGCGATGTGGTGGGCGACCTCAACCGCCGCCGTGGTGTGATCCAGAGCCAGGACATGGCCGGCACCAGCGTCATCGTGCGCGCGCATGTGCCGCTAAAGGAAATGTTCGGCTACATCTCGAACCTCCGCGGCATGACCAAGGGCCGCGCGAGCTTCTCGATGCAGTTCCACCACTACGATCCGGTGCCGCGCAACGTCGCCGACGAGATCATGAAGAAGTCTGCCTGATCCCCGGCTGATGGGCGGGCCGCACACGGCGCGGGGGCAACCCCGCGCCGTTTTCGGCTTTCGTGCGGGCTGGAGCCTTAGCCGATTGCGTCCTATGCACTGCGTGTGAGGACGAGGAGCAGATGGCGGACGACCACAAGCGCGCATTCCGGTTGGTGAACAGGGCCTGGCCGAAGAAGCCCGGGCCGTGGCCGGCCGGGGGTGAGATGCGGGTCGTGGTCGAAGCCACCGCGAATGAGCCACGCAGGGCGCCGGCCTATTTCGCGATCGCGCCCGATGTCTTGGATGCCGCGGCCGAACACGCGCTGCGCTTCGAGACATTCGGCGAGACACGCCTCGACTCCAGCTTCATCGCACAGATCCCGGAGGGGCGGGTGATCAGCGGCGGCTTCTTCGTGGCTGACCGCGATGACGACATCCACGCCGACAGCTTCCGCGCTTTCGGCTCCCTGCTGAAGGAGGGCTTCAGGGACCTTGGCAGCCGTAACCTCTCTCGCCCGCGCAGTTCATGGCTCGAACTGCGGGAGCCGGCGGTGGTGCTCGGCGTGCAGACCAACCGAAACTACTTCCACTGGCTGATGGAAGCGCTGCCGCGCCTCTGGCTGGCGCGCGATCAGGGCATGCTGGAGGGACGGCGCGTGCTGGTGCCGGCACTGCAGCCCTGGATGGAGCGCATGGCGGCGGTCTGCGGCGTCTTCCCAGACCAGATGCTTGTGCCACCCGCGGATGAGCTGATCTGCGAGGATCTGCTGATGCCTGCCCGAGGGCTGTGGAACATCAATACCTTCACGCCGCACGCCTTCGCGCTGGTCGCGGAATTGGCGGGGCGGGCCGAGCCCGTGGTCCGGCAGCGCCTGTTCGTCTCACGCCAGCGCGCGGCCTCGCGGCGCATCGTGAACGAAGACGAGATCTTCGACATCGCCGCGCAGTTCGGCTTCATTCGCGTCTTCCCCGAAGCGATGAGCTTCGAGGAGCAGATCGAGACCTTCGCCTCGGCCGAAGCGGTGGCCGGCGCGCTCGGCGCGGGGCTCGCCAACGCAGCCTTCATGCCGGCGGGTGCCGCGCTGATCGAATTCAGCCCCGAGGGGCGCGAGGCCGATGCGGTGCTGTTCGCCAACCTCGCGCATCATCGCGGCCTGCCCTATGCCGGCGTCGTCGGCCCATTCAGCGATGCGCCCGAACGCGCCTTCGACCGCCGCAATTTTCGCGTGCCAGCGGACCTCGCCCGGCGCGCCTTCGGCGCGACCTGTTGAGCGCGCCTTCGGCGCGACCTGTTGAGCGCGCCTTCGGCGCGACCTGTTGAGCGCGCCTTGACGCTCGCCACCCCGGGCGCTTTGGTCCGCCATCGACGCGATCTGGCGCAAGGAGCGGAAGCGGTTGGTTGTCTTCACACGTGACGCCCTGGCGCAGCAGGCCGAGACGCATGGCTGGAGCGTGGGCGAGCACAGCTACGGCACGCCGCGCGTGCTCACCTGGCCGAATTCGGGCAAGCTCGTCATCGGACGATACTGCTCCATCGCCGAGGGCGTCACGATTTTCCTCGGCGGCGCGCATCGCACCGATTGGGTCACGACCTAGCCCTTCAGCG
>JBBSCP010000391.1:0-4254 GCA_038250135.1 Acetobacterales bacterium | reverse complement strand
GATCTTTGCGGTCATCGGCACCGATATCGCCGTTGGCGGCGCGGGTGCCGATACGCTCGACGCGGCGGCCTGGAATGGCCCCTACCTGGTGAACCTCGCAACCGGCGAGACCAATTTCGCCGGTGAGAGCTTCACGGAATTCGAGGCCGTCATCGCCGGCGATGGCAATGACACGCTGATCGGCACCGATGACAACAATACGCTGGTAGGCGGAATCGGCGCCGATTCGCTGAATGGCGGGAACGGTGACGACAGCCTTCTGGGCGGAGACGGCGCCGACACGCTGGACGGCGGCGGTGGCGCGGACAGCGCTTTCGGCGGCGATGGCGACGATTACGTCTTCGCGGCGTTGGGCCAGGACATTGCCGTCGGCGGTTCTGGCAACGACACGCTCAACACCACCTCCTACAACGGCGACTATGCCGTCAACCTCACCACCGGCCTGACCAATTTCCCCGGCGAGAGCTTCACCGGGTTCGAGCACCTGGTCTCCGGCGACGGCAACGACACGCTGATCGGCACTGCCGGCACCAATGCCATCGAGGGCGGGGCGGGCAATGACCTGATCCAGGGCGAGGCCGGCGCCGACACGCTCGATGGCGGCACGGGTGCGGACACGCTCATTGGCGGCGCCGGCAACGACCTGTTCTTCGTCGATGACATCGGCGATGTCACGAGCGAGGCGCCCGGCGGCGGCGCAGATACCGTCGTCGCCTCGATCAGCCACACGCTCGGCACGGAGATCGAGGGGCTGCGCCTCACCGCCGCGGCGCGCGGCACCGGCAACATGCTGGCCAACAGCATTTTCGGCAGCGCCTTCAACGACACGCTGCTGGGCATGGACGGCGCCGATACGCTGGAGGGCGGACTTGGCGCCGACAGCCTCCAGGGCGGTGTGGGCGATGACCGCCTGCTCGGTGGCGAGGGCGCGGATACGCTGAACGGCAGTTCGGGCATCGACCGCATGTTCGGCGGCCTCGGCGATGACACCTACATCGTGGAAACGCTGGGCGACATCGTGAACGAGACCGGCGCCGGCGGCTTTGACGTGGTGCGCGCCGCCATCTCCTTCACCCTCGCCAACGGGTTCGAATCGCTGGTGCTGATCGGCGCGGCGCTCAACGGCACGGGCAGCGAGGGCGGCAATACACTGACCGGCAACGCGCTCGGCAATCTCATCACTGGCCTGGGCGGCGCGGATGCGCTGTCAGGCGAGGATGGCGCGGATACGCTGCTCGGCGGTGTGGGTGCCGATACGCTCGATGGCGGCGCCGGCGCGGACAGCCTGGTCGGCGGCGCCAATGACGACCTCTACATCATCCGCGACCTGCTGGAGACCGTGGTCGAGATCGCCGGTGGCGGCACTGACGAGGTGCGCACCACGATCAGCCTGACCCTGGCGGCTGAGGTGGAGAAGTTGAAGCTGCTCGGCAGCGCGGGGCTTTCGGGCACTGGCAACGCCGGCGCGAACCGGATCGAGGGCAATGCCGGCGCCAACCTGTTCGCCGGCCTTGGCGGCAACGACACGCTGAACGGCGCGGGCGGTGCCGACACACTGCAAGGTGGCGACGGCAATGACGTGCTCAACGGCCAGGCGGGTGCCGACCTGCTGGTCGGCGGCGCGGGCAATGACGCTCTTTCGGCCGGCGGCGGCGGGGATACGCTGATCGGCGGCACCGGTGCGGACCGGTCGAGCGGCTTTGCCGGAATCGCCGATTTCTTCCGCTGGGCCAGCGTCGCCGAGGGTCAGGGCGATGTGGTGATCGGCTTCGAGCACAATGTCGATCGGCTGCAATTCACCTCGGCCGGCTTCGGCGGGCTGGCGCTCGGCGCGCTCGCGGGGGCGAATTTCGCCTCGAACACCACGGGGCTGGCCGGTTCGGCCGCCGGCACGCAGCAATTCATCTACGAGACCGACACCGGCCGGCTGTGGTGGGATGCGGATGGCGGTGGCGGCGTGGCAGCCCAGGCGATGATGCAATTCGCCGCGCGTCCCGTGGTCACGGCGAGCGATATCGCGCTGATCGCCTGACGGATCATCGCCTGACGGTGGGGCGGGGGGTCACACCCCCCGCGTCAGCCCGCCATCGACCAGCACGGATTGGCCGGTGACGTAGCTCGCCGCCTCGCTCGCCAGGAAGGCGACGACGCGCGCATTCTCCTCGGCCGTGCCGAAGCGGCGCAGCGGGATGTCCTTCGCCACGTGGTCCACCACCGCCTGTTCGGTGATGCCCTCCACCGCGGCCATCTGCTTCGCGCGCGCCTGCCAGAGTGGGGTGAAGGCGCGGCCCGGGCAGACGCAATTCACCGCGACCCCCTCGGCCGCGAACTCATTCGCCAGCGTCTTGGTCAGTGCCAGCAGCCCGGCCTTGTGCACGTTGGAGACCGCCTGGTGCTCCGTCGGCTGCCGCGCCGAGGCCGCGGCCAGCAGCACCACCCGGGCGCCGCCGCCCGATGCCCCCGCATGCAACGCCGCCGCGCGCTTCAGGGCCGGCAATGCGGCGCGGACCACCCGCACCGTGCCGAGCAGGTTGAGCTCGTAATTCGCCAGCCATTGCAGGTCGGTCAGCCCGGCGAAATCGCTGCGGAAACTGCCACCGAAGGCACTGACCAGCGCGTGCAGCGGCAGCCCCTCATAACGCGCGAACAGGGCTGTGACCTGCGCGGGATTGGTGGCATCGCAGGCGACATGCTGCGGCGCGGTGCCCGTGGCCTCCCATAGCGTCTTGACTGCGGCGTCGAGCTTGGGCCCGCCGCGGCTGGCGATGGTGACGCTCGCCCCCTCGCGCAACAGAATTTCCGCACTGGCCATGCCGATGCCGGAGGAGCCGCCGAGAACCAGCGCGGTCTTGCCGCGGAAGCCGAGATCCAAATACCGTATCCTTCAGTTCGCGCTGGCGCCGGAGCGCCGCACGATCGGCGCCCATTTCGCCGTCTCGTCGCGGATGAAACGGGCGAGTTCGTCGGGCGAGGAGGGCAGCGGCTCCACCCCATGGCGCGCCATGTGGGACAGCACCTCGGGGTCCGACAGCACGCCGCGCATCGCCGCGTTCAGGCGCGCGACGATCGGCTCCGGCAGGCCCTTCGGGCCAAGCAGCGCGTACCAATTGCCGACCTCATAGCCCGGCAACGTTTCGGCCACCGTCGGAACGGCGGGCAGCAGGGCGGAGCGCGCGAGCCCCGGCACGGCCAGCGCCCGCAGCCGGCCGGATTCGATGTGCGGCACCACGGTGACGGCGGTGGCGAAGGCGTAGTCCACCTTGCCGCCCACCAGGTCCGACAGCAGGGGCCCGCCGCCGCGATAGGGCACGTGCACCGTGGTGATGCCCGCCATCTGGTCGAGCAGCGCGCCCGAAAGATGGCCCGCGCCGCCCACGCCGGAACTGCCATAGGTGATGGTGTCGGGGCGCGCCTTGGCGCCGGCGATCAGCTCCGCCGTGGTCCGCCAGGGGCGATCCGCCGGCACCACCAGCACGTTCAGGATCTGCGCCGAGAGGCTGATCGGCGTCAGGTCGGCTTGCGGGTTGAAGCCCAGATTGGTGTAGATCGTCGGGTTGATGGCGAGTGCGGCGATGGTACCCATCAGCAGCGTGTAGCCATCGGGCGCGGCGCGCACGGTGATTTCGGTGGCGAGGTTGCCGCCTGCACCGGGGCGGTTGTCCACCACGATCGCCTGGCCGAGCAGCTGTTGCAACTTGGGCTGCATGGTCCGGGTGGTGAGGTCCGTGCCACCACCGGCGGCGAAGCCCACGATGATGCGGATCGGCCGGTTCGGGTAATCGGCCTGCGCAAAGGCGTTGCCGGGCAGGGCGAAGCTGGCGAGCCCGGCAGGCAGCAGCCCGGCGAGCGTGCGGCGCTTGATCATGAACGACCTCTCCTGCGGGTCTTTGCCCGATGGCGTCACGTTTAGCGAAGCCAGGCGGGACTGGCGAGGGGCGGCGCGCCGTCAACGAAGCCTCGACCTTCGTCCCAGACAACGACGCGCAGTGAGCATGATCTGCACTCTCCGGACCCCCACCCCTGGAGGTTGCCACCGCGGCCAGCCTGCTTGGCATGCGCGCGGCCAAGGCACTGGCGGCCGATGCGCCGGCGCGCCTGGTGACCGAAACCGCCCTGCTGGCACCGGGCCACCCGGCGGCGGCGGAGTCCGCCGTCGCGCTGGTCGCCGCGCAGTCATTCAGCCGCCGTCTGCGGCGGTGTCACGCCGGCCTAACGGATTGATTACGCGGCATCCTCGCGCCGGTCGCGCGCCTT
>JBBSCP010000390.1:0-4263 GCA_038250135.1 Acetobacterales bacterium | reverse complement strand
GCGCGCCCGCCGCCTGAATGCAAAAGATAATCTCAACGAGTCGCTAAGAGCGACCATTGGTATCAATCCCGATAGGGACGCGGCTTGTCGGGCTTGCCGCGCTCGGCATTTGGTGCCCAATCCTCGCGCCGAGCGGCCTCCACGCGGTTGCGCCCCTGGTTCTTGGCGCGGTAGAGCGCGATGTCGGCCGCCGCCACGACATCATCGCTCTGCGCACCCACCCCGCCGGCGGCAACGCCGACGCTGACGGTAATGTGCAACTCCTTGCCCTCGACCTTGATGCCTTCCGAGGCGATGGCGATGCGTAGCCGCTCGGCCACCAGCATCCCGTCCTCGGTGCTGGCAGCGGTCATCACCACCAGGAATTCCTCGCCGCCATAGCGTGCCACCACATCGGCGGCGCGCAGATGCCCGCGCACGCGCTCGGCCACCTCGCGCAGCACCACATCGCCGGCGGCGTGGCCGTGCGTGTCGTTCACCGTCTTGAAGCGATCGACGTCGAGCAGCAGCACCGCCGCCCCCGAATTGCGCAACACGCCTTCCAGATGGCGCTTGGTGTAGCGGCGGTTGCGCAGCCCGGTCAGCGGGTCCGTCACCGCCATTTCGAGCGAACGGTCGAGATCGGCGCGCAACCGTTCCTGATAGCGCTTGCGGCGGATCTGGTTGCGCACGCGCGCGCGCAGTTCGTTCGGATCAACCGGGCGTAGCACATGGTCATTGGCGCCGAGGTCGAAGCCGCGCAGCACCAGGCCCTTCTGGCCGGTATCGGCCACCAGAAGCACCGGAACGTCGCGCGTCAACGATTGCGCGCGCAGCCGCGAGGCGAGGCGCAGCGCATCCCCACCATCGAGCGAGAGGCTCAGCAGCACGACATCAAAGGCGCCATCGGCCAGCAGGTCCCAGGCATCAGCGGAACTGTCCGATAGCGAAACGTCGATGCCATCCACGGCCAATACGGCGGCAAGCTCGGTCGCTTCCGAGGCATTCTCGTTGATCACCAGCGCGCGTGCGCCGGCAACGCTGGGCGAGGGGCTGGGCGGCGGCTCGAAGCCCAGGTCGCGCGCCGTCTCGGCGCGAAGCCGCCAGGCGTCCAGCACCTGTTTCATGCGCAGCAGGGCACGCAGCCGGGCAAACAACGTGGCGTCATCGACCGGCTTTGAGAGGAAATCGTCCGCGCCTGCTTCCAGGCCGCGCACCCGCTCGGCCGCGTCGGTCAGCGCGGTGATCATCACCACCGGGATATGCGCGGTGATGGGTTGCGCCTTCAGTCGGCGGCAGACCTCGTAGCCATCCATGCCAGGCATCATGACGTCGAGCAGAACGACGTCCGGCATCCAGCGGCTCACCGTGGCCAGCGCCTCGGGACCGGAGGCGGCCAGCGACACCTCGTAATATTCGTGCAGCAGTTTGGCTTCGAGCAGGCGGAGGTTGGCCGAGATGTCGTCCACCACCAGGACACGTGCGGTCATGCTGCACCTCCCGCGCCAGTGGACACGCCGGCGGCGCTCGGCGATATCCGGGCCGACATTTGGCGATTTCGCGACAAATCGGCTAGAACACGCCTCGAAGGTGACATCCACACTGTCATCAAATTGTCAAGGAGCAAACTATGTCTGATTTGACGGCGGGTGCACAAGGCACGCAGAGACAGATCGCCAATGCCAGCCTTTTCTTTCGCCGCTGGCTCGCCAACCCGCTGCAGATGGGCTCCATCATCCCCTCCTCCCCCAGCCTGTGCCGCCGCATCGCGGCCCACGTGCGGCGCAAGGAGGATGAAGTTGTCGTTGAACTCGGCGCCGGGACCGGCGTGATCTCCAAGGCCCTGCTCGCGGCCGGCGTGCCGCCAGAAAAGCTCGTGGTGGTGGAAATCGTGCGCGATATGGCCGAGCACCTGCGCCAGGTGCTGCCCGGCGTCAACGTGATCCAGGGCGATGCCTTCGACCTCGCCCGCGCGCTGCCGGAGCGGCTTCACGGCAAGGTCGGCACGGCAATCTGCGGCATTCCGTTGGTCATGCTGCCGACCGAGCAGCAGCGCCGATTCGTGGACGCGGTGGAGTCGGTCGCCCCCGGGCGCGGCTTCCTGCTGTATACCTATTGCATCACCTCGCCCCTGCCCTATGGCGCGCTTGGCCTCACGGCGAAACGCGAGGCCTGGACGCCGCGCAACTTTCCGCCTGCCAGCGTGTGGCGCTACACGCCCGCCCGTTGAACCTGTCCTGGCGTGCAACGCCGTAACTATCCCTGGCGAGACAGCCGGACCCGCTCCGGCTGACGAAGAGATGGTGGTAGCACAACCGCAGCGGGATGGGGATGCGCGGAATATGGCTTTCGGCGTAATGCTGATCCCAGAGAACAACGTTCCACTCACGCGCTCGCCAGCACCGTCTCGCGCCCATCGGCGAGGCGAATACGTGCAATGAGGCGTGCGTGTGGGCTGGCTTTGATCCGCACGGCTTCCTCCAGCCCACGCAGCGCGAGGCTGGCGAGGAGCGTGGCGGGCTCGGGGTACTCCGCCTCCAGCGCCAGCAGGCGGCAGCCGGAATCGGGCAGGTGCGGGGCGGCGCCCTTGCCGTCATCCCACTGGATGAGGGAGGGGATCATGTTATGCATGTCCTGCCGCTGCGGCGGCATCGCCATGCGCCAGGACAGCGTGCCACGCGACCACGGCTTGATCTCCCCGGCGTGGCTTGTGCCGAGCCGCGTCACCACCGCCTCCAGCGCCGTGGTGCGGGCGACCCAGGCGAGAAGCCGGGGCCCGGCCTCCAGCATCATGGCGAGGCCGGGGTCATCGAGGTCGAAGGGGCGCGGATGCGCGGGCGTCGGCTGGCCAGGGTCGACGGCGATGACCTCCAGATAGCAATCGGAGCCGAGGCCGAGCAACATGTTGTGCGTGCCGATGCCCGCATGCTGGCCGCCAGGAAGGGGTGGCGCGCCAAGATGCGCCTCGACGAAGGCCGCGCCTTCCGCGAGGGTGCGGGCGCCGATGACGATGTGATCGATCTCGGCCATGTCAGCGGGCCTGGAACTGGGTGTTGCCGAATAGCATTTCGCGCTCCTTATCGGTCATGGCGCCGCGTCGTTGATGGTCGACCAACACCTCCACACCCCGCCGCACCGCGGGGCGCGCGGCGATGGCGTCGTGCCAGCGCAGGACCGCCGGGAAGTCCGCGAGCTGGATGGCACGCCGTTCGGGCAGGCGGATCCAGGGGAAGGTGGCGATATCCGCGATCGAATATTTCTCCCCGGCCAGGAATTCCGATCGCGAAAGGCGCTTTTCCAGCACGCGGTGCAGGCGCACCACTTCCTTGGCGTAACGCGCCATCGCGTAGGGAAGTTTCTCTGGCGCGTAGGTATGAAAATGGCCGTACTGGCCGAACATCGGCCCGACCCCGCCCATCTGGAACATCAGCCATTGCAGGCAGTTATAACGCTCGGCCGGATCGGTGGGGATCAGCTTTCCCACCTTTTCCGCCAGGTAGATCAGGATGGCACCGGATTCGAACAGCGCGAGGCGCTTGCCACCAGGGCCTTGCGGATCGACGAGGGCCGGGATGCGATGGTTCGGGGTGATCTCGAGGAAGTCCGGCGTGAACTGCTCGCCCGCACCGATGTTCACCGGCACAACGCGGTAGGGCAGGCCGAGCTCCTCGAGCGCAATATGCACCTTGTGGCCATTCGGCGTCGGCCAGGTCCAGACTTCGATAGTCATCCGCGTCCTCGCTTGACCGGGGGAGCATGGCGCCCCGTGGGGGTGGCGACAAGCCAGTGCACCGTGGCACATCGGAGGCTGACAGCGGGGTTGAGCGCATGGGCATGAACGATTTGACACCGGAGATGATCGCACTCGACGATTCGGCGTGGTTGCAGCTGTTGCTCCGCAGCATCGAGACACGCGAGATCGATGGCGTGACCTTCCCCGCCTTTCCTCGGGGCGAGGTGCAGCGGCGCTATGTCGGCACCGACTACGCCGATACCTTGCAGGAAGCGTCGCGCTTTCACGCGCTGGTGAAGGCGCGGGCACATGCGCTCGGCATCGCGCTGACGCGTGGGCACAAGCTGCTGGATTTCGGCTGCGGCTGGGGCCGCTTCATGCGCTATTTCTGGCGCGATGTCGGCACGCGGGGCCTCTATGGCTGCGACGTTGGCGAGGAGGCGGTGGCGCTGTGCCGGGAGCTCGGCGCGCCGGGCACCGTGGACCGCCTGTATCAGAACGGCCGCCTGCCCTACGCCGATGCGACGATGGATGTGGTGATCGCCTATTCG
>JBBSCP010000389.1:0-4274 GCA_038250135.1 Acetobacterales bacterium | reverse complement strand
AAGTTCTCCGGCAAGGTCTATGAAACCTCGGGCGGGCTGCATGGCGTGGGCTCCTCCGTGGTGAACGCGCTGGCCGAGCGGCTGGAGGTGGAGGTGGCGCGGGACCGCGTGTTGTGGGGCCACGCCTTCGAACGCGGCAAGCCGATGCAGAAGCTGAAGAACCTCGGCGCGGTGCAGAACCGCCGCGGCACGCAGCTTCGCTTCAAGCCGGACCCGGAAATCTTCGGCAAGCTCGACTTCAACCCGGCCCGGCTGCACCGCTTCTGCCGCTCCAAGGCCTATCTGTTCCGCGGCGTGGAAATCCGCTGGTCCTGCGACGCGTCGCTGGTCGCGGGCAGCGACACGCCCACCCAGGCGGTGCTGCACTTCCCTGGCGGGCTGCTGGATTTCCTCGCCGCCTCGATCGAGGGCAAGGCGGTGGTCGTGCCCGCGCCCTGGGCCGGCGAGGCGACGTTTCCGGACGGCGCGGGGCGCTGCGAATGGGCGCTGACCTGGCTGGAATACGGCGACGGCTTCCTCTCAACCTACGCCAACACCATCCCCACGCCGCAGGGCGGCACTCATGAGGCCGGGCTGCGCGCCGCGCTGGTCAAGGGGCTGCGCGCCTATGGCGAGCTCAAGAAGGACAAGCGCGCCGCGCAGGTCACGGCCGAGGATGTGCTGGGCGGGCTCGCCGGCATGCTGTCGGTGTTCGTGCGGGAGCCGCAATTCCAGGGACAGACCAAGGACCGGCTGACCTCGCCCGAAGCCGCGCGGCTGGTCGAGCAGGGGCTGCGCGACCATTTCGACCATTGGCTGACCGGCGACCCGGCGCGCGCCGATAACCTTCTGGCGTGGTGCATCGAGCGCGCGGAGGACCGGATCAGGCGCCGTGAGCAGAAGGAAACGCCGCGCAAATCCGCCACACGCAAACTGCGCCTGCCCGGCAAGCTCGCCGACTGCGCGCGCGAGGGCGTGGACGGGACCGAGCTGTTCCTGGTGGAGGGCGACAGCGCCGGCGGCAGCGCCAAGCAGGCGCGGGACCGGGAGACGCAGGCGGTGCTGCCCTTGCGCGGCAAGATTCTCAACGTCGCCTCGGCCAGCGCCGACAAGCTGCGCGGCAATCAGGAGCTGAAGGATTTGATCGAGGCGCTGGGCTGCGGCGCCGGCGAGAAGTTCGACTTCGCCCGGCTGCGCTACGGCCGCATCGTCATCATGACCGATGCCGATGTCGATGGCGCGCATATCGCGGCGTTGCTGATGACGTTCTTCTACCGGGAATTGCCCGAGCTGGTGCGCCAGGGAAGGGTGTTTCTCGCCCAGCCGCCGCTGTATCGCCTGCAGGCGCCGGGCAAGACGATCTATGCCAAGGACGACGCGGACCGCGAGCGCCTGATGAAGCGCGAGTTCAAGGCGAACCAGAAGGTCGATGTCAGTCGCTTCAAGGGGTTGGGCGAAATGCCGCCGGCTGCGTTGAAGGAGACGACGATGGACCCCAAGCGCCGCACCCTGCTGCGCGTGGTGCTGCCGGCGGAGGATCGCGCGCGTACCTCGGATCTGATCGAGGCGCTGATGGGCCGCCGCCCGGAGCTGCGCTTCCGCTTCATCCAGGAGAATGCGGCGAAGCTCGATGTCGAGGAGCTGGATGCGTGAGCGTTACCGCCACTGGCAGCCCGCATGCCGGGCTGAGACGCCAAACGGCGCCCGCCGGAAGTCCGTCACGTTGCAGGCGTGCCTTCGGCACGACGAGCCAAGCGGCCGAAGGGCCGCGCCCGGCGCCTGAGGACACGAAAAGAACTCTACCCTTCGCGGGCGGCCTGGGCGACGCCGATCACGAAGGGCATCGGGTCCACCGGGCGGACCTGCCGCGTGGGCGAGGTGACCTGCACCTTGACGAACCGACCCGCCGCCGGGCCGATGCAGACCAGCGTGGTCATCTCCTGCCGTCCATAGGTGCCAGCGAGGCGCGCGCATTGCATTGGCTCGCCCGAGGGCATCGCCACGTCGCGCCGCTCACGCTCGGTCATCACCTGCCGGGTCCGGGCGCCGGCGGCGGCCATCACCTCGCCCAGCGCCTGGTTGAACTCGGCCTCGAGCGAGGCCGGATCGACGGGGCGGCCGCGGTCGTACAGGCTGACCGTCGCCACCGCCGCGCGCGCCGGCCCGGCATAGTCTACTGCGACGCCAAGGCCCGGATGGGTGCGCTCATGCCAGGTGGTGTCGCCGCGGGCGAAGCCTTCAACCCGCTCCGGCAGGCGCGCCGCGGCAATCTCGAGGCTCGGCACGGCAGCGCTCGTGACCGGCCCTTCCTGCTCGGTACAGGCGACGGCAAGGAGGGCGAGGAACAGCAGCGGTGCGCGCATGGTTCATCCTTCGCGCCGAACCAGCGAGCGTGTCAACTCGACCACGGCGGTGATGATGAAGGCCAGGATGATGACCTGGAACACCGTGGCCAGCGCCCACAGCGCGATCGGGAAGATCGCAGCACCGCCCGGCACCGCCATCCAACCCAAGGGCAGCAGCAGATAGCCATAGGCCTGCGGCACCGCTGTCGCGACCTCACTCGTGCCTTCCCAAATCATGTTGCCGGCGACGTAGAGAATGACCAGCAGGCCGATCCAGGCGATCCAGCGATGCTTGTCGAGCAGCTTGGCGATCAGCGTCGCGGCCACGCCCATCAGCACGACCGAGAAGGCCAGGCCGATGATCATGATGTAGGGATGGTCCTTCGCCGCGCCGGCCACGGCGAGGACGTTGTCGAGGCTCATCGAGACGTCGGCGATCAGGATCTGCGTGATCGCCTGGCGCAGCGTCTTGCGTGGCGCGCCGCCCGGCAAGGTGCCCTCCAGCGCGGCCTCGCCCTCATGCTGGGCATCGTGGCTGCCGCCGTCGCGCAGCTCGCGATACATCTTCCAGCAGACCCACAGCAGCAGCAGACCACCGGCCAGGACGATGCCGACGATGGACAGCAGCTGCACGGTGATGCTGGCGAAGCCGATGCGCATCACCGTCGCCGCGATGATGCCCCAGAAGATCGCCTTCTTGCGCTGGTCCGCTGGCAGGCCTGCGGCGGCCATGCCGACGACGATGGCGTTGTCACCGGCCAGAACAATGTCGATGAACAGAACCGTGCCGAGCGCAGTAAGTTCCGGTCCAAAAGATGACAGAAATTCCATGATTAGACGGGTCCACCTCCCAGACGCGGCGCCACTAATGGCCAGTGGAGGGGCTTACTTGTCAACCGCTCTCATGACTCGGAAACAGGGTCCCGCGCCCGCAACCCCAGACGGAATGTAATCGATGATTCCCCGCTACAGCCGGCCCGAGATGGCGGCGATCTGGTCGCCAGAAACGCGGCTGCGCATCTGGTTCGAGATCGAATCCCACGCCGCCGACGCCATGGCCGAACTCGGCACCATTCCCGCCGAGGCCGCCACGGCGATCCGCGCGCGCGGCACGGCGCGGGTGGCGAACATCAGCCAGGCCGACCTCGACCGGATCGACGCGATCGAGCGCGAGACGCGGCACGATGTCATCGCCTTCCTCACCTGGCTCGGCGAGGGCATCGGGCCGGAGGCGCGCTTCCTGCATCAGGGCATGACGAGCTCGGACGTGCTCGACACCTGCCTCGCCGTGCAGATGGTGCGCGCGGCGGATCTGTTGATCGCCGATGTCGATGCGCTGCTCGCGGCACTGCGGCGCCGGGCGGAGGAGCATCGCCATACGCCCACCATCGGCCGCAGCCACGGCATCCATGCCGAGCCGACCACCTTCGGCCTGAAGCTGCTCGGCCACTACGTGGAGTTCGCGCGCAACCGTGCGCGGCTGGTCGCGGCGCGGGCGGAGATCGCGACCTGCGCCATCAGCGGCCCGGTCGGCACCTTTGCCAGTGTCGATCCGCGCGTGGAGGCGCATGTCGCGGCGCAGCTCGGCCTGGCGGTTGAGCCCGTTTCCACCCAGGTCATCCCGCGCGATCGCCACGCGGCCTACTTCGCCGCGCTCGGCGTGGTGGCGGCGGGGATCGAGCGCCTGGCCACGGAAGTGCGCCACCTCCAGCGAAGCGAGGTGCGTGAGGCGGAGGAGTTCTTCCACGTCGGCCAGAAGGGCAGCTCCGCCATGCCGCACAAGCGCAACCCGGTGCTGAGCGAGAACCTCACCGGCCTCGCGCGGCTCGTGCGCGGCTATGTCACGCCGGCGTTGGAGAACGTGGCGCTGTGGCATGAACGCGACATCAGCCATTCCTCCGTCGAGCGGGTGATCGGCCCGGATGCCACCATCGCGCTCGACTTCGCGTT
>JBBSCP010000388.1:0-4277 GCA_038250135.1 Acetobacterales bacterium | reverse complement strand
GCCCTGGCCGCCGGCGCGCAACCCCTGGGATGTGTCGCGTTTCACCGGCGGCAGTTCCTCCGGCACGGGGGCGGCGGTGGCGGCGGGGCTGATCCTCGGTGGCACTGGCAGCGATACGGGTGGGTCGATCCGCGCGCCGGCCGCCTTTTGCGGCATCGCCGGCGTGAAGCCGAGTTTCGGGCTCGTCTCTCGGCGCGGCGTGCTGCCGCTGGCCTATAGCCTCGATACGGTGGGGCCGCTGGCGCCGACGGTGGAGGATTGCGCGCTGCTGCTCCAGGCGATCCTGGGGCCGGATGCCGAGGACCCCTCGCACAGCCAGCGCCCGGCGCCCGACCTCCTCCGCACGCTTGGCGATGGGGTCAAGGGAGTTCGCATCGGCGTGGTGCGACATTTTTTCGAGGACGAAGTGCCATCCACCCCCGCCGTGCGCGCCGGCATCGACCATCTTTGCGACGTGCTGCGCGCCGAGGGTGCGACGATCCGCGACGTCACGCTGCCGCCGGTTCTCGACTTCCATGACGTCGGCTGGATCATCCTGATGACCGAGGCGAGTTCGGTGCACGAGCCCTGGCTCGTCCCACGCTTTCGCGAGTACGGCGAAATCCTGCGCGAGCGCCTGGCGATGGCGCGCCTCGTCTCCGGCAGCGACTATGTGCAGGCGCAGCGTCGGCGGCGCGAGCTTTGCGTCGCCGTGGCGCGCGTGATGCAGGATGTCGATCTGCTGATCTGCGCCGGCGCGCCGCGCGAGGCACCGCCGATCGAGGAGGTTGGCAAGTTCACCTCCATCGCCACGCCGGGGATCACCATTCCCTTCAACCTCACCGGCCAGCCCACCGTCTCCTTCTGCACGGGCTTCGGCGAGGGCGGCCTGCCGGTCGGCGCGCAGATCATCGGCCGACCCTTCGAGGATGCGCTGGCGCTGCGGGCGGCGCATGCCTTCGAACGCGCAACGAACTGGGCCGGGCGAAGGCCTTTGATTTAGCCCTCGGACGCCGGCCGGCCGCATCCGCTACGTGAGCAGGCGCGCGCTCGCCGCCCGATGGCGCGCCGCCTGGGCGCGTTCATCGAGGGTGAGCAACCGGCCGTCGCGCACGACAACGCGCCCGTTGATGACGGAAAGTGCGGCGCGCGGCGGCGTGCAGAAAACCAGCGCGGCGACGAGGTCCGCAGCCCCCGCCTGGTCCAGCCCATGCACGTCGAAGGCCACGAGATCCGCCGCCATGCCCGGCACCAGCGCGCCGATTTCGCCCTGCCGGCCGAGCACGCGCGCCCCGCCGAGCGTGGCGAGTTCCAGCGCCTGGCGCGCCGTCATCGCGGCGGGGCCATGGCCCACGCGCGCCAGCAGCATCGCCTGCCGCGCTTCGCCGAGCATGTGGCCGCCATCGTTGCTCGCCGAACCATCGACACCGAGGCCCACCGGCACCCCCGCGGCACGCAACGCGGGAATCGGCGCGATGCCGGAGGCGAGCCGCATGTTGGAGCAGGGGCAATGCGCCACGCCGGTGCCGCTGCGCGCAAAGGCCGCGATGCCGGCGGTATCGAGATGGACGCAATGCGCGTGCCACACATCCTCGCCGAGCCAGCCGAGTTCTTCCGCGTATTCGGCCGGCGTGCAGCGGAAGCGCTCGCGCGTGAAGGCGATGTCCTTCTGGTTCTCGGCGAGATGCGTGTGCAGCCGCAGCCCACGCCCACGCGCGAAGATGGCCGCATCGCGCATCAATTCGCGCGTGACGGAGAAGGGCGAGCAGGGCGCGATGCCGAGGCGCAGCATCGCGTGCGGCGAAGGGTCGTGAAACTGGGCAACCACGCGCTCCATGTCGGCAAGGATCGCGCTTTCATCTTCAACGACCGAATCCGGCGGCAACCCGCCCTTGGACTGGCCGAGGCTCATCGCGCCGCGCGTCGGGTGGAAGCGGATGCCGATCTCGCGCGCCGCCGCGATGGTGTCATCGAGCGTGCAGCCATTGGGAAAGATATAGAGGTGATCCGCCGCCGTGGTGCAGCCCGACAGCATCAGTTCCGCCATCGCGCTGAGTGTTGCCGTGCGCAGATCCTCGGGCGTCATCCGCGCCCAGACCGGGTAGAGCGCGCCGAGCCAGTCGAACAGCTCCGCATCCTGGGCGGCGGGCAAGGCGCGGGTGAGTGTCTGGTACATGTGGTGATGCGTGTTGATCAGCCCGGGCAGCAGCACTTGGCCGGTGAGGTCGATGGCCTGCTCGGCAGTTGGCGGCGGGCCTTCGCCGAGCGCCGCGATCGCGCCGCCCTCGACCAGCACCCAGCCGCGCGCAATCTCACGCCGCTGCGCATCCATGGTGACGACGATCTCGGCATTCCGCAGCAGCAGCGAGGCCATCAGCGCGCGAGCTCCACGGCGAGGCGCGCGACGGCGCGACACAGCGCCGTGGCGCGCGGCACGTCCACGCCCTGCGGCCAGCGATCATCGGGGTCGTGGAAGCGCGGGTTACCGCCGATCAGCGACAGGAAGCGCCCACCGCGCTCCAGGATGTCATGCGCCTCGCCATTCGCGGTGTCGCCGGGCGCGAGGGCGATTTCGCCGGGCGGGTAGCCGCATTCCAGCAGCAACGTGCGCATGCGTTCGGCGAACTCCGGAAGACTGCTGCGCAGCGTCAGCGCACCACCGCCCGCCGCGCCGAGATTGGCGCCGAGATGCACGAACAGCGATGCGTTCCGCACCAGGCCTGGCATCGAATCGAGCCAGGCGTTCAGCCCGAGATGGCCGAGTTCATGCCCACAGGTCGCGGCGAAATGGACGGGGCGCGCCAGCGGACCGGCCGCGCGGAGCGCGTGCAGCGCCTCGATCCAGGCCAGCACGCCGCCGGCGCGCTCGCCAAGACTCGTCCACCAGGAGGTGCGCGGCGTCATCACCACGAGCGGCGGGGCCGCGCCGCCTGCGACCTCGGCCAGGACATTGGCGCTCTCACCGGGCTGGCGCGTGGCGTCGAGCGTGACGCGAACTGGCTCACCCGAAAGGGTGGCGATTCGCGCGGCCTCCCGCCCCGCCACCTGCAACACGGGCGGGCCGAAGGGCGCGCGGAAATTCGGCGCGTTGAGCGGCGCGAGGCCATCGGGCTCGGTGCGCAACGCCACGATCAGCGCGCGCACCGGGCTCTCGCGCCGCTGTTGCTCGAAAGGCATCTGCTTGAGGGCGGCGCCGCCGGGGTGCATTTCGGTGAAGGCGATCTCGTCGCCGATTCGGCCCGCCACGCCGTCAGGTCCGGTGAGACCGCCATCGAACAGCGGCAATCCCTCGATCCGCCCCCCCGCCCATGTGAGGTCGGCGCGCGTCACCGCCAGCCGCTCGATCGCCACCGGCATCAGCCGCGCCTCGCGGGCCTCGGCGGCGAGCCAGCGCGCGGCGGGCAGGTCGTCCGGCGTCGCGGCGCGCAGCAGGCCGAGCCCGTCATAGGCGCGGAAACGGGCTTCGATTCGGTGCTGCATGCGGGCTCCTTCAGGCGGATGGGCGGCGGGCTTCTTCTCGACTATAGCGCGCCGATGTCATCCGCCACGCTTGCCGGCTGTGGGGCGCTCGCGCTCTGGGCGTTCCTTGCCGTGCTGTCGCGACTCGCGGCGGGAATTCCGCCCTTGCAACTGACCGCGATGGGCTTTGCCGTAGGGGGCGCGGTGGCGCTGGTCGTGGTGGCGGCGCAGGGGCGGCTCGGCCGGCTCCGGCAATCGCCGCTGGCCTGGGCGCATGGGGTGGGCGGGCTGTTCGGCTATCACGCGCTGTATTTCGCGGCCCTCGCCTTGGCCCCGGCGGTGGAGGCGAACCTCATCAACTACCTGTGGCCGCTGCTGATCGTGCTGCTCTCGGCGCCGCTGCGCGGGCTGCGGCTGGGGCCGGCGCGGCTGGCGGGCGTGGCGATGGGTTTCTTCGGGTGTGCGCTGCTGGTGGGACCGGGGGCGAGCTTTCCGGCCGAGGCGAGCCTTGGCTTTCTCGCGGCCCTCGGTTGCGCCGTGGTCTGGGCCGTGTATTCGGTGACGGCCGGCACAAAGCCTTTGCGGGGCGTGCCGACCGAGGCGGTGGCCGGTTTCTGCGTGGCGACGGCGGCGCTGGCGGGCCTCGCGCACGGGCTGTTCGAGCCGACGGTGGTGCCCGATGCCGGGCAGGCGCTGGCGGTGCTGCTGCTCGGCCTCGGGCCGGTGGGGGCAGCGTTCTTCCTGTGGGATGTCGGCATGAAGCATGGCGACCCGCGGCTGCTCGGGACGCTGGCCTATGCGGTGCCGGTGGCCTCCACGCTGCTGCTGATCGCGGCGGG
>JBBSCP010000387.1:0-4288 GCA_038250135.1 Acetobacterales bacterium | reverse complement strand
TCGACGGCGCCGCCGATGGCGGCGCTGTCGGACGTGCCGGTCAGCCGCGTCAACAGGGCTTGCGTCGTCTCGCTCGCCACCTGGCGCAGGGCGCCCATGGCGGCATCACGCGACGCCCCGATCCCAACATCGGCCGCGGCGATCTGCTCCGCCAGCTTCGCGGCGAGCGCATCGGCGCGCGCCTGGGCATCGGCCTGGGCGCTGGCGACGGCGCTGGCGATGGAAGCCTGCGCCTCGGCGCGGGCCTTCATCGTGGCGGCGTGGTGCGCGGCCATGGCAGCCTCGGCGCCGTTCTTCATCGCCTGCGCCGCTTCGAGATCGCCCTCGATGCGCCGGCGGCGATCTTCCAGAACGCTTTCCACGCGCGGCAACGCGTAGACAGCCATGACGTAGTACAGCAGGCCGAAGATGATCAACAGCCAGACGAGTTGGGAGATCATCAGCGGATTGCTGAAATCAAGCTGCGGCATGGTTCTCCGTATCCCTCGGCCGGTAATCCATGACCCTCATGCCCAAAAGGCCCTGCCACGGCGCGGAGCGAAGCCCGCAGCCATGGCAGCCGGCCTTTTTTTCAGAGGAACAGGATCAGGAAGGCGATCAGCAGGGCGAACAGCGCGACCGCTTCCGTGAGCGCGAAGCCCAGAATGCCGATCGGGAAGACAATGTCCCGAGCTGCCGGGTTGCGCGCCACGCTGGTGATCAGCGAGGAAAAGATGTTGCCGATGCCGAGGCCCACGCCAAACAGCGCAATCACGGCAATGCCGGCCCCCAGGGCCTTCGCGGCAGCCACTTCCATCTGACTATTCCTTCCGTCTGTATCGTAATGGTGGATGAATGAAAATTCTGTCCGAGGCGCGCAGCACCGCAATCAATGCAGGTGCACCGCGTCGTGCAGGTAAATGCTGGTCAGGATGGCAAACACATAGGCTTGCAGCAGCGCGACCAGGATCTCGAAGCCGATGATCGCCACGTTGGTGGCCAGCGGCAGGATGGCCATGAACGGCCCGACGGTACCAAGCCCACCCAGCAACACCACGAAGGTCGCAAAAACCTTCAGCAGCACGTGTCCGGCCGTCATGTTGGCGAACAGGCGGATGGCCAGCGACACGGGGCGGGAGAGGTAGGAGATGATCTCGACCGGGATGATGATCGGCGCCAGCCACAAGGGCGCGCCCTCCGGGAAGAAATATCCGAAGAACTTGCGGCCGTGCAGCACGAAGGCCAGCACCGTGATCAGCACGAACACGATCATGGCGAGGCCAAAGGTCACCACCAGGTGGCTCGTGAAGGTGAAGGCATAGGGCAGCAGACCCAGCAGGTTGCCCATCAGCACGAACATGAACAGCGAGAAGATGAAGGGAATGAAGCGCTTGCCTTCATGCTCGCCGATCTGCCCCTTGGCGAGGTCGGCCACGAATTCGTAGGCGCCTTCGGCCGCCGACTGCATCCGGCCCGGGATCAGCGCGCGGCTCGCCATGCCGAACATCACCATCGCGGTGATGATGCCCACGGCCAGCAGCATGTGGGCGTTCGACTGCGTGAAGCCCACCGCCCCGCCAATGGGGCCGAACACCGTCACCAGCTCGAACTGCCCGAGCGCGTCGATCGTCTTGCCTTCGGCGGCCACTCTCAAGCTCCCCGGGTCGCCGCCTTCGCGGGCCCTTGATCCCAACCTAAACCGGCGGACGGCGCTTCGGGTCGAACAAGCGATAGACGTTCATGATCCCGGCAACGCTGCCCAGCACGAAACAGACCAGGAAGAGCCAAGGCCAGGTGCCGAGCCAGCGGTCCAGAACGAACCCCAGGCCAACTCCCACCACCAGGGCCGAAAATATTTCGACCCCGGCACGAAACCCGACCCCGTAGGATGCATTCTTCGGACCCGACCCGGTACTGCTCGGCGTGGGATCCATCCCTCGCTTTGCCCGGGCCTGTCGAAGACGTTCCGCGAAGCCGTCCTGTTCCGCCACCTTTACTCTCCCCCGCGAGCCCCGCCCGGAAGGCAGCCCGCTCGTACGTTGCGAGGCGCAGGGTGTCAAGGCGAGCCGCGACGCAGCGCAGCATTACGCCTGCTAACCATCCAACGCCCGCGCGGCGCGGTTGCGCTTGAGCAGCCAAAGCCCGATGCCGACCGACACCGCCAGCAACGCCCCCGCCAGGCCGAGCTGCCAGGCGCCTTCCACCCGGATACCCTTGCCGAGCAGGGCGAAGACCACCGTCTGCGGCAGGTAACCAAGCGCCGAGCCCGCGAGGAATGGCAATAGGCCGAGCCCCGCCATGCCCGCCAGCGAATTCAGTGCCAGGTTGTTGCCCACCGGCAACAGCCGCAGCGCGAGAGTCGCGCTGAAGGGGGTGGCCACCAGCGCATCGCGCAGCGGCCGCAGCTTCGGCCCGAATCGGCCCTGCATGCGCCGTGCCGCCCATTCGGTGCCGAGCGCGCGGGCGAAGCCGTAGCTCGCCGCGCAGCCCAGCAATTGCGCCGCCAGCGCGAGCGCCGTGCCAAGCACCACGCCGAAGGCATAGCCGCCGAGGAAGGCCACGCTCTGCCGCGGCACGCCGAGCGCCGTCAGCCCGGCACCGACCAGCACGAACACCAACTCGCCCCACAACCCCTCATCACGGATCGAGGCATCGACCCAGCCGGTGCCAGGCACGCCGCCCAATTCGCGCAGCGCCGCGCCTGCCGCCAGCAGCCCCGCCACCATCGCCAGCAACTTGAGCAGCGAGCGGTTGAGGCGAGAGCGCCTGCTCACCTTGGCGGCCCGCCGGCCATGATTTCTGCCACAGGCCGCTTCCAGCGCCGTTGCAGCCAAATCACGCCCAGCATGTCCGCGATGCTCACCACCAGCCGGTCCAGCGTGCCATAGTTGGAGACGCCGCGCGTGCGCGGGCGGTGGTTGACCGGCTCGCTCACCACCTTGGCACCCTGGCGCAACGCCAGCGCCGGCAGGTAGCGGTGCATGTGGTCGAAGCGCGGCAGGTCGAGGAACAGCGCGCGCGGAAACACCTTCAGCCCGCAGCCCGAATCGGGCGTCGCATCGCCAAGCAGCCGGGCGCGGATGGCGTTGGCGAGCCGGCTCGTCACGCGCTTCACGCCGCTGTCCTTGCGCGCCACGCGATGCCCGGCGACCAGCAGCGCCACGCCGCCCGCCGGCTCGGCCTGCGCCCGGGCGAGCAGGCGGGGGATGTCGGCCGGATCGTTCTGGCCATCGCCGTCCAGCGTCGCGATCCAGGCGCCGCGCGCCGCCAGGACACCGCTGACCACGCCGGCCGATTGACCGCAACTGCGCGCATGGCGCAGCGCCAGCACCGGCCAGCGGCCGGCGGCCTCGGCGAGGCGTGCGCTGGTATCGTCGGCCGAGCCGTCATCGACACAGATGATCTCGTAGGCGTGGCCGGCGAGTGCCGCGGCGATCTCCTCGATCAGCGGCAGTACGTTCGGGCCCTCATTGCGCATCGGTATCACCACAGAGACCACTGGCGAAACCATTGGCGAAACCATTGGCGAAACCATTGGCGCGTCAGGCAGCAGGACCGGCGGGATGGTGGGATGCATCGCGCCGCGGGGTAGCAGGGGGCGCCAGCAGCGGCAAGGCGATGGGGTCCTTTGAAGCGCGGCCGCATGGGCTATATAGCCAAGTATGCCGCTCGATTTTCGCACTATCGCCCTGCCGGAGGCCCGGACTGCGCTGCCGGGCACACGCGCGATCGCCTATTGGCTGTTCTTCGTCGCCGGCCTGGTCTGGGCGATGGTGGCGATCGGCGGCGCCACGCGCCTTACCGGCTCGGGCCTGTCGATCATGGAATGGGCGCCGCTCTCGGGCGCCTTGCCGCCGTTGAGCGAGGCCGAGTGGCAGCGGCTCTACGATCTTTACCGCAGCATCCCGCAATACGCGCTGGTCAACCAGGGCTTCGGGATCGAGGGATTCAAGGAAATCTTCTGGCTCGAATGGATCCACCGCCAATGGGGCCGGCTGATCGGCCTGGCCTATGGCGGCGGGCTCGCCTGGTTCTGGCTGCGCGGGCGCATCCCGGCGGGCAGCAAGCCTCGGCTGCTCGGCTTGCTCGCGCTGGGCGCGCTGCAGGGCGGCATCGGCTGGTACATGGTGGCCTCGGGTTTCGCGGCGGACCGCACGGCGGTCGCGCCCTATCGGCTGGTGATCCATCTGGGCCTCGCCCTGGTGATTTTCGCGGCTCTTGTCTGGACGGCCCTGGAGCTGCTACGGCCGCAGGGGGATGCGCCGGCCAGCGCCCGGCCGGTGCGGCGCATGCTGAAACTGGCCGTCTG
>JBBSCP010000386.1:0-4302 GCA_038250135.1 Acetobacterales bacterium | reverse complement strand
GCCCGCGCCAAGCCGCGCGGCCGGCACCTCGCCGGCGGCCAGAACCGCGTTGAAAGCGAAATCCTGCTCCAGCCCGACATGCAGGCGCGTGAGTTCCACCAGCCGCCCATGCAGCGCCGCGCCGGGCAGCAGCGCCTCGAATCGCTTCAGGCTGAGCGGGCCGAGGCGGATCAGGAAGCGCGCCGCCGGGTCCCAGGCCTCGGCCCCCAGCGCGGCATCGACGCCGAGCCCGGCGTGGCGGCCGCCAAGTCCGATGCGCGTTTGCTCGCCGGGCGGCAGGCGAATCCAGCCGCCGGTGAACTCCACGATCTCGACCGGGCCGCCGGTCTCCTCGCTGAGCATGCCGCGCAGCCGGTCGGCGCTGCGGCTGCGCGCGGCCAGCGTGCCGGCATGGAACAGCAGCGCCTGCATCGGCGTGGCGAGGCGCGGTGCGAGGTGGGGCGTGCCGAGCCCGGCGGCGGCGGCCAGCACGCGCTCGGCCGGGGCAGGGTTGCGGGTCGGGCGGTATTTCGCGCCGGCAGTGATGAAGAAGCCGGTGAAGCGCCGCGCCAGCAGATCGAGGAACTGGTGCAGGGCGGTGGAGCGCCGGCGTGCCTCGGCGGCGACGAGGGCGGTATAGTGCCGCGGCAGCACGCCGCCCGGGCCGATCAGGCCGAAGGTCGGCGTGACCATTTCGGGCGGGGCGTTGGGCGTGGCCGGCTTGGGCGCAGCCACCTCGCCGCCCGGCGCGCCGAGCCGGGCCGGCGTGCGGTAGCGGATCTCGGCGGGGTCCAGGCCGGGGGCGAGCACCTCCGCCGCGCGGTCGAGGCTGAAGCGCGCGGGCTCGCGCTGCAGGCGGTCCAAGGCGGAAAGGGCAGGCTTTTCACTCACAGCAACACTCTTGTTCCGCTGCGCGCCGGCCAGTTGGCCACCGTGCCGCTGCGGCCACGCAGGCTGGCGGAGGTGCGCACGAAGCCGTTGATCGAGACCTGCAACGCAAGAAACCGCTCCAGCACCGCCGCCAGCAGGAACAGCCCGCCGGCGGTCCAGGCCTGGGGTTCGAATTGCAGGCCGATCTCGATGCCCCGCGCCAGGCTGCCGGGCCGCGCGCCTGGCAGGCGGGCGACGCCCTGCGTCGCCGTCACGCCGATCAGCCCATCGAGCGCCAGGCGCGTCTCTGGCGTGTCGCGCAGATCGTGCAGGCGCATCATCTCGCGCAGGCTGGCCGCCGCCTGCGGCCCGCCCGTGACGCCCAGATGGTTGAGCGCGAGGTGCGAGACCAGGCGCCAGCCACTGCGCTCCCGCAACTGCGGCCGCAGCGTGGGCGTGGGTGGGGAGAGGCAAATCGCGGCGCTGGCCGGCGCCTTGGCATCGGCGAGGCGCAGCCGAGGCTGCCCGCCGCCGAAGGGCAGCAGGGAGGGCAGGTCGCGGTTGCAGCACAGCGCATCGATGCCGAGTACGCCATCGGCCGGGCGCACCGGATCGAATTGCGGATCGCGCAGCATCAGGCGTGTTTCGCTGCCGCCCAGGATGCCCGGCGCGGGGCGACGTGCCGCGAGCCAGCTCATGCCGCCGCCGCTGCTCTCCGTGCCATCCTCCTCCGCCAGGCGATGGAAGGCGGGGATGCGGCGCGGGTGCGGGTCCTCCGGCCGGCTCTCCCGTACGCGGAGGATGTCATACACTTCCAGGGCCGCGGGGCGGCGCGCATCGGGTACGACGAGCCAGTCGGATTGCGTGCCATCCAGCGCAATGGGCTCGCACGGCGTCGGGAACAGGTTCACCGCCGGGGTGCAGCCGAGCGCGAAGCTCTCGGCCGTCACGCTGCGCTCCAACTCGCCGACCGCCCGGGATAGGTAGAGGAAAACCTCCATCCGGCCGCTGCGCTGCACGAGGCTGCGCGCTTCCAGCCCGTCGAGCTCCAGGTAAAGGAACTTCTCGGGGAAGGCGAAATACTCGGTCAGCAGGCGGTGGCCCGTGAAGGCGCGTGGCGGCCAGGGCAGGGCCGCTTCCTCCGGCGCGAAGCCGACATGGCGCAGCGATTCGCGCGGCAGGAAGGTGGGGCGCGGATCACCCGGCCCATCGGCCAGCGCGATGCCGAGCGTCGCGGTACACAGCAGCTCCAGCAATTGCGTCGCGGATTGCCCGGCACCGCGCAGATACAGCCGCAGCCGGTCGAGCCCGGTCTCGGCGATGCTCAGGCCAGGCAGGGTGGTCGCCAGCGTGAGGCGCAGCACGGCGACCGCCCCCGGCGCCAGCGGGTTGGCCGGCGCGGGCAGCGGCAGGCCCGCGAGGCGCGCCTGCTCGATGGCGATCGGCCAGAGCACGGCCTCATGGCAGGTGCGATAGCTCAGCGTCTCGCCGCGCACCGGCTCGGTCTCGATCGTCGTGCCGCGCGGCACGCGCGAGGCGCCGGTGGCCTCGGGCTTGGGCAGCAGGCGGAGCGTGGCCATGGAGGGCACGGGGGCGAGCAGATGCGGACAGAGCAATTCCAGCAGCGCGTCCGTCAGCTCAGGCAACTCGTCGTCGAGGCGGTGCTGCACGCGCGCGGCGAGGAAGGCGACGCCTTCGAGAAGCCGTTCCACATGAGGATCATCGACCGTGTCCGGCGTGAGCCGCAGCCGCCCCGCGACCTTCGGATTGGCCGCCGCGAATTCCCCGGCGAGCTTGCGGAGCGCGCCGAGTTCACGGTTGTAATATGGCAGCAATTCGTCGGACATCAGGGTGAATCCCCATGCGGATCGCGGATTGGCCGCCGACGGGCTGTGCGGGCTGGCCAGGAAGCGGCGCCGGCCCGATGTGGCTCATCGGGCCAAGGCGCTGACGGCACCAGGACGCACAGAACGCGACGGACGGCCGCGCAGATGCGCTGGGGGTGCACCCTACCGTTCTCGCACCGTCACGTCGCGCGTCACAGGTTCCAGCAGCGTCTCGAAGCTGACGGGTTCCGGCACCGGATCGGCGCGCAGCACGGCCTCCACCTTCAGGCGCAGCGCGCGGCCGAGGTCATCGCCGCCGCTCAGAAGGGTCACGCGGATATCCATCAGGCGCGGTTCGAAGCGGCGGATGGTGAGCTCCACCTCCCGCGCCAGCGCCTCGCGCCGCGCGGCCACGGCATAGGCGCCGGAGTTCGCATCGGGGATGCCGTAATTCGCCGGCGAGGTCAGCAATTCGGTCAGCTCCGGCGGCAAAGGCTGGCGCCGGCGGCGCGCATTGAGCAGCGATTCCAGGTCGCGTCGCACCGCCGCGCGCAGGCGCTCCAGCGCCAGCGCGGCCGAGGGCGGTGGGCCTTCCGGCTCATCCGGATCGGCATTGAGCAACCGGTCGAGCAGCGGCAGCTTCGCGCGCTGGGGCGCGCGCGCCACGCCAGATTGGCCCGCTCTCCAGCGTTCGCTCATGCTCAATCGAAGACCAGCGTGGTG
Organism: Acetobacterales bacterium; assembly: GCA_038250135.1. Lineage (GTDB taxonomy): Bacteria > Pseudomonadota > Alphaproteobacteria > Acetobacterales > Acetobacteraceae > Falsiroseomonas. The sequence continues at coordinate 904 of JBBSCP010000386.1, read as the reverse complement.
AGAGAGGCGAGTGTCACCGCCTCATCACCCAGCAGCAGCATGCGCTGGCCGCGCCCGCGCACCGGCCCGGCCTCGGGATCGGTCCATTCGGTGGCGCGGCCGAGGCGCAGCGCGCGGTCGGATTCCTGCGCGGCGCCGGGGTAGAGCGCGGGCATAAAGACCACACCCTCCGTACCATCCTTCAGGTCGATGGTGCAGCGCCGCCAGCACAGGTCGCGCGGGCGGCGCGGCGGGTCGAAGGTCAGGCTGCGAATGCGCTCGACGGGTACCAGCATGTGCTCACCCGCCGTGGTCAGCAACTCGACCTCGGCGGCGAACAGATCAGCGATGTCGCGACAATCGTCGAAGGGCGTGTCATCCGCACGGCCCGGCGCGCGCGGGCGCAGCGCCTCGATCTCGGCGGCGGTGGCGAGCGCGGCCTCCGCCTCGCCCAGGCGCAGGAGCACGCGCGCGCGCAGCGCCGCCTGTTGCGCGGGGGTTGCATCATCGCCCTGGTACTTCGGCGCGCGGCCCTCGCCCAGCACCTGGCCACGCAGGACCTCGGCGCGCAGCAGCTTGCGGAATTCCAGCACGACGGGCGAGGGCTCGCGCAGTGCGGCGGCATCGAGCATGCGGTCCGCGCGCTCGGCCTCGCCGGCAAACAGCATGAGTTCGGCGAGCAACCAGCGTGCATCGGCATCGGCCGGCGCGGCTTTCACGGCGGCCGTGGCGGCAGTGAGCGCGGCGTCGAGGTCGCCGACGCGGAAGGCATCCCCTGCGGTGGTCTTATCCCCTGGGGTGGTCTTATCCCCTGGGGTGGTCTTATCCCCTGGGGTGGTCTTATCCCCTGCGGTGGTCTTATCCCTTGGGGTGGTCATCGGCGGTCGCTCCTCATGCGGCAGCGCGCCGCGGCGTGAATTCGGTG
>JBBSCP010000385.1:0-4320 GCA_038250135.1 Acetobacterales bacterium | reverse complement strand
GGCGGCGCGCTTCACGCCGTTGACCGTGCAGGTGACCTCGCGGCTCAGGCTGCGATCATCGCTCATGCGCGGCCCATCCGGCCGGCGGCGGTGGCGAGAGCCCTGCCCAGCAGCACGCCGGCCAGGTGCCGACGATACCAGGCGGGCACCAGCGCATCCTCCATCGGGTCGAGGTGCCGTGTCGTTGCCGCGGCCTGGCCGAAGGCGTCCGCACCGGGTGCCGCGCCGCGCAGCGCCGCCTCGGCCTCCGGCAGGCGCAGCGGCACCGGGCCGACGCCGCCGAGCGCGATGCGGGCCAGTGCGATGCGGCCGGCGGCATCGGGCACCAGCGTGACGGCGACCGCGACGATGGCGAAGTCGCCGTGCCGGCGCGCGAACTCCAGGAAGCAGCACCCGGCGCCGGCGGGCAGTGCCGGCAGGCGCACGGCGACCAGCACCTCGTCGGGATCGAGGCCCGGCGTCATGAACCCCCGGGCGAAATCGGCGAAGGTCGCCTCGCGCCGCCCCTTGGGTCCGGCCGCGACCACCACCGCATCGGAAGCGGCCGCCACCAGCGGCAGTTCGGCCGCCGGGTCCAGGTGGCACAGCGAGCCGCCGATGGTGCCGCGGTTACGGGTCTGGCGATGGCCGACCTGCCCCAGCGCCTCCACCATCATCGGGCAGCTTCGCGCGACAGCCGGATGGCGCTCCAGGTCGCGCTGCCGGGCCATGGCGCCGATCGCCAGCGTGCCGTCGGGCTCCACCTCCACGGTCTCGAGCCCGGTGATCCTGTTCAGGTCCACAAGGTGATCGGGCTGCGCGAAACGCATGTTGAGCATCGGCATCATGGACTGCCCGCCCGCCAGCGGCCGGGCGTTCGGCAGCCCCGCCAGCAGCGCGATCGCCTCATCGAGCGTCCTCGGGTCGTGATAGGCGAAGGGAGGCGGTTTCATGCCTCGATTTCCCCCAGCATCCGCAGCACTTCGCGCGGCGTGATCGGCAGGCGCGTGACAAGTCCCCGCCCGCCCAGCGCATCATCCACCGCCGAGGCGATGGCCGCCCCCACGGCATTCGTCCCGCCCTCGCCGGCGCCCTTCACGCCGAGCGGGTTCAGCGGGCTCGGCGCGTCCTCAGTCACCAGGATGTCGAGCGGCGGCATCTCCGCGATGGTCGGGATCAGGTAGTCGGCCAGCGTGGTGCAAAGCGGCTGGCCGCGCTCGTCGTAGCGGAACTCCTCGTACAGCGCGCCGCCCAGGCCCTGCGCGAAGCCGCCGGCGATCTGGCCTTCCACCATCATCGGGTTCACCGCGCGTCCGACATCATAGGCGACGAGGTAATGCTCCACGCTCACCTTCCCGGTGCCACGATCGAGCGCGACCTGCGCGAGGTGCACGCCATAGGGATAGGCCATGTGGTCGCTGTGGAACCAGCTCTCGGTGGTGAGACCGGGCGTGGCCTGGCCGCGCGCGAGCGGCATGCCGGGCGCCAGCGCGCGTGCAACCTCGCCGATCGGCAGGGTCGGACCATCAGGCAGGTCGCTCCGGCGCACCACGCCCTGTTCGATGCGCAGCACCTCCCGCGGCGCCTGCAGCAGAGTCGCGGCGGTTTCGAGCGCACGTTCGCGCAAAGCCAGCCCCGCGAGATGCGTGGCCGAGCCCGACATCACCGTGACCCGCGACGCATGCGCGCCGGAGCCGAATTCGATACGGTCCGTCCGCCCGCGCACCACCCGCACGCGCCGATAATCCACGCCGAGCGCATCGGCGGCGATCTGCGCCAGCGCCGTCTCCACGCCCTGCCCGACGGAGGCCGCCCCGGTGACCAGTTCCACCGTGCCGCTGGCATCCACCGACATGCGCACGCCATCCGAGGGGCCAAGCCCGCTCTTTTCCACGAAGACGCCGAGGCCAAGGCCCACCGCCTCGCCCGCGGCGCGGCGACGCGCAACCTCCTCCTGGCGCGCGGTCCACCCGAAGCGCGCCAGCGCCTTGTCCAGCAGCAGGGCATAGTCGCCGGAATCGAGCACGACATCGGTGCCCAGCGCGTCGAGCGGGCGGGTGTAGGGCATCTCTGCGGCGGTGACGAAGTTGCGACGGCGCACCTCGATGCGATCGATGCCACAGCGCGCGGCGATGGCATCCATCAGCCGCTCGCGCACGAAGCTGCCCTCGAAGCGGCCGGGCGCGCGGTAGGTGGCGGCCGGCGTCTTGTTGGTCAGGCGGAAATGGCCCGTGACCCGATAGGCCGGCACGCGATAGGGACCGAGCAGCAGCCCGGCCGACATGTCCGCCACACGCGCGCCATGCGTGCGCACATAGGCGCCCTGATCGTGGAAGAAGGTATTCTCGATCGAGAGGATCCGGCCCTCGGCATCCACCGCGGCGCGGATGCGGTGGCGCTGCTCCCGCGAATGGTTGGTGGCGATCAGGTGCTCGCGCCGATCCTCGATCCACTTCACCGGCCGACCAAGACGGAGTGCTGCGAGGCAGACCAGCAGGTCCTCGGGATAGAGCTCGCCCCGCACACCGAAGCCGCCGCCGACATGGCCCTCGAACAGATGCACGGAGCTGGGCGGGCGGCCAAGCAACCGGGCGATCTCGTCGCGGTTCCAGTGCTGCTTCTTGGCGGTCCCGTGCAGTTCCAGCGTGTCGGTGGCCGCGTCGTGGCGCGCGATGGCGCCACGTGTTTCGAGCGGCACGCCGGAATGCCGGCCGATGTAGAGGTCGAGTTCCAGCACGACATGGGCGCCCGCAAGGGTCGTCTCCACCGCGCCGTAGCCCTTGCGCACCACCGCGGGCTCGGTCGCGTGCGTGGTATCGAAGTTGCCTGGCGGGGCTGCGGCGTCCAGCAGGGCCGGCAGTTCCTCCAGCTCCATCATGACGAGGTCAGCGGCGTCCTCGGCCAGCGCTGCGTCTTCGGCGAAGACCACCGCCACCGGCTCGCCCACATAGCGCACCCGGCCGCGGGCCAGGATGGGCTGGCAATAGGGTTCGAGGCCCTTCAGCTTCGTCGCGCGGAAGGGAATGGGCGGAATGGCCGCCACATCCTCCCCGGTCCAGACCGCCACCACCCCCGGCGCGTCCAGCGCCGCCGCCACATCCACCGAGACGAGCAGCGCATGGGCGACCTCTGCGCGGACCACACGCATGTGCAACTGGCGGGGGAAGGAGATATCGGCCGCGAAGGCGCCCTGGCCGCGAAGCAGCGGCGGATCTTCCAGTCGCGCAACGGATTTGCCGACGACGTTCATGCCGGCCTCGTCCGCGGCCAGGAAGCCGCCGCGGCGCGTACCGCCCGCAGGATGCCGACATAGCCGGTACAGCGGCAAAGGTTGGAGGAGAGGCGCTCGACCATCTCCGCCTCCGTCATGTCCGGGTCTTCTTCCAGGATGGCCAGCGCCAGCATCAGGAAGCCCGGCGTGCAGTAGCCGCATTGCACAGCATGATGGTCGGCGAAGGCCTGCTGCAACGGGTGCAGCGCGGCGCCGTGTGGCGCGAGCCCTTCCACGGTGCGGATCGCGCAGCCTTCCGCCTGCACAGCCAGCACGAGGCAGCCGCGCACCGGCGCGCCATCCATGAGCACGGTACAGGAGCCGCAGACGCCATGCTCGCAGCCCAGATGCGTCCCCGTCAGGCCGAGCTCCTCGCGCAGCGCTTCGGCGAGCGTCCGGCGGGCGGGCACCTGGAGACGCACGGGCCGGCCGTTCACCGTGAGGGCCACCTGATGCAGCGTCTCGGCGTGCAGCGTCTCGGTATGCAGAGTCTCGGTCATGCCGCGCGCGCTTCGGGCAGCAGGCCGAGCGCGCGCGAGAGGGCGCGGGCGACCACGCTGCGGACCAGGGCGCGGCGATAGGGAGGATCGTCCATTGGCTCGGCCTCGGCCGCCGCAACGGCAGCGGCCTCGGCGGCGAGACGCGCGGAGGGCGCCGCGCCGTTCACCAGCGCCTCCACCCTCGGCAGGCGCCGCGGCACGGGCTCGACGCCGCCGATGCCGATGCGGGCCTCCATGATCCGGCCCGCCACGTCGCGCCGCAGCACCACGAGCGCCATGGCTTGCGCGAAGTCGCCGGCGCGGCGCGCCACCTCCTCGAAGCCGAAGCACGCATCGTCGGGCAGCAGCGGCAGCGCGACCACCTGCAGCAACTCGTCTGGCGCCAGCGCGGTCTCCAGCGGGGCGCGCAGGAAGTCCGCCGCCGCGATGCGCCGCGCGCCCCGGATGGAGAGCGCGGTGATCTCCGCCCCAAGTACCGTCGCGACGAGCGGCCATTCGGAGGCGGGGTCAGCATGGCACAGGCTGCCGCCGAAGCTGCCGCGCGTGCGGATCGGCCAATGCGCGATGTGG
>JBBSCP010000384.1:0-4349 GCA_038250135.1 Acetobacterales bacterium | reverse complement strand
GTGTCGGCGCCGTCTCCGCCCAGAAGGCTGTCGTCACCGTTCCCGCCATTCAGCGAATCGGCGCCGATTCCGCCTACCAGCGTATTGTCGCCATCGGTGCCGATCAGCGTGTCATTGCCATCGCCGGCGATGACGGCCTCGAATTCCGTGAAGCTCTCACCGGCGAAATTGGTCTCGCCGGTCGCGAGGTTCACCAGGTAGGGGCCATTCCAGGCCGTCGCGTCGAGCGTATCGGCACCCGCGCCGCCAACGGCGATATCGGTGCCGATGACCGCAAAGATCAGGTCGTCGCCATCGCCGCCGAAGGCGCTGTCCGCACCCCCGCCGCCACTCAGCGTGTCGTTGCCGTCGCCACCGAGCAGCACATCGGCCGCAAAATCATCGCCGCCGAGCAACAGGTCGCCGCCGAGCCCGCCATCCAGCGTATCGGCACCCCCCAGCCCTTCCAGCGTGTCATTATCCGCCCCACCTTCCAGCACATCGCCGTTGAGGCTGCCGAACAGGCGGTCATCGCCGGCCTCGCCCTGGATGGTGTTGCTGTCGCCAGCCTCCAGCGCCGTGTTGCTGGCATGGACCGTGTCGGCGCCGGCCCCGGCGCGCAGCAGCAGTTCCAGCCCGACGCCGAAGAAGTTCGAAAAGGTGTCGAAGGGCCGGAAGTCATAGAGGTCATCGCCCGCGGTGCCGCGGAAATCCGTGGCGAAGATGTCCAGCAACTCGATGTTGACGAAGGGCAGCGTGGTGCCGAGTTGCAGGATGCCCTGGATCAGGTCCACCCCGTCATAGTCGGCCCCGCCGTCGATGAAGCTGCCAGTGACGTCGCTGATGCTGTTGAGGTCGAAGCTGTCATTGCCATCGCTTCCAATCAATGTATCCGCACCACCCTGGCCTGCGAACGAATCATTGCCCGCGCCGCCCTCCAGCAGGTCGCCACCCGCTGTGCCGGTCAGCATGTCATTGCCGCTGCCGGACAGCACCGCCTCGTAGTCGATGAAGTTCTTCAGCGGATTGTTGGTGACGCCGGTGGCAAGATCGATCGAGAAATCCGCGGTGAGCAGGCTGGCATCGATCCGGTCGAATCCAACGCCGCCATCGGCGAAGCCGTCGTTGTCGGCGATGATGACCAGGTCATCGCCCTCGCCGCCCAGCACGGTGTCGATGGCGATGGTGCTGACGATGGTGTCGCTGCCCTCGCCACCCGAGAGGGTCGCGGCGAGCGTGTTCGCGGTGATCGAGTCATTGCCCGCGCCACCATCCAGCGCCTGGCTGAGAAATGTCGCGGCCAGCGTGTCATCGCCGCTGCCGCCGAGGATGTTCTCGATGGAGAGAAGAAACACCCCGAGATTATTGGCGCCCGTGCTCAGGTCGATGGCGACGTTCGCGCTGAGCGCGGTGAGGTCCAGCGTATCGAGACCAAAGTTGCCGATCAGATTGTCGCCACTGGCGTCGCTGACGCTGCCGATGATGAAAAGGTCGCTCCCCTCGCCGCCGATCTGGCTGTCGGCTCCGGCGCCGCCGATCAGCGTGTCGTTGCCCGTGCCGCCGACCAGCGTGTCGTTGCCGCCGCCGCCCTCAAGTCGGTCATTATCCGCCGCACCCAGCAACGAATCGCGGCTGGCGCCGCCGACCAGGCTGTCATCGCCATCCCCGCCATTGACGAAGTTCCAGAACTGGTCGGGGGGATTCTGGAAAACCAGGAGGTCGAGGTTGGTGTTGGAGGTGAAGACCGTATCGTTGCCGGAGCCGCCACTCAGGCTGCGCAGCTCGGCTGGCAGGTTGAAGGTGGGCGAGAAGGTGTTGTAGGGGCGGAAATCGTAGAAATCACTCCCCACCGTGCCGAGGAACTGGGTCAGGTAGATGTCCAGCAGCTCGATATCGACGAAGGGCAAAGTGGTGCCCAGTTGTACGATGCCCTGGATCAGATCGACGCCGTCATTGCCGACGCCGCCATCGACGATCCAGCCAGCGAGGTTGGTGACGCTGTTGAGGTCGAAGCCGTCATCGCCGGTCTCGCCGAACAGCGAGTCGGTCCCCGTCCCGCCGATCAGCAGGTCATCGCCACTAAAGCCGTAAACCCCGTCATCGCCGGCGCCGCCGCGCAAGGTGTCATTGCCGACCCAGCCATCGATCGTGTCGTTGCCGCCGCCGCCATCGATGGAATCCTGGCCGCCACCGGCGAAGATGCTGTCAGCGGCCGCCGTGGGCAGGCCGCCCGTCACGCCCGCGCTGTTGCCGCCGGGGGCAATGGTGTCGTCGCCTGCCGTACCGCTGATAAAGGCCATGTCTGCTTGCCCTCGTTGCGCGCAACAGCCTGATTCTTGATCGGCGATTGGCAATGGGTAAAAGTCGGACGCCGCGCAAAGGTCATGTGGCCCGCCGGCGGGTGGCGCATCCCTTCCCCCCTCCGGCATTCCGGGCTATCCGGAGCGCCACAAGGGAACCCGATGCGCCACTTCCTGGAATTCGAAAAACCCATCGCCGAGTTGGAAGGCAAGATCGAGGAGTTGCGCCGGGCGACCGACGCCGGCGGCATCGACATCGCCGATGAGGTGGGCAAGCTCAGCGACAAGGCCGAGACGCTGCTGCGCCAGACCTACGCCAAGCTCACCCCTTGGCAGAAGACACTGGTCGCCCGCCACCCCGACCGCCCCAAGGCGATGGATTACGTGCATGGCCTGATCGCGGACTGGACGCCGCTGGCCGGCGACCGCGCCTTCGCCGATGACGCCGCCGTGGTGGCAGGGCTCGGCCGCTTCCAGGGCCGCGCCGTCGCGGTGCTCGGCACCGAGAAGGGGCGCGATACCGACGCCCGCGTGAAGCACAATTTCGGCATGGCCCGGCCCGAGGGCTACCGCAAGGCACGCCGCATCATGGAGCTCGCCGGGCGTTTCGGCCTGCCGATCCTCAGCTTCGTCGATACCGCCGGCGCCTTCCCTGGCATCGATGCCGAGGCACGCGGCCAGGCCGAGGCCATCGCGCGCTCGATCGAGGCGGGGCTGGAGGCGCCGGTTCCCTTCATCGCCACCATCATCGGCGAGGGCGGCTCGGGCGGTGCCATCGCGCTCGCGGCGGCGGACCGCGTGTTGATGCTCGAACATGCCGTGTATTCGGTGATCTCGCCTGAAGGCTGCGCCAGCATTCTCTGGCGGGATGCCGCGCAGGCGCCGCAGGCGGCCGATGCCCTGAAGATGACGGCCGAGGATTTGAAGCGCCTCGCTCTGATCGACGCCATCATCGCCGAGCCGCTGGGCGGCGCGCATCGCGATGCAGGGGCGATGCTGGCCGCCGTGGCGCGGCAGGTGCACGACTGCCTCGAGCCCCTGCTTGAACTCGACGGCGCCACGCTGAAGGCCCGAAGGCGCGAGAAGTTTCTCGAAATGGGCCGCGCGGGCGTCGTTTGAGCGACCAGGCGCCGCCGCCCCCGCTTCCCCCGGCCGAGCTGCGCCGCCTGTTCTTCCGGGTGTTTCCCGCGGTCGGCTTCGCCATGTTCGGCGCGGCGATCGACCAGACCATCGTCGCCGCCGCGCTGCCCGCCATCGCCAGATCCTTGGGCGAGGTCGAACGCGTGTCCTGGATCGTTGTCGTCTATCTGGTGGCGAATACCGTGGCCGCGCCGGTCTATGGGCGGCTCGGCGACGCCTTCGGGCGGCGGCGGATGCTGCTGGTGGCGCTCGCGGTCTATGCCACCGGCGCGACGCTCTGCGCGATGGCGCCGTCGCTGACCTGGCTGGCGGCGGCGCGGCTGGTGCAGGGGTTTGGCGGCGGCGGGCTGATCGCGCTGTCGGTCGCGCTGATCGCAGAGGTCATCCCGCCGCGCGAACGCGGCAGCTTCCAGGGCTGGATCGCGGCGGTGTTCACCGGGGCCAGCGCGCTCGGCCCGGTGGCGGGCGGGTTTCTCACCCAGGAATTCGGCTGGCGCTCGGTCTTCATGCTGCAATTGCCGCTCAGCGCCGTCGCCGCCTGGTTCGCCATCACGCGGCTGGACGCGTCGGCGAAGGGCTCGTCTCGGGGCTTCGCCTTCGACTGGGCGGGCCTCGTCCTGTTCGCGCTGTTCGTCGGGCCGGCGTTGCTGGCGCTGGACCAGGCGCGCAAGCTCTCACCCGGGCCGCTGCTGATGGCGCTGGGCCTGGCTCTCCTGGCGGGCCTCGCGCTGTGGCTGTTGTTCAAGCAGGAGCGCACGGCGCCGGACCCGCTACTGCCGCTCAACCTGCTCGGCGAGCCCACGATCTGGCGAGCGAACCTGTTGACGGCGCTGGTCTCGGGGGCCTTCGTGGGCTGCATCGCCTTCCTGCCGATCTACTTCGCCACGGTGCGCGGGCTGAGCCCCACCGAGGCCGGCGTCGCGCTGCTGC
>JBBSCP010000383.1:0-4354 GCA_038250135.1 Acetobacterales bacterium | reverse complement strand
GCGGCCCGAGGAAGTTGCCGCGATGGTCGCGTTCCTGTGTGGGCCAGATTGCAGCTTCTCGACCGGCGCGGTGTTCGATTTATCGGGCGGACGGCTGCATGATTGAGGGGATGTGCGATGCTGGCGGGTGAAGCCGTGGTGGCGATCTGGAATGGCGTCACGCCCGAAGGTCGCGCGGATTTCTACGCCTGGCACCTGCACGAACACATGGCGGAGCGCGTCGGCATTCCGGGCTTTCGCCGCGGGCGTCGCTATGTCGCGCTCGATGCTGCGACGCAGCCGGAATTCTTCACGATCTACGAGGCCGACAGCATGGGTGTGCTGCAAGGTCAGGACTACGCCAACCGTCTCAACGCCCCTTCCGCGTGGACACGCCGCGCGACGCGGGGGTTCCGCGATACGGCGCGGGCATTGGCGCGCGTCGTGGAATCGCGTGGCGTTGGGCCCGGCTGCGTGATGCTGACGCTGCGCTTCGAAGCGCAGCCGGCCGCCGAGCCGGCCATCGCGGCGCTGGTGCGCGAAGCCGCGACACGGCCGCGCATCACCGGCGTGCATCTGTGCATCGGCGACGAAGCGGCGAGCAGTGCCGACAGCGAGGAAATAAGGGGCCGCACCGATATCCTGCCGCCGCCTTCCTGGATCATCCTGGCGGAGGCGACGGATGCCGAGGCGCTCGCGCCGCTGTTCGGTGCGAATGTCTTGACGCAGGCGGGTGCGGGCGCGCCGGTGCGGGGCCTCTATCGGGTCGAATTCCAGCGCAACAAGACCGCCTGGGGGGCCTAGCTGTCATTGCCATGAAGGTTGTGCCTCTGGGGCTGGGTTGGGAGGCTGTGGTTGCCATGCCCTCAACCGCCTACGCCAGGTGATACGCTGTCATCGCAGGGTCGCCGGCCTCGCCCAGCGCGAAGGGGTCGCGCTTGCCCTCAACATGGCCCGGATAGGCGTCCACCTCGTCCAGGAACAGGAACCGCGCCGTCATAGAGCGCAGCCCGACCGCGCCGTTGGCCCCGGTCAGCACCAGGATGCCGCCAGGGAACTCCTTCGACAGCATGGTATTGCCGCTGTCGCGCGCACGGGCTGGCGCCACACGCTCGCGAAGCGCGGGCGTCTCCTCCCACAGCGGGTCGATGCGCTGGCGGGAAAAGCGCTTTGCCAGCTCCACGGTCGGCTGCACCGCCAGCATCGGGGCCGGTACATGGTGCATGATGTAGCCGCGCCAATTATTGCCTGCCTCTGTACCTCCCGTCTGAGTGCCTTTCATGAACACGATGCGGCGCGCCGGATTTTTCGCCGACGGGACATTCATGATGTCACGCAAATAGGGTGCCCGTGCCATGCGCCACGGCCCTGGCTCGGCAGACGCCGCCGATCAGGCGGCGCTTGGTCTCGTCGAGCGACAGGCGCTGCGCCTCCACTTTCAGCACGAGCTGCACCACCTTCAGCCGGGCAAAGGCTGTGCCCTCGGCGCCGGTGGCCAGGGGCGAGCGGGCGGGGTCTGCGGTCTCCACCAGGCGGCGGCGGGTTCTGTCGATGTCCCACTGCCATCCCACTCGCGGGCGATGCGGCTGGTCTGCTCGGCCTCGCGCAGGGCGTTTTTGGTGACGCCGAGGCGCCGCGCGGCCTCGCGGGGGGGGAACGGTCAGCTCGCGCATGGCGGCGACCTCCCGCCGCACGAGGATGGATTGCGCGCGTGCTTACCGGGGGGCTCAGTGCGTGCTGAACCGCTTCATCGCCGCGGTGCGTGCTACGACTCGGCACGTGCGGCAGGTGAGGACGTGACGTTCGCCACGGCGATTTCGGGCGCGACCGTTACTCAAGCGCCGCGGCGCGGCCTTGTCGACGCTCACCGGGCTAGCGGCCTCGACTGTTCCGTTCGTCGCCTGTAAGGCTGCTTGCCGACCGGACGCCCGCGCATGAGCAGCATCAACCTTCCTCACCTCGAAGGACATCATCGAGATCGCGAGCCCGGAGCTCGAAGCGCTGCGCGACGAGACGCAGGCGTCGGCGCATCTGGCGATCCGCGATGGTCGGTACGTGCTCTACGCAGAGCTGTCGGCACGCAATCCGCGTCTGGTAATGGTCTCGATGAGCGGCTTCGGCGCGGAAGACTCGCTCGCCGAGCGGCCAATGTACGACAATGTGGTGCAACTTTTTCCGGCCTGATGGCCATGACTGGCACGGCGGAATCCGGCCCGCTGAAGGCCGGCCTCCGGCGCCAAGGCGGCCTTTGCCGTGACCACCGCGCTGCTGCGGCGCGAACGCAGCGAACTCGGCCAGCACGTCACGCTGAGCATGCTCGACGTCGCCTTGATGCTGATGCGCAGCGGATCGCGAGCAGACAATGCTCGGCGCCTGCACGTAGCGACAGTTCGAGACGCTGTGCCGGCGCATCGGCCGCGCCGACCTGCTGGAGGATCCGCGCTTCGCCGATGTGCGGCGCCAGGATCCGCATCGCGCCGCGCTCGCCGCGATCTTCGCCGCAGAAATGTCGCGCCGCCCGGCCAGGGAGTGGGAGGCGCTTCTGGCCGATGCCGTCCCCGCCGCTCGCGTGCGCAACCTCGCCGAGGCGCTGGCGGACAGCGACGCTGCCGGGTGTGGCGTGATCGGCCATGTGCCCTGGCCCTCTGCCAGCGGCTCCGTCGCGATTCCGCTCGCTGCGTTCCGCGCCGATGCCGACGGGCCTGCCCTCGACCATGCGCCACCCGGTCATGACCAGCACACCGATGACGTGCTCGGCGAACTCGGCCTTGGAGTGGGCGAGATCATGCGACTTCGCGCCAGCGGTGCCGTCGGCGCTGCAGCATCGTCCCACCCAGAGGAGAGTTCGTCATGACGCTCGCAAGACGCCACCTGATCTCGTCGCTCGCGGCGCTGTCGCTGCTGCCCGCCGCCGCCAAAGCGCAAACCTAGCCGACGCGCGGCGTGCGCTTCCTGGTCGGCTTCGCCGCCGGCGGTGCGATCGACGTTGCTGCCCGCCTGCTGGCGGAGAAGCTGGCACCAGTCTGGGGGCAGACTGTCGTCGTCGAGAATCGCGCCGGTGCCGGTGGCACCATCGCCGGCCTCGCGGTGGCGCGGGCGGAGCCGGATGGGCATACGCTTCTGGTTTCGGCGGCGGCGGAGGTTGTCGTGGCACCCTATACCCAAGCCACCCTCGCCTATGATCCGCAAAAGGACCTGACGCCGATCAGCCTGATCGCGCGCAACCCCTTCGTGCTGGTCGTGTCAGCATCCGTTCCGGCGCAAACCTGGCAGGAATTGATCGACCTGTCGAAGCGCCAGCCGCTGGCCTATGCCAGCTCCGGCGTCGGCACGACGCCGCATTTCGTGACAGAAAGCTTCAAGCTGCGTACCTGGACGGATATCGAGCACGTGCCCTATCGCGGCACCGCGCAGTTGCAGGCCGACCTGCTGGCCGGCCGCGTGCAGGTGGCGTTCGACGCCGTCTCCGCCATGCTGCCGCATATCCAGTCGGGTCGGGTGCGCGCCATCGGCGTGGCATCGCTGGCGCGCTCGCCGCAGGCGCCGCAGATTCCGACCATACGTCGGCTGGCTGGCACATCCGTAGGCGTCGCCCAATCGGGGTGTCTGCGTCCTTCAACAAGGCAATGACAGCGTTGGTATCCAGCAGATACGCCATCAGCGAAACAGGGCATCGAGTGCTGGGCGGTCCTGCTGGCCAACCTGATCTCCAGCAGCTTGGGCGGCGTCTTCATCCAATTGTCCCACCGCGGTGTTGAGCCTGGTCCAGTCCAATGCGACCGATTCCAGGATCACGGAGACGCCGTGCCGGCGAATGCGGACCTCCTCACCCTCAAACCGGAACTCCTTGGGCAGTCGGACGACCTACGACCGGCCCGTCAAGAACAGCTTCGCGCTGTTCATGCGTCGCGTTACCATTGATACCTACCAACGACAGATATTTATAGGTCGCAGATCAAGGCCGGAGCCTCACCGAATCGGGTGAAGGATCGCGTGACAAACCGCCAACGCTCTGAATCTAAGCATCTCCTCGATTCGTGGTGTGGAGAACAGGCATGGACAGCACGGCAGAGGGCTGCGTGGGTTTCGAAGAGACCATTGTCTTTCTGAGCTATTTCAGAGACCTCAGGGATCCGCGGCAGCAGGGCAAGGTCACTTATCCACTGGAAGAGATCCTGCTGCTATGCTTGCTGGCCGTGCTGGCCGGGGCCGAAACCTTTGTTGACATCGCGCTGTTCGGGGAGAAGAAGATCGATCTTCTGCGTCGGTTTCGTCCGTTCAAGGACGGCACACCCGCACACGACCACCTCGGCGACATCCTCGCCATGCTCGACGCCGAGGCGTTCCAGCGGTGCTTTGTCGCCTGGGTCGCTTC
>JBBSCP010000382.1:0-4360 GCA_038250135.1 Acetobacterales bacterium | reverse complement strand
TCGGCCTGCCGCCACGCGCGGCGGTGCTGGCCGGGGGTGCCGTGCGCCTCGCCGCGGCGCCGGCCATGGTGCGCCTGGCCGCCGCGGCCTCCGTCGCCCCCGACATCGCCGCGGCCGCCTGGGCGGCCACGGGCGAGGCCTTCGCGCTGGAGGGGCTGCGCCTGGCGACAGACGCCGCGCCCGCCCCCACGCCGCTCGCGGCGCGCGCGAAGGCCGAGGCGCAGGCGGGGCTCGCCGCGTTGCAGGCCCGCCTGGCGCGCGCGGGGCTGTCGGGCCAGGCGCCGCCTGCCGAGGCGGCGGCGGCGCTGGCGCGGGAGGCTGCGACGGAGGGCGGGCTCGTCGCCATCGGTGTCGCACTCCGCGCGCTGGCGGAGCTTGGATCGACCGAAGAATGAACCGCAAAGCCTGGGCCTGGGCCTGCTACGATTGGGCGAATAGCAGCTTCCCCACGGTGGTCTCCACCTTCGTCATCGCGGCCTATTTTGCCCAGGGGATCGCGGCCGATCCGGCAACGGGGCAGGCGCAATGGGGCTGGATGCTATCGGCGGCGGGGCTGTGCATCGCGCTCCTCTCTCCCCTGCTCGGCGCGGTGGCGGATGCGGGCGGGCGAAGGCGCCTCATGCTCGGCCTCGCCACGGTGATGACGGCCTTCTTCACGGCGCTGATCTGGTTCGCCAAGCCCGATCCGGACTACGCGCTGTATGCGCTGGTCTGCGTGGCGCTGGCCACCATCGCCTTCGAACTCGCCACGGTCTTCTACAACGCCATGCTGCCCGAGGTCGCGACACCGGCACAGATCGGCCGCGTCTCGGGCTTCGGCTGGGGGCTTGGCTATGCGGGCGGGCTGGCGTGCCTCGCGCTGTGCCTCGTGCTGCTGGTGCAGCCGAACCCGGCGCTGTTCGGCCTCGATCGCGGGGCGGCGGAACATGTGCGCGCCACGGCACTGCTGGTGGCACTTTGGCTGCTGGTGTTCGGCTGGCCGGTATTGGTCGCACTTCCCGATCCGCCCGGCGAGCGGCCGAGCTGGGCGGTTGCGGCCTCGCGCGGCCTCGCTGAGATCATCGCGCTGCTGCGTCGCCTGCCGCGCAACCCGGACCTCGCGCGGTTCATCCTGGCCCGGCTGTTCTACACCGATGGGCTGAACACACTGTTCGCCTTCGGCGCGATCTATGCGGCGGGTGTATTCGGCATGGGCATCGACAAGATTCTGATCTTCGGCATCGCGATGAACGTCACCGCCGGCGCCGGTGCGGCGGGCTTCGCGCTGATCGAGGATCGCGTCGGCGCGCGGCGCGTCGTGCTGCTGGCGCTGGTGGCGATGATCGTGCTGGGCACGGGGCTTTTGCTGGCGACCGAGGAGATGTGGTTCTGGATCATGGCATTGTCGCTCGGCCTGTTCTTCGGCCCGGCCCAGGCGGCCAGCCGCAGCTTCATGGCCAAGCTCGCGCCGCCGGGGGAGATGGCGGCGCATTTCGGCCTCTTCGCGCTGTCAGGCCGCATCACGGGATTCATGGGCCCCGCCGTGCTGGCGCTGGTCACCACCGCGACGGGCAGCCAGCGCCTGGGTATGGCGACGGTGCTGGTGTTCCTCAGCCTCGGCGCGGTGATCCTGCTGACGGTGCGGGAGCGCGAATAAGGCGCCTCAAACCGCCGTGTACAGGTAGGCCGGCATGGGCTGGGTGCTGTCCACCACATCCTTCACGCCGGGCACGTTCTCGGCCAATACGCGAAGCCCGCGCTGCACCGCCGCGCTACGGCTGAAGCCGTGGAACTCCACCACGCCCGCGGTGACGTTCACCATGGTGTAGAAGGTATCTGCCCAGGGCTCACGCTTCATCGCCGCCAGCACCGCCTTGCGGATGCGATCGTCCGACAGCGCGCCCGGCTCCTGCACCGGCGTCACCAGCGCGCGCAGCAGATCGGCGCGGGAGACGAGGCCACGCAGACGCCCCTCCTCGATCACCAGCACGCGGCGGATGCCATGCTCCTCCATCATGTGCGCGACCTCGGAAGCCAGCATGTCCGGTGCCACGCTGACCACGGTCTCGGTCATGATGTCGCGCGCGGTCATGCCATGGGTGCGGGCATAGACCTCGGCATCATGCGCCTGGTCGCTGAACAGGCTGCCGAGCCAGGAGGCGGGCTTGTCGACCTCCCCGGCCAGGCGGCGAATGAGGTCGGCCTCGGTGACGACGCCGAGGACGCCGCCCACGGCATCGACCACCGGCACGGCGGAAATGCCGCGCTCTGCCAGCAGGCGCGCCATGGCAAGGATGGGCGTCTCGGGCGGTACGGTGACGACCTCGGCGGTCATCAGGTCTTGGGCGCGGAGATTGGTCATGGTGCGGCTCCCTCATGTTATGTTGCATCAATGTTGGAAGGTTAACCGCATCGCCCGCGCCTGGCCTTGACCCAGGTCAAGCTGCGAAGCGTCCGCAAGCACTTCCACCATGGCCGGCCCGCCTGTATGGCTAAATCGGTCAAAAACAACACGGGAGGTCACAAACCATGAAAACCAGCATCACCCGCCGCAGCCTCGGCGTTGGCGCCGCCCTGCTTGCCGCCCCCGCGACTCTGCGCGCCCAGGGGGCTGCGCCAGCCGCGACGCAGATGGCGATCGCCACCGGCACCACAGGCGGCGTCTACTACCCGCTCGGCGGTGCTCTCGCGAACTATCTCTCGCGCGGCATCCCGGGCATGTCGGCCACCGTTGAGGTCACCGGCGGCTCGGTCGCCAATTTCCAACTGCTTGGCGCCGGGCGCGTTGGCCTGCTGTTCGGGCAGGTGGACGCTGCGGTCGATGCGCTGACCGGTGCGGGTCCGTTCCGTGGACGCACGGTTCCGGCGCGCGCCATCGCCGTGCTCTACACCAACCGCATGCAGGTGGTGACGACCACCGCCACCGGCATTCGCTCCATCGCCGACCTGAAGGGCAAGCGCGTCTCGACCGGCGCGCCCGGCTCGGCGACTGAGCTGTTCGCCTTCCGCGTCATCGCCGCGGCCGGCCTCGACCGCGAGAAGGATTTCCGCGCGCGCGAACGCCTCTCGCCGGCGGAATCCACCAATGCGATCAAGGACGGCAAGCTCGACGCCTACTTCTTCGTCTCCGGCGTGCCGACCAGCGCGATCACCGACCTCGCCGCCACGCCGGGCACGACCATCCACCTGATCGACCACGCCGATCTGCACCAGCGCATCGTCGCCGAGAACGGGCCGGTCTATTTCCCGGAAGTGATCCCCGCCGGCACCTACCCGGGCCAGCGGACCGACAACGCCCAGCTCTCCGTCGCCAACATTCTCGCGGTGCGCGACGACATGAGCGCCGAGATGGTGACGAACATCCTGCGCGTGACCTGGGACAGCCGCGAGGACTGGGCGCGCGTCCACGCCGAGGCCCGCAATTTCAGAATCACCTCACAGAAGACCGCTGCCGCCGGCATCCCCTGGCACCCGGCCGCCGAGGCCTTCTGGCGCGCCGCCGGCGCGACGCTCGCGTGATGGGCCTGGGTGCGGCAGGGGCACGCTATCCCCCTGCTCCCTCGCATCGCCCATGACCACCACCCGAGCCTTGCCGCCAGAGGTGCCCGAAGGGGCACTCGATGAGGCGACGGCGGCCAAGGTCGAGGCGCTGATCGAGCAGGAGGAGGGCGCGCAGAATCGCCTGACCGGATTGCTTGGTCATGCCGCGGTGGCCGTCGCGGTGGCGATGAGCCTGTTTCATCTGTGGGCGGCCTGGGACATCGTGCCGACCACGACGCTGCGCTACGTGCATGTCGGTTTCGCGCTGGTGCTGGGCTTTGCGTTGTTCCCCGCGGCGGGGCGATTCCGGCACCGGGTAATGGTGTGGGATTGGGCGCTGATCGCGACCGGCATCTACAGCATCTGGTATCTGATCAGCGGCGGCGACGAGCTGCAGGACCGCTACATATTTCCTGAGCCGATGGACCTCGTCGTCGGCTGGCTGCTGATCGCCCTGGTGCTGGAGGTGACGCGCCGCGCCACGGGCTGGATCATGCCCGCGGTGGCGATTGCCTTCCTGCTGTACGCCTTCTTCGGCAACTACCTCTCGCCGCCCTGGCGCCACCAGGGCTACGACATGGAGCGGCTGATCCCGCACATCACCATCACGCTCGAAGGCATCTTCGGCACGGCGATCGACGTCTCGGCCACGCTCATCGTGCTGTTCACCATCTACGGTGCCATTTTGCAGGCCACGGGGGCGGGCAAGTTCTTCGTCGATTTCTCGTTCAGCCTGACCGGCGGCAAGCCCTCCAGCGCCGGGCGGACGGTGGTGCTGTCAAGCTTCCTGCTCGGCGGGCCATCCGGGTCGGGCGTGGCGACGACGGTGACGCTTGGCACC
>JBBSCP010000381.1:0-4367 GCA_038250135.1 Acetobacterales bacterium | reverse complement strand
CTTGCGGCAAGGCTCGCTTGGCGGGGGCGGGCGGCGGTCGCGCTGCATCAACAGCATCAGGCGGAGGCCCTGGCCCGCGCCGCCGATCTGGAACGGCGGCGGGCCGACCTCCTTGCCACCGTCAGCCACGAGCTGCGCGCGCCGCTGACCGGGCTGCTCGGCTACACCGAGCTGCTGTCGCGCGCCGAATTGCCGCCGACGCCGCACGCCTGGGTACAGCAGCAGCGCCGTGCCGGGCAGGCGCTGCTGGCGCTGGTCGGCGATGTGCTGGATTTTGCGCGCCTCGAGGATGGCGCCATCGCGCTGGAGGACACCTCGCTCGACCTGTTCGAGCTGCTCGAGGATGGCGCGGCGCTGCTGCGCGCGGTGGCGCAGCAGAAGGCACTCGGCCTCGTCATACAGCGCGATCCGGGCCTGCCGCGCTGGGTGCGGGGCGATCCGCTGCGGCTGCGCCAGGTGGTGATCAACCTGCTCGGCAACGCCATCAAGTTCACCGCGCAGGGGGAGGTTGTGCTCTCCGCCCGGATCGTCGCGCGTCCGGAAAGGCTGGAGATTTCGGTCAGCGACACCGGCATCGGCATTTGCGAGGAAGCGCTGCCGCGCATCTTCGACCGCTTCCAGCAGGGGGCGGATGATACGGCGAGGCGCTTCGGCGGCAGCGGCCTGGGCCTTGCCATCTGCCGGCGGCTGGTGGTGGCGATGGGCGGCACGATCACCGCTGAAAGCCTGCCGGGCCGCGGCAGCCGATTTACGCTTCGCGTGCCCTTCCGCCCCGGCCAGCCGCCCGATGACGGGTCGCGGGAAGGGGAGCCCCGCATGCCGCTGCGCATCCTGGTGGCGGAGGATGTGCCGGCGAGCCGCCTGCTGCTGGTCGCCGTGCTGGAACGCGCCGGCCATGCGGTAACGGCGGTGGAGGACGGGCCGCGCGCCCTGGCGGCCGTCCATGGTACGCCTTTCGACCTGGCGATGGTCGATCTGCGGATGCCAGGGCTGGATGGCTTTGGCGTGGCCGCAGCGCTGCGCACCCTGCCTGGCGAGAGGGGACGGATGAAGCTCGTCGCCCTGACCGCCGAGGCGCCGGAGGAGGTGGAAGCCGCCTGCCAGGAAGCCGGATTCGACGCGTTGCTGCGCAAGCCCTTCGAGACAAGGCGGCTGCTCGGCCTGGTGGAGGCGCTCGGCCGCCACCCCGCGCCGCGCCATGAGGCGGCGGCACGGAGCGGGGGGGGTATGGAGCGATAATTAGCGCTACAGCAAGTCCAGCGCTTTCAGCGCAAGGGAAAGCCCAGCGCGTTCAGCGCCTCGCGCATTCGGTCGCGGCCCGAAAGGCTGGCGGCAGTGGCCACCCGGCTCAGCATGCGCGGTGTCCAGGCAACGGGGCCGAGGCCCTGAGTTTCCGAAAATGCGGCCAGCGCCTGGTCATAGGCGTCAATCGCCGAACCCTCCTCCGCCACGCGATACTGTTCGCGGTGTAGCACAAGGGATTGCGGCAGGCGCGGCTTCACCGCGCCGCTCGCCGCCGGGACCCCCACGGCAAGGCCGAAGGCGGCGAAGGCCCCTGGCGGCAAGGCGAGTTCCGCCGCCACCTTCTCGGGCTGGTGCCGCAGCGCGCCGACATAGACCGTGCCGAGGCCGAGCGATTCCGCTGCCACCATCGCGTTCTGCGCCGCCAGCGCCGCATCCACCAGCGCGACCATGAAGGATTCGAGATAGTCCAACGCCTCCAGCTTGCACTGATGCGCCTCCCCCAGCCTGATCAGGCGCGAGATGTCGGCGACCCAGCACAGGAAAAGCGGCGCCTCCCCGATGAAGCGCTGGTTCGCCGACAGGGCGGCAAGGCGCTCGCGACGGTCCGGGTCCTCCACCGCCACCACGCTCCAGGCCTGGAGGTTGGAGGAGGTCGGCGCGGATTGCGCCGCGGCGACCAGGGTTTCCAGCGTGCCCTCGGGCAGCGGGTCCGGCCGGTAGGCGCGTACCGAGCGATGGCCGAACATCGTGTCGAGCACCGCATTGCTTGGCAACAGCGTCGCGGGTGCGGCGCCCGCGCCGTAACGCAAGGCGGCCGGGTGAGGGGTATCCTGATCCATCGTCTCGTCCTCAGCCGCGCTCGGTCACGCCGCTGGCGAACCCATCGACCAATTCGCGGATCCGCGCCGGGTCGGATTGCTCCATGACGCGGCGGGCAAAGCGGGCGCAATCGCCGATGTCGAGCGCGCGGACCGCCTGCTTCACGCGCGGAATCGCGCCGGCATTCATCGACAGGCAGCGGATGCCCAGGCCCAGCAGAAGGGGGACGAGGCGAGGGTTGCCGCCCATCTCGCCGCATACGCTGACCGGCATGCGCAGGCGCAACGCGGCCTCGGTGGCGAACTGCATCAGGCGCAGCACGGCGGGGTGCAGCGGATCGTACAGATGCGCAACCTCGGCATCGCCGCGGTCCACGGCGAGCGTGTACATCGCGAGGTCATTGGTGCCGATGGCGAAGAAATCGGCCTCCAGGGCGATCGCGTCGGCGGCGAGCGCCGCGCCCGGCGTCTCGATCATCGCGCCGAGCTCGGGCAGCTTGTCGGGCAGCCGCTCGCCGCGGCGGCGCAGCCGGCGGGCGACGCGTTCGTAGATTTCGCGCGCCTGCTTCACCTCGGCCGGGATCGTCACCATCGGCAGCATCACGCGCACCGCGCCTTCGGGCGCGCGCGCCGCGACGCGCAGGATGGCGGCGAACTGCACCTCCAGCAATTCGGGCCGCTTCAGCAGCATGCGGATGCCGCGCAGCCCGAGGGCGGGGTTGGCGCTGGTATGCGAGGCTGCGACGCCCTCGGCCAGCGCCTCCATATCCTTCTCGCCACCCCAGTCGAGCACGCGGATCGTCACCGGGTCGCCGGCCATCGCCTCGATGATCGGGGCATAGGCGGCCACCTGCGCGTCCTCGTCGGGCAGATCCTCCCGGTTCATGAACAGGAATTCGGTGCGCAGCAGGCCGATGCCCTGCGCGCCGGCCTGGGCGATCAGCGGCAATTCGGCCGGGATCTCCATGTTCGCCAGCAGCTCCACCTCCTCCCCATCCGTCGTGACGGAGGGCAGGCGCCGCAGCTTGCCAAGCCGCGCGCGTTCCTTGGCATAGGCGGCGATCTGGTCCTTTGCCGCCGCCAGCGTCGCGGCGGTCGGGAACAGCGAAACCACGCCCTGCGCGCCATCGATCACCATCGCGTCGCCGCGCCGCGCGGCTTCGGTCAGGCCGGGGACGCCGAGCACGGCGGGGATGCCAAGGGCGCGCAGCATGATGGCGGTATGGCCATCCGCGCCGCCCTCCTCCGTCGCCACGCCGGCGATGCGCGCGGGGTCGAGCAGCGCGGCGTCGGCGGGGGTGACTTCCTCGGCGACCAGAATCGCGCCCTCGGGCACGTCCTTGAAGCTGCGGAAGGGGCTCTGGGTCAGGTTGCGGGTCAGGCGGCGGGCAATCTCGCGCACCTCGCCGGCGCGGCGGCGGAGCCCGGCCTTGTCGTCGTCGCGGGCGGCGAGGATGATTTCGGCGATGGCATCGGCCTCATCGCCCACGGCGGTCTCCGCGCCGAGCAGCCCCTGCTCGATGCGTTTGCGCGCGCCGCGGATCAGGCGCGAATCGCCCAGCATCAGCGCATAGGCGTCGAGCAGGGGTTCGAGCTCCTGCTGCGCTTCCTCGGGCAGCACGCCGAGGCGCATCTTGAGCTTTGAAACCTGCTTGCGGCTGGCGGCAACGGCGGTGGCGAGCCGCTGTCGCTCGGCCTCCACCGCGGCGGCCTCGATGCTGCGGCGCGGCGCTTCGGCCGGGGGTTCGGAGGTGTCGAAGACCTGCCCGATCGCCACACCCGGGGAGACCGGGATGCCGCGCAACTGCACTTCCTTGGCCATGCGGCGCGCCACGGCGCGGCGCTCGGCCACAGCCTTGGCCTCGCCTTTGGAGTCCGAAGGCTTGTCAGTCTTCATGGAATCCGGCCTCGATGAGGCCGGCTATAGCCTCCATGGCCTCCTTGGCATCCCAGCCATCGGCCTCGATCACCACTTCGCTGCCCTTGCCGGCGCCCAGCATCATCAGCCCCATGATCGAGCAGGCCGGCACCGTCTGCCCGTGGCGGGAGATGTTGACGCAGGCGGTGAAGCGCTCCGCCACCGTCACCAGCTTGGCAGCGGCGCGGGCGTGCAGGCCGCGGCTGTTGGTGATCTTGAGCGTGCGGGTCAGCGTCATGCCATTGCCCTCGCAGCCGCAGGGTCCGGGATCGGCAATCGCGGCGGGGATCGCCACGGCCTCACCGGCCTCATCGGGCCATTCGTTCATGTCGGCTCGTCCTTGGCAGAGGCAGCGGGAGGGGCAGCGGCAGGGGCAGGGGCAGGGG
>JBBSCP010000380.1:0-4406 GCA_038250135.1 Acetobacterales bacterium | reverse complement strand
CCGACCCGTTCTGCGGCCACCTGTTCCTGTTCCGCGGCGGTCGCGGCGACGCTGACGACCGCGCAGCTGGCGATGCTGCTGGAGGGTCCGGACTGGCGCTTGCCGATGCTGAGCTGGAAACCCGAGATCTCGGGACACTACTAATGTGTCCATTCGCGTGTTCCGACGCATCGGATGCCGTCTGGACCGTCGATCGCCCTGGAAAACCGCAGCGTGCGGCCATGGGTCAGCACCACTTCGATCGTCGCGGCTGGCTTGCCCGGCCGCGCAAAGGTGCCGCGTGAGGGCGGCGCCTGCGTGCGCACCAAGCCGGGCATCGTCCCCTCGCGCGCCTGGCGGCGCCACTCGAACATGAGGCTCCGGCTCACGCCCTGGCGATCCAAAACCACCAGCGCCAGTTTCTGCTCCAGCGTCCAGCGCCGACGACGCGCCACCACCCTGATCACCTCAGCGCCAAGAACGGTCGCCGCGCAGGCACCCCGCAGACCGCTTCCACGATCGGTCCCGGCTTTCGATCGGCCTCGTAGAACTTGCTACACCGGCCACAGCACATCGATCCTCTCGGATCGATCTCGTGCTCTCGAACTCATCGAATCAACCGCACGAAATCCGCTCACATTGCTACAATGTCTGCGGATAATGCTGTAGAGACGTCCGCCTGGAACAGCCCGGCATGGTGGGCCAGCTTGCCCTGCCCTTATCCTTCCACCCGTTCAACGCTGTGATGCTGCTGAACGCCAGCCTCGTGCTGCTCGCGAAGGTCGAACGCCGGAACGGCGCGATCCCCGCCTGCATCACGCGGTCGCGCCGCGCCGCCGCAGGCTGCGCAGCAGCAGCGGAACCACGATCATCACGTTCATCGCGTTCCAGGCGATGCCGTTCAGGAAGGCCGCCGCGTAGCTGCCGGTGACATCGAAGACGAGCCCCGAGAGCCAGCCGCCGAGCGCCATGCCGACCAGCGTCGCCATCAGCACGATGCCCACGCGCGTCGCCACCTGGCCGGCCGGGAAATGTTCGCGCACGATCACGGCGTAGGAGGGCACGATGCCGCCCTGGAAAAGGCCGAACATCGCCGAGATCAGGTACAACGAAACCAGGCTGTCGAAGAACAGGTAGAAGCCCAGCGCAACAGCCTGAAGCACGCTGCCCAACAGCAGCGTGGAAAGCCCGCCGATACGGTCCGCGATCAGGCCGGACGCCAGCCGCGAAATGATCCCGCATACCAGCATCAGGCTCAGCATCTCGGTGCCGCGCGCCACGCCGTAGCCGAGGTCGCCGCAATAGGCGACGATGTGCACCTGCGGCATCGCCATCGCCACGCAGCAGCCGACGCCGGCGACACACAGCAGCACGGTGAGCATGTTGGGCGACATGCCGAGCGGTCGTGACGGCACCGCCGGCATCGCCGATCGTGCCGGCGCCTGCGTGCCGGTGCCCGGCGCGCGCCCGCGCAGCAGAAGGGCGAGCGGCAGCATGGTGACCAGCAGCACCAGCCCCACCGTCACATGCGCCATGCGCCAGCCCTGCATGCCGATCAGCGCGTTGAGGATCGGCGGCCAGGTCGCGCCGGCGAGGTAGTTGCCCGAGGCTGCCAGCGCCACCGCGATGCCGCGCCGACGGCGGAACCACAATGAGGCCTCCGCCATCAGCGGCCCGAAGGCGGCGGAGGAGCCGAGCAGGCCGATCAGCACGCCCTGGCTGAGCGCGAACATCAACAGGCTTGTCGAGAATCCCGCCGCGATGTAGCCCAATGCGAGCATCACGGTGCCGCCAAGCAGCGGCACCATTACCCCGAAACGATCGGCCAGCCTGCCCATCAGGATGCCACCCGCGCCGAAGCCGAGCATGGTCAGCGTATAGGGCAGCGAGGCCTCGGCGCGCGTCACGCCGAATTCGGCCTGCACATAGGGCAGTGTCACGACCACGGTCCACATGCCCGCACCGCCGAGCGTGGAGAGCGCCACGATGGCGGCCAGGCGAATCCAGGCGGCGCGGCCGTCGAGCTCGGCGCTCATGCTTCCTGTCCTAAGGTTGCGAATTCCGTCAGCGCCGCGCGCTCGCTCACCAGCGCGTTCGCCGGTTCGTCGCGGTCCTCGAAGCCCAGCGACATGCCGCAGACCACCGCCTGGTCGTCGCGCAGGCCGAGCTCGCGCCGCACGACGTCGTGGTGGTCGCAAAAGGCCGCCTGCGCGCAGGTGTCGAGGCCATGGCCCCGCGCGGCGAGCATCACCGATTGCAGGAACATCCCGAAATCGAGCCAGCTTCCCTGCTCCAGGTCGCGGTCGATCAGGAAGAACAATCCGACGGGGGCGCCGAAAAAGTCGAAGTTGCGCGCGCGCTGCGCATCGCCCGCCGCCGTGTCCCCGCGCGCCACGCCAGCCAGGCGATACAGGTCCCGCCCCACCTCGCGGCGGCGCGCCAGATAGGGCTCGCGCCAGTTGACTGGATAATACTGATACTCGCGCGGCACCGAGGACCCCGCCGCATGAGCCTCCCGCAGCGCGGCCGAGAGGCGCTTCTTCTCCGCCCCCAATGTCACGCGCACCTGCCAGGGCTGCACGTTCGAGCAGGAGGGCGCGCGGGCGGCGGCGGCCAGAATGGCCTCGATGGTGGCGCGCGGCACCGGATCGGGGCGGAAGCCCCGCACACTGCGGCGCGTGGTCAGCGCCTCGAACACATCCATGCGCTGTCCTCCGCTATCACCGGGCAGTGTGACGCGGGCGTTCTGATGAGGCCAGGGGGGCCGGCTCCGCCGCCAAGAGGGTAACACCAGCCCCGATTCCAGCCCGACGTATCGACGGCCAACCGGCGGACAAGGTCTGCCTCGGTGACGATACCGACCATGCTGCCGTCCTTACACTCGGCCGCGGAGGCAACGAGGCGGGCTCGGGCGGTTCAGGCAGCGATGAGGGTCGCGAGCCGCGGTCCGCGGTCCAGCAAGTCTTGCGTGGCGCTGCCGAACACAATGTTACGCAGCGGTGAATGGCGTATGGCCCCCATCACGAGCAGATCCGCCTGCGATTCGTGCGCCGCGGCAACAATTTTCTCAAGCACGGTACCGCTGTCGCGCCGCACCGCGCTGAAGCGCGCCTTCGCGCCGTGGCGGGCAAGCAGATGCGTGAGTTCGATGCCGGACTGCCCAGGACGGAGATCCTTGTCGTCGGTGACCGTGACGACCAGCGTCTCCGCAGCGCGTCGAATGAAGGGCAATGCGTCGTGCACCGCGCGCACGGCGCCAGGCGTTGCATCCCAGGCGATGACGATGCGCGACGGCGGGGCCCGAAGCGGACGGTCCTGCGGCACCATCAGAATGGGACGCCCGCTGTCAAAGATCGCGGCGTTCAACAGCATCCGCTGTCCGGCTCCTCGCGCTGCCCGCAAGGTGAATACGCCCAAGTCTGAGACGCGCAGATGATCGACAAAGACATCTCCGATACCATAGGCGAAACTGCTGCGTGATCTGATCTCGCAGGAAACACCGCGACGGTCGGCCGCGGCGCGCAGCTGCGCCGCCGTGCGCTCCTCGGCCGAGGCAAGATCCCCGCCTGGCGTCGCCGTGGCGGCCGTCTCCGTCTCTATGGGGAACACGAGCGCAGTGAGATGCGCTGAATAGGCCTCGGCCAGTGCGAACGGCGTCGCGAGCCCAGCATCAAGCGCATCAAGATCGCCCGCTTCGATGTGGGTGACAAGGGTTGTGAGCGTCATGCGAGCATCTCCCGGCTAGACCACGAGATCGATCCAATTGGATCGATCTCGTGGTCTAAAAATATTTGGGTCTAGAGCAATAATTCCGATCGAATGATCCCAGCCGATCGGAAAGTGCCCTCGTCGGACGGCCGTTCCACCACAGCGCGGCGGCTTGACGCATCCAACATCGCTAAGTTGAGCCATGGCATCATCAACAGCATTGATCTGCATCAACGTCAACTCGACAATACTCAGTTAGCTTCAACTACGTTCAGTGACGGCGAAGCACAGCACACATGCTCACGAGAAAATTCATGACGGTCCGCGAGGTCGCCGATCTCGCGCAGGTCGGCGAGGCGACCGTGCGTCACTGGATCAAGGAAGGTAGCTTGCGGGCCATCGATGTGGGGCGAGAGTTCCGCATAATCCCGCAGGACTTCGAGGCGTTTCTCGACCGCCACGCCACGCGCGCGGCGCGCGTGCTGGACGCTGACAGCGACAAGACGAAAGGCGCGACCACGCGGAGCCCCCAGCCGCGATGAACGAAGCGCTACGGCGAGTTATTACTCCAAGGCGCATTTCTAGATAGGAATTCAGCTTCCGGTTGCGTCGCGTCCAGGGCAGAATAAAACCATGTCCCGCCGCCGCGCCCTGCTTGCCGCTGCCGCCCTGTTGCTGCCTGCGACGGCGCATGCCCAATCTCCCCAAGGGGGGCAGGT
>JBBSCP010000379.1:0-4452 GCA_038250135.1 Acetobacterales bacterium | reverse complement strand
CCGGTCGGGCTACGCCCGCCCTACGCGACGCCACGACATCGGCAAAGCGTGCATATCAACCGGCAGGGAATCCACTTATCGGAACCGAAACGCTGTAGCGACAAACCGAGCCGCCTCTCTTCACGCGTCAGCGACAGCGCTCGTTGCGGGCGGGGCGAAAGCTCCTGTCATCGCCCTGTTCGAATTGGCTTGCCCCCCGCACGAGTGCGCCGGATCATGCGCCCAGCCCCCCGGGCCCCGGAACCACCATGCCCGACGATGCCGCGCCGCCGCCGCCGTTCCGCCCAGCTTTGACGCCCTGTGCGTCGTCGCAGGTGCTGGCCGCGCTCGACCTCGGCACCAATAATTGCCGACTGCTGATGGGCGTGCCCACGACCGGAACGGGCTTTCGCATCGTGGATAGTTTCAGCCGCATCGTTCGCCTCGGCGAGGGGCTCGGCACCACGGGCCGACTCGGCGAGGCGGCTATGGAGCGTGCCCTGATGGCGCTACACACCTGCGCCCAGAAGCTCCACCGCCGGCCGGCGCGCGCGTTGCAGGCCGTCGCCACCGAGGCCTGCCGCCGTGCCGCCAATGGCCCCGCCTTTCTCGACCGTGTGGCGCGCGAGACCGGGCTGCGGCTGCGCGTCATTTCGCCGCGCGAGGAGGCCGAGCTCGCCATGGAGGCCTGCGCGCCCCTGCTGGAGCCCGAGGACCGGCGCGCGCTGCTGTTCGACATCGGCGGTGGGTCCACCGAGATCGCCTGGATCCGCCTCCAGCCCGGCGCCAAGGTGCCCGAACTGGTGGGCTACATCTCGGTCCCGGTGGGCGTCGTGACGCTGTCCGAGCGCGGCGGCCCGTCCTGCTTCACCGAGGCCGGCTTCCATGCGGTAGTCGATGAGGTGGCGGCCAAGCTCGCCGGTTTCGATGCCGTGCATCGCATCGCGCAGGAAATCCGCGCCGGCGGCGTGCGGCTGATGGGCACGTCCGGCACCGTGACCACGCTGGCAGGCGTCGCCATGGCGCTGCCGCGCTACCGCCGCCTGCTGGTCGATGGCCAGACGCTCGACGCCAACCTTGCCGATCAGGCTTTGGGCGACCTGTTCGCGCTGGGGCGGGAGGGCCTGGCCGCGCATCCCTGTGTGGGTCAGGATCGGGTCGATTTTGTGTTGCCGGGCTGCGCCGTCTATGCCGCGATCCGCCGCGTTTGGCCCGTGTCGCGCCTGACCGTCGCCGATCGCGGACTGCGTGAGGGCATGCTGATGCGCCTGGCCCGGGCCGAGCGTGCCGCCACGCCGAGGCGCCCGGCCACGCGGCCCTGGCCTGGCTGCGGCTGATCGGGCAGAACAGCCCGACCCATGACAACTCCCCCCAAAACGCCGCCCAAGGGTCCGAGCGGCCGGTCGCTCACCGAGCGGCTGCGCACGGCCAAGACTCGCACGCCGCAAAGCCAGCGCTGGTTGGAGCGCCAGCTCAACGACCCCTATGTGAAGGAGGCCAAGGCCCGCGGCTTCCGCTCCCGCGCGGCCTTCAAGCTCGAGGAACTGGACACGAAATACCATCTGCTGAAGCCGGGCGGATGCGTGGTGGATCTCGGCGCGGCGCCGGGGGGCTGGACGCAGGTCTCGCTCGCCAGGGTGGGGGAGCGCGGGCGGGTGGTCGGCATCGACCTGCTGGAAATCCCGCCCATTGCGGGCGCCACCCTGCTGCAGGGCGACTTTCAGGACCCCGGGCAGGAGGCACGGGTGATCGCAGCACTGGATGGTCCGGCTGATCTGGTGCTGTCCGACATGGCGCCCAACACCACGGGCCATGCCGCGACGGATCATCTGCGCATCATGGCGCTGGCCGAGATCGCGCTGGATTTTGCGCTGCGCGTGCTGAGCCCGGGCGGCGGCTTCGTCTCCAAGGTGTTTGCGGGCGGGTCGGAGAAGGCCTTCCTCGACCAGCTCAAGCGCAGCTTCGCCATGGTGCGACACGCGAAGCCGCCGGCGAGCCGCAAGGATTCGTCCGAGCTGTACGTGGTGGCAACCGGGATGAAGCCACGCCTGCAGAGTTGATCTGGTGACACGACATTCAACTTCTGGTTCCCTCGGCCGACAGAACGGGTTAACCTCGGCCCGAGGCTTGTGCAGCAGGCCAGGGGGATTGAGCCATGGCCCAGATCATCGGGACGCCTTTCGCCGATACCGTGCGCGGCGGCCTCGGCGCCGATACGCTGGCGGGCGAGGAAGGCCCGGACACGCTGTTCGGCAATGCCGGCAACGATGTCCTGTTCGGCGGCGGCGGCAATGACCTGCTGAACGGCCAAGCCGGCGCCGATACCATGACCGGCGGCACGGGCTCGGACTACTACAATGTGGACAATGCCGGCGACCTCGTGGTCGAGGCGCTCGCCGAGGGGTGGGACACGGTCCGCGTCTCGTTCCTGTCGGCCTATACTCTGACCGCGCATGTCGAGGAGATGCTGGTGATCTCTACCGGGCCGTTCGTCGGCACCGGCAACAGCCTCGACAATGTGCTGACGGGCGGCGCTGGCGCAGACAACCTGCTCGGCCTCGAAGGCGATGACACGCTGCTGGGCGGCGGCGGCGATGACCGGCTGGAGGGCGGCATCGGCAATGACGTGCTGAACGGCAATGCCGGGGCGGACGTCATGGTCGGCGGCCTCGGCGACGATTTCTACAATATCGCCAATGCTGGCGATGTGGTGATTGAAGTTGCAGGCCAGGGCACGGATACCGTGCGGGTCACGGGCCGCGCCGCCTACACGCTGACCGAGGCGGTGGAGAATTTGATCATCGTCGCCGCGGGCGCCTTCCTCGGCATCGGCAATGCCGCATCCAACCGGATCGATGGCGGAACAGGCGCGGATACGCTGCGCGGCCTGGAGGGCCAGGACAAGCTCTACGGCGGCTCGGGCGATGACAGCCTGGAGGGTGGCACCGACCGCGATACGCTGGCCGGTGGCGCTGGCGCCGATACGCTGCATGGCGGCTTCGGCGATGATGACCTGCGCGGCGGCGAGGGGACGGACCGGCTGATCGGCTCGGCCGGGCGCGATACGCTGTCGGGCGGTGCTGGCGCCGACACGCTGGAGGGTGGCGACGATGCCGATAGCCTGTTCGGCGGCGAGGGCGCGGATCTGCTGGATGGCGGCACGGGCGAGGATCGCCTCGATGGCGGTGCCGAGGGCGACACGCTGCGCGGCGGCGGCGGCCATGACGCGCTACGCGGCGAGGCGGGCCTCGACCGGCTTGAGGGCGGGGAGGGCGATGACACGCTGAATGGCGGCGCGGGCGCCGATACCATGCTCGGCGGCAGTGGCGATGATGTCTATCTCCTCGATGATGCCGGCGATGTGGTGATCGAGGCCGCGGGCGCCGGGATCGACCAAGTGCAGGTCAGCGGCCTGGCCAGCTACATTCTGCCCAGCGAGGTGGAGGAGCTGCGCGTCAGCGGCACGCTCGGCCTGTTCGGGACCGGCAATGCGCTGGCGAACAAGCTGGTGGGTGGCGAGGGAGCGGACCGGCTGCTCGGCCTCGGCGGCACCGATTTCCTGAACGGCGGCGCTGGCGCCGATACGCTGGAGGGCGGCGAGGGCAATGACCAGATCTTCGGCGGCACCGACGCTGATCTCGTGCTCGGCGGCGCCGGCAATGACGTGCTGCGCGGCGGCTTCGGCGATGACACCGTGGAGGGCGGCGAGGGCATCGACGACATCGACGGCGAGGCGGGCGATGACCTGCTGCGCGGTGGCGAGGGCAACGACCTGATCCGCGGCGATGCGGGCGCCGATACGCTGGTGGGCGGGCTTGGCGCGGATCGCCTGCTGGGTGGCGAGGGCGGGGATGTCTTTGTCTATGCCAGCGCGGCAGAGGGCGGCGATACGATCATCTGGTATGCCGCCGAGGACCGGATCGAGGTCTCCGCCGCGGGCTTCGGCGGCGGCTTGGTGGCGGGCCGCGCGCTAGTGTTGAATCAGGATTACATCGAGAACACCACGGGGCTCGCCAATGCGCTCAATGGCGCGGGCCAGTTCATCTACGAGACGGATACGAGAGTGCTTCGCTGGGACGCCGATGGGCTGGCCGGTGCGGCCGAGGTGGTGATCGCCAGCTTCGTCGTCCCGGTCGGCTTCGGCGTCGGCGAGATCAACGTCATCGCCTGACGCACCCGTCACGCGATCGCCGCTTGCCCCCCTGCCTGGATCGGGGCTAGGGGAAACCGCCAAGGCGGTGTTCCAATCGGGCGCGCGCCGATCCGTTCCACGAGGTTCGCGCCATGGCCCCCGATAGCACCAGCAACACCACCGCAACCGTCGCCAGCCGTATCACGCTGGACGAGGCCTTCGCCTTCGACGACGTGCTGCTGGTGCCCGCCTATTCCACCGTGCTGCCGAGCGAGACCGAAACCCGCACCCGCCTGACGCGCGAAATCTCGCTCAACATCCCGCTCATCGCCGCGGCGATG
>JBBSCP010000378.1:0-4456 GCA_038250135.1 Acetobacterales bacterium | reverse complement strand
CGTCAGCAACGAGACAACCTCCTGAAGTAGGCTCTCAGCCAGCTGATGCGCCTCCAGCAAGTGACGAAAGTTCAGGATCGTCGTCTCGTCGGGCATCCGGCTCTCGCCCGCGTCCAGGCCCGCAAAGCGCCGCAGAGCGGGCAGGTCGTGCAGCGCGTCCTCCATGGCGGGGTCCGAATAGCCATACCAATGCTGCAGAAAATGAACCCGCAGCATCACAGCCACCGGATACGGCTTCCGGCCGTAATGCGGCTCAATCAGCGCCTCCAGCCGACGCCACGGAACGACCCGCGCCATCTCCGCCAGAAAAACCTCCCGGCGCGTCACCTCGCGCTGCTTGCGAAAACCATCGACCTCGGCAAAACTTCTCTGCATCCGACCGCCCCCCGAAATCCAGAGAATCATAGGGAAGGTCGAGCCGTTCAGGAATTACTCAGAGATTCCTTAAACAGCGCGGCGACGCGTCTGGCTACCGGGTCCAGCGTGGCGGCCCAATCTCGCGGCAGATGGATCGATGCGGTAGGGCGTGGTCCGGCGTTGCTCCGGCGCGCTGCTTCCACCAACCCTTCGGCCAGCGCCTCGATCGTCGGATCGCACGCAACGATATTAGCCGAGAGCGCTTCCAGGGCGGCACGTGTCTTGTTGGAGAAGGTATTGGTCACTGAAAGACCGCCGCTCGCCGCCATCTCTAGCACCGGATAGCTCGTGTGCGGGGACAGCATCGGGCAGAGCAGTACCGCGGCCTCGCGCAAGGAACGGGCATAGCCCTGATAATCCATCCAGGGCGCCGGTTCGAGGCGATGCCCGGCCGCCAGCGGGAGCGGGGGAACGCTGCCTCGCCCGCCGATCGACCGAAATTCCCAGCCTTCAAAGGCAGGATCGGTCGCGGCGCGCCGCAGCGCCATGAGAGCCAATCCGAACATGTTCCGCGTGTTAGTCGGCCGGGCATAAAACAGTAAGCGCTTGCGGCGCGTCGTGTCGCCTGTGGGCGGATGGAACAGGCGCTCCTCGATGGCGGGCTCGAAGATTATAGCGCGAGCCCTCAGCGCTGGATCGGCCAAGCGGCCGATGGGCTGGCCCAGCATATGGTCGGCCAGCAACGCCTCGTTAAAGATTGGCCAGAAGTCGAGGCCGTAGGTTTCGAGTGCCAGCGCGTAATTGCTCGACCACGCATAGAAGGACGGCTCGAACTCCTGGAGCATGTAAAAAAATTGCTTCACTGCCATGCGCGGAAGCACGGGCTTCACCTGCTGTGCCGTGGTCCAGTGCGTGGCGAGAAACACGTCTCGCTGGCCGATCACGAGGGGCCGCGCCGCCTCGGCAGCCGAGACAATGGGGATGTTCGGCGGGTTCGCATCGCCCAACAATTGTGCCGCATGCGCGCGGAACCAGCCTGCATCCATTGTGCTGGTGGCGACCGTGGTGACGAGGCGCACCGGCACGCCCTGCCGTGCAATTCTAAGGGCGAGATTGATGATGGTGTTGGGGCCGCCGGTCATGCCGCTGGGTGTCAACTCTGGGTTCAGCACGTTCAGGTGTGGCGGGCCCGGCGCGTCGGCATCCACGCGCACATGCACGGGCACGGCGTTCATCACATCGAGCAGGCGCTCCTCAAAGAGGGCGGGGTGGGTGAACTGAAGCAAGTTGCGGCCAAAGCCCTCGGGGTCGCGGCGGAGTAGCTTCAGCTGCGCCGTGACCTTGGCGGGAAGCTTTCGCAGAGAAGCCAGCATCGAATGCGCTCCGCATCAGGGGTTCATGACCCGGTGGATATAAATTTGATAGCGAACGCCGCTGTTTGATGTTTCACCTCCGACGGTCGAGTTGGCAAGCAGTACATTGAAGGCCTCGCCGGGCGCGGCGTGATGGGCCGGTAGTCAGCGAGGGCGGGCGCAGGCGCGCCTAGTCTAGAGGTGGGCCTGATCGGCAGGGGTCAGGCTGATCTTGTTACCCGTGCGCATCCCCCAAACTCGCATGCGCCGCCGTCGAAAGGAATCCCCAAACGGACCCGTCCGTCGGGCGGAATCCACTAGCATGGTGACGGAACCTTTCGACATCTGCCGACAAAACGATTTAGTTCCGACACCAGGCATCCCGGCATGCTCCGCCCGCACCACGCTGACGACATGGGCCGGTTCTGGCCCCTGGCCATGTCGTCACCGAGGGCGTGCGTGCGATGCCGCTGCAGGCCGAGTTGTAATGCCTGCTGGCGGCGCGGCGCCACAGCGCTGAATGGCGATGCGCGCTCGAAACAGCCCAGATGCGGCGCTCATGCGGCGGGCTTAAACAGGTC
The DNA here is from genome assembly GCA_038250135.1 of Acetobacterales bacterium. Lineage (GTDB taxonomy): Bacteria > Pseudomonadota > Alphaproteobacteria > Acetobacterales > Acetobacteraceae > Falsiroseomonas. The sequence continues at coordinate 2,166 of JBBSCP010000378.1, read as the reverse complement.
GGGAAAGCCGCATTCTACCAGATGCCTGTAGCGCCGGGCGAGTTCTGCCGGGTGGCGCGCCGTCCGCGCTCGCCGCAGCGCCTCGACTTGCCGCAAGTAGCGTTCCGGGTCGGGGCGGATGATGGCTTCCTCGACCGCCACGGCCAGCGCGACCTCGTCGTCGCAAAGCACGCCGACATCGCCGAATTCCTCGAACAGCCTTTCCGTCAGCGGCACCCGAGTCGTGATCACCGGCCGCAGCCATGTGATCGCGTCCATCAGCGCTCCGCTGGCAGACAGATCATAGTAGCCACGGCCAAACGGCAGCACGACATGGTGCAGCGCCCCAAGGCGCCTGGTGAACTCGTCGCGCGACAGAAGCGCGGTGGCAGGCGGGTCCCGGAGGACCGCGTAGCTTGCCAGGTTGGCGCCGCCAGGTACCTGGCCTACATGCACGAACTCGGCGCGGTCGCCATGCCGGGTGCGCATTGCCGAAGCCAAGCGGAGGAAAATGTCGATGCCCTTGTCCGCCGTGCCTAGGCCGACGAAGCCGAAGCGTATTGGCGAGCTCGGCAGCGCCGCCGGGCCGTCACACAGTTCGGCCGGGTTGATCGGCAGCGGCAATGCATCGGTGCGCCTGGCCGCCGCCGGCAGGCGTTGTTCCAGCGCCGCCTTGATACCCTCCTCCAGGACGAGGAACCGCAGCGGCACCGGATGACGGCCAACGAGCGCGGCATGGAGGTCGGCAGCGCGCGAGACTGGGTTGCGCGAGCGCCAGCCGAACGCGTCACTCAGATTGCCGTGCAGCCCGACCTGCACCGCCACCTGGCGGCCCGACAGGCGGGACGCCCAGGCCGCTGCTGCGCTGCCGGTGGCGGTGGTCGAGATGAGGAAGACCAGCTGCGGCTCATGCCGAGGCGCTGCAAGGAGGGCGCGCAGCACGGTCGAGAATTCCTGCCAGGCACGCGGCGCAGATACAACCGCAGGCCTGCCGGGCCAAGCCGAGGACACGGGGACGGGCGAAAAGCGGACGTTGGGCAGGGTCGTCAGCGATGCATCTCTCTGCAACTCCGCAATGTGGCTCGCATCCGCGTGGAACACGACATCCTGCTCGGGCCAGGCGCGCGCGACGATCTGGGTGGTCGCGCTATTGCCCGGCGCGTGTGTCGTGCCGGTCCAGCACATCTCGAATATCGAAATCATGCCACACACGCGCGCCGGAAACCGCTCGAAACCATACGCAAGATCGTCTCTCCTGGTGAGGTTAAGGGTACCAAGACACGAAACGCGTAAGCGAGCAATTGTCGTATTTTTTAAGGTGTCCTGCGATACTATCCGACTTTGACTTGGTCGCAGTGGTACATGAAACGTTTTCTCGCCGGTTGCGCGCCTATTGGGCGCGGCCAACAGCTTTCTTGGGAATGAATTTTGGTCGATTTAAGGCGGGCTCAGAGCCTGTAAACCAATTCGCCGGAGCGGCGGCATTTGGGAGCGGCGGTGCGGCGAAATCGCTGACGGCCGGTGCGACTGGTGCTGCTTGAGGTGCTGGCGTGCGGCGGGACGTGGCGCGGCTCACCCCTTTACCGCGCCCGCCGCAAGACCGGCGATGACATAGCGCTGCGCCGCCAGGATGAAGGCCAGGATCGGCGCGAGCTGCACCGTCGCCGCGGCGAACAGCACGCCCCAATCCACGCCATCGGTGGTGCTCAGCATCTCGCTCATCACCAGCGGCGTGGTGCGCGCTATGCGGGTGGTGAAGACCAGGGCGAAGATGAACTCGTTCCAGGCATAGACAATGACGAACAGCGACGACGCGACGATGCCGTTCAGCACCAGCGGCAGCACCACCAGGCGGAGAACTTGCACCAGCCCGGCGCCATCCACCACCGCCGCCTCCTCCAGCTCGCGTGGCACCTGGTCGATGAAGGCGCGCATGATCCAGGTGGAGAGGCTGACGAAGAACGCCGCGTAGAGCAGGATCAGCACCAGATGCGTGTCGCTCAGGCGCAACCAGGAGAACAGGGGGAACAGCGGCAGGGTGACGATGATCGGCGGCAGCATCCGCACCACCACCATGAAGAAGGCCGAAAGCGCCAGCACCCGGCCGCGGCAGCGCGCATAGACATAGCCCGCCAGCGTGGACAGCAGCACGGTCAGCACTGTCGCGCCTACCGTCACGATCAGGCT
>JBBSCP010000377.1:0-4467 GCA_038250135.1 Acetobacterales bacterium | reverse complement strand
TCAGAACACCTTGGCCTTGACGCGGAACAACCAACGCCCGACCAGCCACAACAGGGCGGAGGCGATGATGGTCAGCGCGATGTAGATCACCGCGACGATCGAGAAGATCTCGACCGAGCGGAAGGAAATCGCATTGGCGTTGAGCGCGCGGCCGGTGAGTTCCTCGACGCCGAAAATCGCCGCCATCGAGGTGCCGAGCGTCATGATGATGTAGTGGTTCGACAGAGCCGGATACAACGCGCGCACGACATGCGGCGCGATGACGTACCAGACCGTCTGCGCCCGCGAGAAGCCGAGCGTCTCCGCCGCATCGAGCTCCGCAGGCGGCACGCTGGCGAAGCCCGCGCGTTGGATTTCGGTAAGGTAGGCGCCGGCGTTTAACGTCATGCCGATCAATACGGCGGTGACGGGCGAGAGGATGATACCGGCCTCCGGCAGCGCGAAGAACAGGAAGAAGATCTGCACGAGCTGCGGTGTATAGGTGAAGAACCGCACATAGGCGGTGACCAGCGCGCGCAGCGCCCAGGGCCCGAAGCTCAGTACCGACGCGCCGGCCAGTCCGATGGCGAGCCCGCCTGCGAAAGCGACGCCCGCGATCCACAATGCCGTCAGTGCGCCCAGAAGGAAGTCGGGCAGGTACTGCCATACCTGCCCGAATTGCAGCGTCACCCGAAAAAATCAGAACATCGGGTTGAAGGGAATCGGCGTCGTCATCGGCACGCCAAAATACTTCTGCCAGGTCGTGTTGACGAAGCCCGAGCGGTGCATTTCGAACAGGATGACGTTCAGCACATCCCGGAGCGAGGTATTGCCCTTCTGCACGCCGATGCCGACCCAGAAGCTGGCCAGCACCTCGTCCAGGATCTTCCACTGCACCTGGAAGTTGCGCATCGGGATGACGATGCTCTCGGCCACATCGACCATCGCGTCGGCGCGGCCCTGCGCCAGGGCGCGGAAGCAGTCGGGGTAGTTGTCGAGCAGCGTCACCTGCGCCTGCGCGGCATTCGCCTGGATCCAGGGCACGCCCACCGTGCCGCGCACCTGCACCAGGCGAACCGCGCGGTTGTTGAGGTCGGCCGGCGTGTTGATCGGCACGGCCGTGCCGCTCGCCTTGGTCAGCACCACCATCGACTGCGTGTGCAGCGGCATCGTGTAGTCGATCACCAGCGCGCGCTCGACCGTGCGGGTGATGGAGCCGAGCACGATGTCGATGCGGTCGGATTGCAGGAAGGGAATGCGGTCCGGCGAGCCGACCTGCACGATCTCCAGCTCGACATTCATGCGGCGTGCGATCTCACGCGCGATGTCGGCGTCGAAGCCGTCAATCTGGTTGCGCTCGTTGAACAGGCCCATCGGCGGCAGGGTGGGGTTGATGCCGGCGCGGAGCCGCTTGGTGGAGAGCACCGCATCCAGCGGCCGCGCGGCCGCGTCGGGCGGTAGCAACGGCAAGGCAGCGGCGCCGGCGGCAAGGCCAAGCAGGCGGCGGCGATCGAAGACATCGGTCATGCGGAATCCCCTTTATTGATAGCGCGCTGGCGCCGCGTCTCCCGGCCGCGATCTCTTGGCTGGATCGCGCCGGCGTGAAGCTAAGCCGTGCGCGGCGAACCCGGCAAGCCGCTATCGCAGCGCGCGGCCGGCATAAATCGCGAAGACGCCCGCCAGCAGCAACGGCAGCGCGGCGAATCCCCAGGCAATTCCCGCCAGCGCGCCGATCAGCGGCGGCGCCAGAAGCTGCGCGAGGTTGTTGCATTGGATCACGAGGCCGACCGCCGGCGCAGCCAGCGCGGCGCGCGGCACGGCGCGGGGCAGCAGCGCGAAGCAGGAGGCCGGCAACACGCCACCGATGCCGCTGGCGAGCAGCGCCGCGGTGACGACCAGCACGGACAGCGGAGCGACGAACACCGCCGCGCCGAGCAACGCCATGGCCAGCGCGCCGACCTGGATCAACAAGGCCGGCGCCACGCCGCGCCGCATCAGCGCGCCACCCGCGAGGTTCCCGCCCGCATTGGCGAGGGCTACCACCGCCGCCGCGATTCCGGCCGCGCCAGTGCCCTCGCCGAGGGCCTCCAGCCGCGCCGGCAGGAAGGCGGCGATACCGACATGGATGACGTTGTAGGTGCTGAAGGCGAGTGCGAGCAGCACCGGCCGCCGCGCCGCGACCAGTGCCCGAATCTGCGCGGCGATGGGCTCATGCGCTGTGGCCGTCAGCGCGCCATAGGGCGCAATACGCCAGCACAGCAGGCCGGCAGCGGCCAGCAGCGCAGCGAGGCCCAACCAGGCGCTGCGCCAGCCGAGCGCCTCGACCAGCGGGGCCGAGAGCAGGCCGAGGGCGATGCCCGCCGGCATATACGTGCCCCAAAGCGCCATGGCAAAAGCTCGGTCACGCCCATTGGCCGCACCCGCGATCAGCCCTGGGCCTGCGACTGTCAACAATAGAAAACCCGCGCCCTCGGCCACCCGCGCGACGAGCAGCGGCAGCAAGCCGGGCGCGAGGGCCGCCGCGAAGGCTGAGACGGTACCGATCCCGATGCCGATCAGCAACGCCCGCCGCGCGCCGATTCGCGCCGCGGCGAGCCCAATGGCCAGCCCGCCAATCGCCGCCATCAGCGCGAACAAAGCCACCAGCCAGGAGGCACCGGCCAGGCTGAGGCCAAATTCGGCCCCGATGGTGGTCATCGCCGCGGGCACCTTGCCGATCTGCGCCGCGCCGCCGATGCCGGCCAGCACCACGGCGAGGATGGGCGCCCAGTGAGTCGGCGCCTCCTGGTTCACCTCAGCCCTTGCGCTCGATCAGCTCCACGCGAACCGCGTCCGGCGCCTCGATGAAGGCGATGCGTACGCCGGGCCGCGCCTGGGTCGGGCCGGAGAGCAGCTTGGCGCCCTGCACCGCCAGATCGGCGAGCGCGGCGTCGAGGTCATCGACGGCGAGACCGAGATGTTCCACGCCAAGAAAGGGCGGCGGCGGCGGCGCGGCGGTGGCCCCCGGCACTTCCTCGATGAACAGGGCCACGCCGGCAAGTTCGGTGACGACGCGCAGCGCCGTGCCGGCTTGCACCCGGGCCTTGATGACGGCGCCGAAGCACCTGACGTAGAAGGCGGCGGTCGCCTCCGGGTCGGGGGTGCGGAGGTGGATATGGTCGAGTTGATAAGGGCTCATGCACCGAGTTTTGCCGATTGCAGCGAAGCGCGCCATGCCGCTGGAAATTTTACACGTGACGGTTTACATTATTCGTCATGAACTCGACGCAGCCTGAGACCCCCCCTGGCCGCCGCGGCAGCGCCACGCCCGACGAAACCCGTCACCGCATCGAGGATACGGCGGAGGCATTGTTCCGGCGCATCGGCTACCAAAAGACCGCGGTGGCCGACATCGCGCGTGAACTCGGCATGTCGCCGGCCAATATCTACCGCTTCTACCCCTCCAAATCCGCAATCAACGAGGCAATCGCCGCGCGCATGCTCGCCGGCGTCGAGACGGAGCAATGGGACATCGCGCGCGGCGCTGGCCCGGCGCCGGAGAGGCTGCGCCTCATGCTGCGCACGCTGCACCAGCGCCATATCGGGCTGTTTTTCAGCGAACGCCGGCTTCACGACATGGTGACAGCCGCGATGACCGAGCATTGGGACGTGATCAAGCGCTTCATCCACGGCACCCAGACCGCGCTGCGCCACGTCATCATGGATGGAATTGCGGCCGGCAATTTCCAGCGCACCGATCCTGAAATCGCCGCACGCAGCGTGAAGCAGGCCACGCTGGCCTTCACGCACCCGGTGCTGATCGCCGAATGCGTCGGCCGCAGCCTGAGCGAAGCCGAGATGGCGGCCGATCTCGAAGCGGTGATCGACCTGCTGCTCGGCGGCCTCCGCGCCTGGCGAATACCAACTGACGATTGTTGACTTTCATCAGTTAATTCCCCTAATGGTGCCTCGATCGCGAGGTTCCCATGCGCCAACCACTCCCCGCCTTGCTCCTGCTCACCCTCGCCGCATGCCGGCCAGACGCGCCGGTCGCCGAGGTCGCACCCCAGCCGACGCGCGCCGTCCAGGTCGCCGAGGTCCGGCTCTCCACCGCGGACCAGCACAGCGCCCATACCGGCATCGTGCGCGCCCGGCGCGAGGTGGATGTCGGCTTCCGTGCCGCCGGCCGCATCGCCACGCGCCTCGTCGAGGTGGGCCAGATGGTCGAGGCCGGGCAGGCGCTCGCCACGCTCGACCCCGCCGACCTCACCCTTTCGCTGCGCGCCGCCGAGGCCGATCTGGCCGGCGCCGAGGCCACGGCACGGCAGGCGCAGAACGACGGGGCGCGTTCCCGCGCACTGCTCGCGGCCGGGCATATTGCCGCCGCCTTCGACGACCAACGTCAGGCGACATTCCGCACGGCGGCGGAGCGTGTGGCCTCGGCGCGCGCTGCGCTGGAACTCGCGCGCAACAGGCTCTCCTACACCACGCTCCTCGCCCCCTCCCCCG
>JBBSCP010000376.1:0-4483 GCA_038250135.1 Acetobacterales bacterium | reverse complement strand
TTGCCGCCGGCGAGCAGCACTTCGGCCCCGGCTGCACTCGCGAGGGGATGGTTGCTGGCGACCACGCCCCGCGCGCCGCTGGCGGACTGCTTCTCAAGGGTGATGGGAAAGCCGTTGCGGCCGATGGTCTGTGCGCGTGCCATGCCCCCACTGTGCCGCGCGCCGCGACAGGATGGTAGTCTCCGCTGATGAGCGAATCCGGCGAACTGCAGAAGGTGAAGACCCGCATCCGTGCGCTGACGGCGCGCACGGTCGAGCGCGGCTGTTCCGAGGCCGAGGCCATGGCCGCCGCCGAGAAGGTGGGCGAGCTTCTGGCCGTCTATGGCCTCACGATGAACGAGGTGGAGTTGCGCGAGGAGATCTGCGCCCAGCGTAGCCTCCACTTCAACGACCCGCGGCGCGGCGCGATCAATTGGCTATTCCCCGCGCTGCTGCGCTTCACCGGCTGCCGTGGCTGGACGGTGGGGCGCGCGGAATTCGTGCTGTTCGGTCTTGAGCCCGATGTGCAGATGGCGGAGTGGCTGTTGCAGGTGCTGGCCGGCGCGCTGCACCGCGAGGAGGCGGCCTTCCGCACCAGCCGCGCCTATGCGCCGGGCCGCGCCTCGCCCCAGGCTGTGCTGCGCAGCTTCCGGCTCGGCTTCGCGGATCGCGTCTCGCAGCGGCTTGGGGCGATGTCCGCCGCGCAGGAACTTGCGGCAGAGACCGCGCGCGCGGCGCAGCCTACGGGCACGTCACTCGTGCTGCTGAAGGAGCAGAAGATCGAGGAGGGTTTTCGCGCGCTCGGCCTGCGGCTGCGCAGCGTCACGCGCCGCACCGTGGTGCGCGACCGCGGCGCCTATGGGCATGGGCAGGACGCCGGCGGGCGCGTGGGGCTCGACCGGCCCGTCGGCGGCAGCGCGACGACGGCGCTGCCGCGGCGCAAATGAGCCGCGACGATTCGGCGGCGAAGCGGCTCTACGCCTGGGAGGATCGGGTGGTGGCGCCGCAGGACCGCTCGCGCGTGCCCTTTGCGCGCCTGCAGGCGTTGGTCGATCACGTCTGGGCGGCGGAAGGGCTGCGCTGGCCGCCGCAAATGCGCCCCTTGCCGGCGCAGGCCCGTCGCACCGTGGCGCGTGCCACGCGCACCGCGATCGAGGCGCCGCGCAGCCTGCCGAGCTGGGTGCTGCTGCATGAACTCGCCCATGCCATGACCACCGACGTCGAGGGGCGCGGCGCCGGTCATGGCGCGGATTTCGTCGGCGTTTATATGCAGCTTCTGGTGCGCCACGCGCGGCTGGATCGCGATGCGCTGGCGGCCTCGTTGAACGCCGAGGGCATTACCTGGAATCCGGCGGCGCGGCCGGTGGTCGGACGATGAACGTGGGCGTCAGAGCCGCGGCAGCGCGCCAGGCAACTCGCTGCCCGAGCGCAGCATCGCTTGCAGCGCGCGCGACGTGGCATCGCCGATGACAGGCCCTGCCAGTTCGAAGAACTTCTCATCGAGTTCGGCATCGCTGAGCGGCTGTTCGGGGTCGCCCTTTCGGGTCAACTGGAGGTGCTCGAAGCGGGCGCCGTCGCGCAGCGCGATGACAACGCGCGCCGCTCGACATGCCGGATAGGCGGCGGCAGGCAAGGGTGAGACTGAGCAGCCGCGCCGGATGGGACAGCGCGAAATCCACCGCGACGATGGCGCCCGCTGCCGTGCCGACGGCGTGGAAGCGATCGAGCTCCAGATGATCCGCCAGCGCGAGCAGATCGCCGCTGCCGGTGCCGGCATGCAGCAGCACCACCACCTCCCCCACGCCGCTCGTGTCCCGATAGGCGAGGCGCGCAGCGGACAGCGGGGCGATCGCCTCGATCACGCGCCCGCCGCCTGCCCGACGCGAAGTGCCTTCGACTGCGGTGTCTGGCCTGGCATCGACTCCGCCGCCAGCCCGGCCGCGCGGCGCTTGTTGAGGTCGAGTACGTTGGCAACGCCCATCGCTCAGAACGGCGCCACCAGATCCTCGGTGCAGGACATTGCCGGCCAAGCCTTCGCCATGAGCGATGCCGGCCGGATGCCCGCCGGTACCGCCGAGTGCGGTGTCGAAATGCGTGAGCCCTTCCTCAAGTGCAGCGCCACAATCGGCGATGCCGGTGCCGCGGTTGTCGTAAAAATTGCGATGGAAATGGCCTCCGGCAGGGTCTGCTTCAGCAGGCGAACCAGCGCGCGCATGCGCGGCGGCGTGGCACAGCCGATCGTCACGCCGATGGCGGCCCCGAGCGACTCAACGTCATCCCCTGGGTGGTGCCAGCCCCGAGCATAGCAAAGAAGGCGCAGTGTACAGCCGCACGCCAGCCCGCGACGCCGTGGTCAGGCCGAGTGCCGCATCCAGAGCACAGATGCCTGCGAACAGTACGCCTGCCAGCAGCCCCGCTGGCAGGCTGCCACCCCAGGTGGCGCACAGCAACACGACCAGCGCGAATGGCGGAGGGCTCGAGGCCCGGCGCTGCACTCACCCCGGCGCTTCCTTCACGCGGCCTTGCGTCGCAGGATGGGCCAGAGGATCGCGGCCAGCGTGCAGGCCCAGAGCACCAGCGAGGGGATGGAGCCGAACAGCGCCAGTACATCGCCATCCGAGAGCGCCATGGCGCGGCGGAAATTGTCCTCGAGCAGCCGTCCCAGGACGAAGCCCAGGATGATCGGCACCAGCGGCACGTCGAGCTTTCGAAACACATAGCCAAGCACACCGAAGCCCACCGCCATCAGCAGGTCGAAAGCTGAATTGGACACAGCATAGACGCCCGCGAAGGACAGCGCGATGACGCCCGGATAGAGCACCCATCCCGGCACCGCGAGCAGACGCGCGAACAGCCCGACCAGCGGCAGGTTCAGCACCAGCAGCATGACGTTGCCGACATACATGCTGGCGATCAGCCCCCAGGCCACTTCCGGCCGTTGCGTGAACAGCAGCGGCCCCGGCGTGATGTTGTACATCAGCAGCGCGCCGAGCAGCACGGCGGTGGTGCCCGAGCCAGGAATGCCCAGCGAGAGCATCGGTACGAGGTTGCCGATCTGCGCTGCATTGTCGGCGGTCTCCGGCGAAGCAACGCCACGCAGATCGCCCTTGCCGAAGCTGCCGGTTCGGTCGCTGATCCGCTTCTCGGTGGTGTAGGAAAGTGCGGCCGCCACCGAGGCGCCCGCGCCCGGCAGCACGCCGATGACGAAGCCGATGCCGGTGGCGCGAATCATCGCGGGAATGCAACTCAGGAGCTCGCCGAGGCTCAGCCGCGCCCCATGACCGAGTGCGGCGGCGCTCATCCGCATACGCGTCTCCAGCAGCAGCAGCACCTCGCCGATCGCGAACAGGCCGATGGCGAGTACGGTGAAGTCGATGCCACCCAAAAGTTCGATGCTGCCGAAGGTCAGCCGCTCGATCCCCGTGCCGGAATCGATGCCCACCAGTGCGAGCGCGATGCCGAGCCCGCCCGCCGCCCAGGCCTTTACCGCATTGCCGGGTGCCACCGCGCCCAGCAGCGACAGCGCAAACACGATCAGCGCCACGTAATCCGCCGGCGAGAATCCCACCGCGATGCGCGCCAACGGCACGCTCAGGAAGGTCATCAGCACGACCGAGAGCGTGGCGCCCACGAAACTCCCGATGCCCGAGACTGCCAGCGCTGCCGCGCCGCGCCCCTGCTTCGCCAGCGGGTGGCCATCGAGCGTGGTGATCGCAGCCGAAGGCTCGCCGGGCATGTTCAGCAGAATCGCCGTGATGCGCCCGCCATAGCCGCTGCCGTAATAGACGGCGGCGAGCAGGATCAGCGCGGATTCCGGCGGCAGCCTCAGCGCGAAGCAGAAGGGCAGCAGCAGCGCGATGGCGTTCATCGGCCCGATGCCCGGCAGCACGCCGATGGCGGTGCCGACGATGCAGCCGATGAAGGCCAGCGCCAGGTTCATCGGCGTCAGCGCGATGGCGAAGCCGCCCATCAGGGCCGTGAGGCTCTCCATCAGACCCCCAGCGGTCCGCGCGGCAAGGGCAGGTCGAGCAATTTGTCGAGCAGCAGCCACAGCCCTGGCGCCGTCACGGCTGCGCTCAGCACCGCCTGCCAGGGCCGCGCCGCGAAGGCCAGCGCAATGACCAGGCACAGCAGGAAGGTGGCCAGAATGAAGCCGAGCGGCACGAGAAGCAGCGCGTAGGCTGCCATCGCCGCCGTGGTGACAAGGCCAGGAACCACCTGCTCTGCCTTCTCCCACAGCGCCGTGGGGCGCGCCGCCACGAAAGCGCCGCAGCCAGCGATGACGGCCGCCACCAGCGTGGGAAAGGCGCGTGGGCCGATCGGGTCGGCCGCGAAGGCCACCTCCAAGGATTGCGCGTGCCAAGCGATGCCGGCGCCGAGCGCCAGCAGCGTCAGGCCCAGGGCGCGATCGGGCAGGGTGCCGCGCAAGGCGCTCAGTTCGCCTGCTGGATCACACCGACTTCGCGCGCCAGCGCCCGGTATTCGGCGGTGCGGCGCTTCGCCA
>JBBSCP010000375.1:0-4499 GCA_038250135.1 Acetobacterales bacterium | reverse complement strand
GCGCTCGAGCATCCGGCGGTGAGCGCGGGCCTTGCCATCAGCGGAATCTTCGAACTCGCGCCGATCCGCGACACCTACCTCAACGCCGCGCTGAAGCTCGGCGAGGACGAGATCGAGAACCTCTCGCCGCAGCGTCGGCCGATGGTGATGAAGCCGCTCGCCATCGCCTATGGCAGCACTGAATTGCCCGAACTCGTGCGCCAGAGCCGGGATTTCCACGCGCTGCGCAGCGCGGCGCACGCGCCGGGGCCGCTGCTGCCGATCCCCGGCGCGGACCATTTCCGCATCCTCGAGGCACTCCGCCTGCCCGGCGGCAGCCTGCTGCGCGCGGCGGCGACGCTGCTGGACTAAATCGCCAGGAACCTAGCGGCGCCCTCGGCGAGAACGCGCACGCACAGCGCCAGATCCTGCTCCTTCGTGTCCTCCGACCAATGGTGGCTGATGCCGCCGATCGAGGGGGTGAACAGCATCGCTGCCGGCATGACGCGCGCCAGATATTGCGCATCATGCCCGGCACCACTCGGCATGCGCTGCCACTTGCCGGGAGCCAGCGCGGCAGCCGCATCGGCCAGCGCCTGCTGCAGCGCGGCGTCGCACGGCGCCGGTGTGGAGAGGCTCACGGGCTCCATCACGCAGGGGCATTTCTCGCGCCGGTTGCTCTCCTGCACCAAGGCGCGGAGGCAGGCTTCCATCCGCACGATCACGGCTTCGTCGATGTCGCGCAGCTGGAACATCACCTCGGCGCGACCCGGAATGATCGAGTTGGCGCCCGGGTCGAGCGTGATGCGCCCGGTGGTCCAGGTGCTGCGCGGGCCGCAAACCAGCGGGAAGTGGCGGTCGATCTCGGCGAGCAGGCGCACGGCGCAGAGGCCCGCATCGCGCCGCTCGGCCATGGTGGTGCCGCCGGCATGGTCCTGCATGCCGGTGAAGACCAGCTTCCACTGGCGGATCGCGACGATGCCGGTCACCACGCCCACCTGGAGCTCGCCGCTTTCGAGTTGGGTGCCCTGCTCGATGTGCAGCTCGAGAAAACCCTTGTGGCGGCCGGGTTCCATCTGGATCCGCGGCAGGCCCTCCAGCCCCGCCTCGGCCAGCGCCTGGCGGAGCGGCTTGCCGTGGTAGCGGTTGGCCAGAGTGTCGATCTCGGCTTCGGCCAATTCGCCGATGAAGCTGCGGCTGCCGATGAAGCCGCCGTAATGGCCTTCCTCATCGGCGAAGGCCACGACATCCACAGGCAGCCCAGCGCGGGCCAGCGCCACGCCGGCGACCACGCCGAGCGCGCCGTCGAGCCAGCCGGCCTCGTTCTGGCTCTCGATATGGCTGCCGACGAGCAGCTTCGGCCCCGCACCCGGATGGCGACCAAGCACATTGCCGATGCCATCCATGCTCGCCTCCAGGCCACATTCGGCGAGCCTGGCCATCAGCCAGCGCCGGCTTTCCATATCCTCGGGCGAATAGGTCGGGCGGTGTACGCCGGTGCGGAAGGTGCCGATGGCGCGCAGCGCGTGCAGATCGGCGAGGAATCGGGCAGTGTCCACTTGCGGCATGGTGGGGCTCTCAGATGGTGACCGGCACCATGCTGCGCTGCACCTTCGCCCCGCCACAAGAGAGGGACCGCCACCCATGCCAGAGATTTCCCGCTTCATGCCGCCCGCCGGGGGCCGGGCCTATCCGCCCTTCGCGCTGTCGGTGCGGCATGGCGATACGCTTTTTGTCTCGGGCATCGGGCCGATGGGGCCGGATGGCGTGCCGAAGGACGATTTCGCCGCGCAATTCGCCATCGTCATGGATCACCTGACCCGTGCCGTGATCCAGGGCGGCAGCAACATGAAGAGCGTCCTGAAGGCGAACGTGCTGTTGACGCGCGTCGGCGACGTGGCCGAGATGAACCGCCTCTACGCCGAAGCCTTCCCGGCCGATGCCTTGCCGGCACGCACCACCTGCGTGGTCAGCGCGCTGCCGATCGCGGATTTCCTGATCGAGATCGAGGTGATCGCCGCGGTGTATTGACCCTACCGGTTCGCCAGCTCCGCCAGCACTGCCGTCAGCGCGCGAGCGCCGGCGGCGAGCTGCTCGGGCGTGCTGTATTCGCTGGGGTGGTGGGAGACACCGCCACGGCAAGGCACGAAGATCATCCCGCTCGGGCACAGTGGGACCATGAATTGCGCGTCGTGGAAGGCGCCGGACTGCATGCGCCGCACGCCCATGCCCTGCGCGCGGGCGGCATCCTCCACCACCTGGCAGATCATCGGGCTGAAGGCGGTCGGCAGCGCGTTGAAGCGTTCCGCCACGCTCGCCGAGCAGCCGCGCATCGCCGATTGCACCACGCCCGGCACCGCATCGCCCCGCGCGCGCAGTACTGCCGCATCCGGGTGGCGGCAATCGATGCTGAAGCGCGCCCGCGCCGCCACCGAGTTCGAGCTGTTGGGGCTGACCTCGACCCGCCCCACGGTGAAGCGCAGCACATCCGCCGGGTCGTACATCAGTGCATTGAGTGCCGTGATGGCGCGGACCATGTCCTGCACCGCGTCGCGGCGGAGCGAAACCGGCGCCGTGCCCGCGTGGTCTGATCGCCCGATGATTTCGACGCTGAACCAGCGGCTGCCCTGGATGCCCTCGACGACCCCGATGTCGAGATCCTCGGCCTCCAGCAAGGGGCCCTGCTCGATGTGGCATTCGACATAGGCGAAGGGCGCCACGCCCTCGACCACGCCCAACGGGCGGCGGGGGATGTGAGCTTCGAGTGCCAGATGCTTCTCGAGCTGCGCGCCGAAGCTCATTCCCTCGGCATCCGTCACCTCGTCCCAGGCATGGGCGGGGCGATAGCCGGCATAGGCCATGGAGCCCATGCAACCCGGCGCGAAGCGGCCACCCTCCTCATTGGTCCATGCCACCAGTTCGATCGGGCGCTTCGTGGCAAGCCCCGCCTCGCGCAGCGCCTGGATCGCCTCCAGCCCCGCGATCACGCCCCAGATGCCATCGAACCGCCCGCCATTGGGCTGGCTGTCCATGTGGCTGCCGGTCAGCACGGGCGGCAGGGTGGGGTCGGTCCCCTCCTGGCGCAGGAACAGGTTGCCGAGCGCATCAATTGAGGGCGCAAGGCCGATCTCCGCCCCCCAGGCGAGCAGCAGTCGGCGCGACGCACGGTCGAGCGCCGTGAGGCAGGCGCGGTTCACGCCCTCGCCGGGGATGGCGCCGAACTCGGCCATCTCCATCAACCGGCCCCATTGCCGCGCCTGGTCCACCGCTGCGACCGCGTCGGGTGCCGCCTTGCCGTCCATCACGCCGATCCCCTGCTCGGAGCGCCATCGATCCTCGTAGATCGATCTCGTGCTCAAAAACCCATTGAATCTACAGCACGAAATCAGTTCACATCGATTCAATGTGAGCGGATAGTGCTGTAGCGAATGGGCCTTTTGCAGCGTCAAGACGTGCGGATCAACGTATCGGCGGACTTCCGCGGCGCGTCCTTGCAGATAGAGTACCGCCTGCCAGTGCCGGGAGAATTCTCGATGATCGCGCGCCGCCTGCTGTTCGCCACCCCTGCCCTGCTCCTGCCCCCTCTGCTCGTGCCGGGGCTTGCCCGCGCGCAGGCGGCCTGGCCGGAGCGCCCGGTGCGAATCCTGGTGCCCTTCGCCGCCGGCGGCAACACCGACGCGCTGGCACGGCTTACCGCCGAAATCCTGACCGAAGGCGTGCCGGGCGGCAGCTTCGTGGTGGAGAACCGAACCGGCGCGGGCGGCTTGCTCGCCGCGGATGCGATGGTGCGCTCGGCCCCGGATGGCCACACCCTGATGATGATGGCGGTCGCGGTATTGGCCGTGGCACCCGCCGCCATGGCGCAGCGCCCGCGCTTCGACCCGGTGGCGGATGTGACGCCGATCGTGAATCTCGGCACCAACCCTTTCGTATTGATGACCCATCGCAGCGTGGACGCCGTGGACCTGCCCGCCGTGATCGCCTGGATGCGCGCGCGCAGCGGCCGCCTCGCCTATGCCAGCGGTGGTGTCGGCAGTTTCCAGCACCTGACCATGGCGCTGTTCCTGCAACGGCTCGGCATCGAGGCCGAACACGTGCCCTATCGCGGCGGCGCGCCTGCCCTGGCCGACGTCATCGCCGGCAATGCGCCGATGATGTTCGCCAATTTGTCGGAGGCGATCCCGCATGTGCAGAACGCCGCGGTGCGGCTGCACGGCGTATCGAGCCTGATGCGCCATGTCAGCCTGCCCAACGTGCCCGCCATCGCCGAGGCCTTGCCGGGCTTCGAGACCATCACCTGGAACGGCCTGATGGGGCCGAAGGGCATGCCGCCTGCGCTGGTCGAGCGCATCCACGCCCTGGTGGCGGCGGCGCTGACCCGCCCGGCCGTGCTGGCCCGCATGGCGCAGATCGGCGCCGATCCGCTGGGCGAAGGCCCAGTGCCCTTCGCCGCAAGGCTGCGCGAGGATGTGGAGCGTTGGGGCGCGGTGGTGCGCAGCGCGGGGATCACGCTGCAATAG
>JBBSCP010000374.1:0-4502 GCA_038250135.1 Acetobacterales bacterium | reverse complement strand
CCTCGATCACCACCATGCAGTGGAACGGGCCGGCCAAAGGGTGGAACGCCGGCGCGCCAATGGATGACGCCAACTTCAATCGGCGGCAGACGATCCGCGTGGGGGCGTCCGTGGCCTATGCGCAGGTGGGGGTGATCGGCTTCGATGGGCCGATCGACCTGCAGTCTCTGCGGCTCTACGGGCTGCCTGAGGCGGCGCCCGCAGTGCTCAACGGCACGCCGCTGTTGACGGGGGCGCTGTTCGGCTCAGGGCGGCGGGAGTTCGCGGCAGAGGTGTCCTGGGATTTGCCGAGCTTGGCGCCGGGGGCAACGTCGCTGCTCGATGTTACGGTGAACGGGGCGCGGGCGGGCGACCTGGCAACGGCGTCGCTGGTGTCGTCGACGCGGTTCATCGAATTCGACGCGGCGGTGTGGTCGAACAACACGGTGCGCGTGATGGCACGGAACATCTCGGCGGCGACGTTCGATCTGGCGGCGGCGACGCTGTCGGTCGGGGTGGTGAAGCGGCGGGTGCCGTGAACGTCCAAAGAGGACAATGCGATAAATGGGCACAGCGTCATCGCCCCGAAACCCAGTCTTCCTGCCCATCTCGGACCGATAGGTTGATGTCGCGCAAGGATATCTGTCGCGGCCACGAGTAGACTTGCTCGCCAAGGCTCTCCCAGCCTTTCCTCAAGGATCATCATGTCCATCATGCAGGGCCTGCGGGCCTACCACGCCGCGCTTGGCTTTCTGGTCATCGCCGCTTTTCTGACAGGCGATTTCGGCACGATCCACGCGGTGCTGGGTTACGCGATCGCCATCATCATCGGTGGCCGCCTCATTGCGGCAGTCTCAGGTCTTCGGCAACTGGGCCTGTCGCGGTTCTATCCGCAGTTCGGCGGGCTGACGCTCGGCAATGCCTTTACCCATCCCGCCATCAGCAAGACGCTGTTGGCCGGCATCGCCGCTTGCCTAATCCTGGCCACGGCGACCGGTATCGCCATGGATCGAGGCCGGACGCTGGGCATGGCAACCAGCGTTGTCGTGACCGAGGCGCAGGCGCGCGACGATAACCGTGAACGCCGCCGCGACGTGGAAACACGGGGTGGTAAGCAGGAGGATGGCATCGTCGGTGAATTGCATGAGGGACTGTCGAACTTCCTCATGATTCTGGTCGGCCTTCACGTCGCCTACCTGTTCTTGTTCAAACGGCCGCTGGCGCGCTTCATGCTGTTCATCGCGACACCGAAGCCTCGTGAAGCCGTGCCCGACGGCCGGCCCTGATGGAGCGGCGCGCGAAGCAGCGATTTGCGATCCCGGTCGGCCAAGCCACCACTACAAGGATTACGTCATGCCGCGCCTCCATTTGCATCCGGAACGCCATCTGGTCTCGCGCATCGGGTGGCTCCGGGCGGCCGTGTTGGGGGCGAATGATGGCATCGTCTCCACCGCCAGCCTGATTGTCGGCGTAGCCGCCGCTGCGGCCACGCAGAGCGATATCCTGATCGCCGGCGTGGCCGGGCTGGTCGCGGGGGCAATGTCGATGGCGGCGGGCGAATATGTGTCGGTCAGCTCCCAATCCGACACGGAACAGGCTGACCTCGCCCGCGAAACCCAGGAGTTGAAGGACAATCCCGCCTTCGAGCACGAGGAACTGGCGGAAATCTACGTCCGCCGTGGCGTCGAGCGCGGCCTGGCCCGGCAGGTGGCCGAGCAGTTGATGGCGAAGGACGCGCTGGGTGCCCATGCGCAGGATGAACTCGGGATCTCCGAGATCACGACGGCGCGCCCAATCCAGGCGGCGCTGACCTCGGCAGCGACCTTCGCCGTCGGCGCGGCCATGCCGCTGCTGATGGTGGTCATCGCACCCACCCATCTGCTTGTCTGGATCGTCTCCGCTGCCTCGCTCGCCTTCCTCGCGCTGCTCGGTGCGATTGGCGCGCAGGCCGGTGGCGCGAATGTGCTGCGCGCCACGGCGCGCGTGACCTTCTGGGGCGCGCTGGCAATGGCGCTGACGGCCGGCATCGGCGCGCTGTTCGGCACGGTGGTGTAGCCGGCACGCGCGCCACCCTGATGGATTCAGATCATGGATCTGACCGTCCCGTCGCTGCGCACGAAGATGGTGCCTAATCCGGATGCGGCCGCCAGCTTGCTGGCCGCTTCCACGCCCAGCACCATGAAAGCCGTTGCCCACGCATCGGCCGCCATGCAGGTGGCAGCGAGGACGGAGACGGAAGCGATCCCGTTGTCGAGCGGACGGCTCGAGGCGGGGTCCATGGTGTGCGAAACCAGCCTGCCTTCGACCTCGGCCCAGTGCCGGTAGTTGCCGGAGGTGGCGACGGCCATGTCGGTCAGCTCGATCACCCCCATAGCCTCGCGACTGTGTCGGTCGGGGCGCTCATGCGCCACCGCCCAGGGGCTGCCATCCGGCTTCACGCCGCGAGCGCGCATCTCACCATCGATGCCGACCAGCCAGGTGCGAATGCCGAACGCATCCATCACCCGCGCCATCTCGTCCACGCCGAAGCCCTTGGCTATGCCCGACAGATCCAGCGACAGGGGTGCCGATTTCCGCGCGCGGAATGCGGCAGGGTCCAGGTGCAACGCCTCCGTGGTGGTGGCGCGCGGTGTGGCGGATGCGGCCGCGATGAGGCCCGGGTCCGACTTCCGGTCGCCAGGCCCGAAGCCCCAGGCGGCGACAAGCGTCCCCACGCCGATATCGAAGGCGCCATGTGTGGCACGGCCGATCTTCAGCGCCTCGGCCAGCACCGCCATCAATTCGCGCGGGAGCGTCACCCAATCACCGCCCGGCGCCGCATTCAGGCGGTTGAGGTCGGAGTCCGGCTTCCAGCTGGACATCTGCCGGTCAACGCGATCCACGGCCTCGAATAGCGCCGAGGCGAGCGCATCGGTTGCCATCCCGTCCGGCGCGTAGAACACCGCGGCGTAGCGGGTTCCCATGGTCGGCCCGTTCAGCGCGTGCCGCACCATGGCCATCGCTTCAGTAGACGTCTTCAAGGTACCGGCCCTCCGATTTCAGGGTTGCAAGGTCGAGGCCGAGCGGTTGGAGGATCGCCTCGAAGGCCAGCGCCACGCCGCCCGCCATGTCGCGGCCTCCGCAGACCAGCACCTGCGCGCCGCGCTGGAGCATTTCGCGTAGCGTCGCGGCGTCCGCCGCCAACCGGTCCTGCACGTAGCCGCCGCCCGGCACGCGGGAGAAGGCTGTGTTCAGCCGCATGAGTCGTCCGTCGCTGGCACAGGCCGTCAACTGCGGCTCGTAGAGAAAGTCCGAGCCAGGATGACGGCCGCCCCAGTAGAGGTGCATCGGCCGGTGCGCGGCGTTGTGGCGGATG
This sequence comes from Acetobacterales bacterium, assembly GCA_038250135.1. Classification (GTDB taxonomy): domain Bacteria; phylum Pseudomonadota; class Alphaproteobacteria; order Acetobacterales; family Acetobacteraceae; genus Falsiroseomonas. The sequence continues at coordinate 1,168 of JBBSCP010000374.1, read as the reverse complement.
AATCCCGCGAGCGGGCCGATGCCCGTGCCGGCGCCCACCAGGATCACCGGCGCGCGGCCAGGCATCGGCCGGAAGGCCGGGTTGGGCCGGATGAAGGCCTCGATTAGCCCGCCCGATTGCAACTCATGCAGGAAGCCCGAGCAGACGCCGCCCGCCTGCTTGCGGACGCAGATCTCCAGCACACCATCGGTCGAGGCGGAGGCGAGCGAGTAGAAGCGCGGGAGGTCCGTCCCCGGTGCCAGGATGCCGACGAGGTCGCCCGCCTCGAAGCGCGGAAGGCGGCGTCGCTGCCAGATGCGCCCGCTGGCCTGGGGCACGAAGCTCAGGATGGCTGTCGGTGTCTGCGATTCGCCGCCGTACTCCTCGCGCCCGGACAGCACGAGCGGGATGGTCATAGGACGCGTGGCGACATGCGCCAGCGCCAAGCTTGTGCCCATCGCCTTGCCCAGAGCATCGCCCCAGGCGGCGAAGCTCTGTGCCGATTGCCGATCGATCAGCCAGGTGTCGAGCAGCACGGGCCAGCCCTTGGCGCGGAGCGTGGCGGCAACCTGCTCGGCATAGCCGCAGAAACTCGGAAAACTGCGGTCCCCGAAGCCAAGCACAGCGACGGGCAGCACGCCAACGGCGCGCTCCAGCCGCTGCAGGAACAGCGTCGCGGAAGCCGGCGCGGCGCCATCGCCATAGGTCGCCGCCAGGATCAGCAGACGCTCCGCCTTCGCATAGCGCGGCGCGAGTGCGTTCATCGGTGCGGCATGCACGCGATGCCCGGCCTTGGTCAGCGCTGCGTGCAGCGTGGCGGCGAAGCCCCATGTGCTATTGCCCTCGCTGCCGATGAGAATGATGGTGTCGGCGCTCTGGGCAGCCACGTTCTGGCTGATCCTCGGCAGCGCGGCGCGGCGGCGCCACCAGATCACCGCGCCGGCGCCGGCCAAGATGGGCGCGGTCAAGGCGGCCAGCCCGAGCAGCAGCGCGAGCGGCCAGACACCTCGCCCGGTGTGCAGCATCACGATGGTCTCGTGCACCTGCCGCGCCAGATCGTTGGGCGTGAAGTCGAGCACGCGCCCGGTCGCGGCATCGATGTGGGCAATGCCCTGCGGCGTGGTCAGCGTGTAGGGATCGCTCAGGTCGTCGCCGTAGGGAAAGGTGAGCTCGCGCAGGTCTGAGAGAT
>JBBSCP010000373.1:0-4503 GCA_038250135.1 Acetobacterales bacterium | reverse complement strand
GGGCATGAACCAGCATCTGATCCGCTCCATCGCGGCGATTCGCCAGGATGGCGGCGTGCTGCTGAAGAACGGCGATCGCGTGATGCCCGATCCCATCCTTGTTGGCCGCAACAGCGAGAAGCTTGAGGCGCTGGCGCGTGAGAACGGCATTTCCCGGGTCTCGACGGACCTCGACGCCTGCCTGGCCGACCCCAACGACACGCTGTTCTTCGATGCGGCGACGACGCTGCTGCGCGCGGGCCTGCTGACCAAGGCGATCAATGCGGGCAAGGACATCTATTGCGAGAAGCCGACGTCGGACAACCTCGCCGACGCGATGGCCGTCGCGCGCCTGGCGAAGGCGAAGGGCATCAAGGCCGGCGTGGTGCAGGACAAGCTGTTCCTCCCCGGGCTGCGTAAGCTGAAGATGGTGATCGACAGCGGCGCGCTGGGTCGCATCTGCTCGGTGAAGGGCGAGTTCGGCTATTGGGTGTTCGAGGGCGACCTGCAGCCGACTCAGCGGCCATCGTGGAACTACAAGAAGGCCGAGGGCGGCGGCATGATCCTCGACATGCTCTGCCATTGGCGCTACGTGCTCGACAATATGTTCGGTGCCGTACAGAGCGTCTCGTGCCTTGGTGCCACGCACATCCCGACACGCTGGGATGAGCAGGGCAAGCCCTATACCGCCGACACCGACGACGCGGCCTATGCCACCTTCATGCTCGAAGGCGGCATCGTCGCGCACATCAATTCCAGCTGGGCGACGCGCGTGCGGCGCGACGACCTCGTCACCTTCCAGGTGGACGGCACGCATGGCAGCGCCATCGCGGGATTGCAGAAATGCTGGACGCAGAGCCGCGTGAACACGCCCAAGCCGGTGTGGAATCCCGATATCGCGCAGCCCATCGACTTCTTCGCGGGCTGGCAGGAAGTGCCGGACACCCAGGCCTATCCGAACGGTTTCCGCGCGCAGTGGGAATTGTTCTTCCGTTACCTGGCCGGCGAAGTTGCGACCTATCCGTGGGATCTGCTGGCCGGCGCGAAGGGCGTGCAACTCGCGGAAGCCGGTCTGCAATCCTGGGCGGAGCGCCGCTGGATCGACCTGCCGACGCTGGAGCTGTGACGATGGTTTCCATCCGACTGCCCGAGGGCGACTACACACTGGGCATGCCGCGCGAATTTCCCAAGGCGACACCGCCCTTTCCGCGCGTGGCACTCGCCGCCGCGCATGTCGTGTCGGACACGCTGGCCAAGCAGGACCCCTGGCTGGACGCGAAGATCGACTGGGACCGCACCATCGCCTTCCGCCAGTATTTGTGGTCGCTCGGCCTTGGCGTGGCGGAGGCGATGGATACGGCGCAGCGCGGCATGGGGCTCGATTGGGTTGCCGCGCAGGAACTCATTCGTCGCTCGCTCGATGCGATGCAGGACGTGCCCGGCGCGGTGATGGCCTCCGGTGCCGGCACCGACCACCTCACGCCTGGCCCCGACGTGAACGTGGACGATGTGATCCGCGCCTATGAGGAACAGTGCGAAGCTGTCGAGGCAATGGGCGGGCGCATCATCCTGATGGCGTCGCGCGCCTTGGCAAAAGCCGCGCGCAGCCCGGCGGATTACGAGCGCGTCTATGCGCGCATCCTGTCGCAGGTGAAGCAGCCGGTGATCATCCACTGGCTCGGCGAAATGTTCGATCCCGCGCTGGAAGGCTATTGGGGCGACCACGACCACATGGCGGCGATGGAAACCGCACTCGCCGTCATCCACGCGCACGCGCACAAGGTCGATGGCGTGAAGATCTCGCTGCTGGACGACAAGAAGGAGATCGCGATGCGCCGGCGCCTGCCCCAAGGGGAGCATGGTCGCGTGCGCATGTACACAGGCGACGACTTCAACTACCCCGAACTGATCGCCGGCGACGAACACGGCTATTCCGATGCGCTGCTCGGCATCTTCGACCCGATCGCGCCCGCGGTGGGCGGCGCGCTGGCGAGCCTCGCGCGCAACGACCTCGCCACCTTCCACGACATCCTCGCACCGACGGTGCCGCTGTCGCGCCACATCTTCAAGGCGCCCACACGCTTCTACAAAACCGGCGTGGTGTTCATGGCCTGGCTGAACGGCCACCAGGACCATTTCGTGATGGTTGGCGGGCAGCAGAGCACACGCTCCATCCGCCATTTCGCCGAGCTGTTCCGCCTCGCCGACAAGGCCGGTCTGCTGCGCGATCCCGATAGGGCGGCGAGCCGCATGCGCAACCTTCTCGTGCTACATGGCGTCGCGTGATGGAGCTTTCGCTCAACACCGTCACCGTTCGCGAGAGGTGGAATCTCGCGCAATGCATCGAGGGCTGCGCGCGTCACGGCATCACCGGCATCTCACCCTGGCGTGACGTGCTTCAGGCGATGGGCGTCGCGCAGGCCGCGCGGCGTATGCGTGACGCCGGGCTCACCGTCACGGGCCTGTGCCGCGGCGGCATGTTTCCCGCCGCCGACGCTGCCGGCCGTGCCGCCGCGATCGAGGATAATCGGCGCGCCATCGCCGAGGCCCACGCCATCGGCGCGGCCAGCCTCGTGATGGTGTGCGGCGGCCTGCCTCCAGGCTCGAAGGATTTGCCTGGCGCGCGCGCCATGGTGCGCGACGGGCTGCACGCCATCATGGCAGAGGCGCGCGCTGCCGGCGTGACCATCGCGCTCGAACCCCTGCACCCGATGACCTGCGCGGACCGCTCCGTGCTATCCACGCTGTCTCAGGCGCTCGACCTGTGCGACGCACTCGGCGCCGGCAGCGGCATCGCGCTGGATGTCTATCATGTGTGGTGGGACCCCGACCTTGCCCGGCAGATCGCGCGCTCCGGCAGCCGGATTGCAGGCTTCCATGTCTGCGACTGGAAAGTGCCGACCACCGATACGGTCTTCGACCGCGGCCTGCCTGGCGAGGGCGTGATCGACATCCCCGCCATCCGCGCCATGGTCGAGGCGCAGGGCTATGCCGGATATGCGGAGGTCGAAATCCTCTCGAAGCATTGGTGGGCGCAGGACCCCGATGATGTGCTGCGCGAAATCAAGACGCGCCACCGAACATCCTTCTGAACCCAACCCGGGAGGACGCTGAAAAGGGTCCGCACCACGCGGCCGGGCGCGCTCAGCGGCGCGCGCGGAAAAAATCCTGCAACAGCGCGGCCGCATCACGCTCCCGCACGCCGCCCACCACCTCCGGCGCGTGGAGGCAGCCCGGCCGGGCGTAGAGGCGCGGCCCATGCTCCACGCCGCCACCCTTCGGGTCGTAGGCGCCGAAGATGAGGCGCTTGACACGAAAGAAGCTGATCGCCTGCGCGCACATCGGGCAGGGTTCGAGCGTGACATGGAGCGTCGCCTCGGCGAGAAACTTTTGGCCCATGTCCTGGGCTGCGGCGCGCAGCGCGAGAATTTCGGCATGGGCGGAGGGATCGACTCGCGCCTCGACCTCATTGCCGGCGCGGGCAATCACCTGGCCCGCGGCATCGGTGACGACGGCGCCGACCGGCACCTCGCCCCGCGCAGCGGCGGCGCGGGCTTCCGCCAGGGCGATTTCCATCGGAGAGAGCGGGGTCGTCATGCGCGATGCTTGCCCTGAGCCGCGCCATAGGTCTAGCAAGCGCCATGTCCCGAAAGCCCCTGATCGGCGTCACCCTGGATGCGGAGCCGGCCGGCGGCTGGTCCAAGCTGCCTTGGTATGCCCTCCGCCAGAATTACTTCTCCGCCGTGATCGTCGCGGGCGGCCTGCCGGTGGCTTTGCCGCATCATCCCGAACTCGCCGCCGAGTATCTCAAAGCGCTGGACGGGCTGATGGTCACCGGCGGCGCCTTCGATGTCGATCCTGCGCTGTGGGGCGGTGGCGCGCCGCATCCGAAAGTCACCCTCAAGCCCGGCCGCACGGATTTCGAGCTCGCCGCCACGCGCGCCGCGCTGGCGCGCGACATGCCGGTGCTGGGCATCTGCGGCGGGCAGCAGCTGCTTGCGGTCGCCTTCGGCGGCACGCTGATCCAGCACATCCCCGATGAAGTGCCTGGTGCGCTCGCCCATGAACAACCCAATCCGCGCACCGAGCCCGGGCATGCGGTCATGCTCACGCCCGGCACGCTGCTCGCGCGCATCGTGGGAAGTGCTCGCATGGCGGTGAACAGCGCGCATCACCAGGCGGTGGCGACACCGGGCAGCGGTGTGGTCAATGCGCTGGCCCCAGATGGCGTGATCGAGGGCATCGAGCATCCGGGGCATCGTTTTGCGCTCGGCGTGCAATGGCACCCGGAATACGCCATCGACCCGCGCGATCCCTCCATTTTCCAGGCGTTTGTGGAGGCAGCAACCCGATGAGCGACGACGCCGGGGAAACCCCCGAAGGCCAGGATCAGTCCGCGCCGAAGGCGCGAGGCGAACGCATCGCGAAGTACCTCGCCCGCGCCGGCATCGCCTCCCGCCGTGACGCCGAGAAGCTGATCGCCGAGGGCAAGGTGAAGCACAACGGCAAGACCGTGGAGACGCC
>JBBSCP010000372.1:0-4516 GCA_038250135.1 Acetobacterales bacterium | reverse complement strand
GGCGCCCAAAGGACGGTCGCCGCGGCGTTGTTCCATAGCGCCGTCCCGTCGGGCAGCAACAGCACCACCGGCGTGGAGGCGCGGCCCATCACCTCGGCCGCCGCGGCGGCCCCGGTCGAAAGGTCGGAGCGGGTGACCACCAGCCCGAGCGCGCCCGCGACGGCGTTCAGCACAAGCGCGTCCTGGGGCGAGAGTGGCTTCGCGTCGGATGCGAGCCGTCACCTCGAGCCGCAGTTGCAGGCCGAAATCGCCGAGCTGATGGTTCGCGCGGAAGCCGCGGATCAGGTCGATGAGTTGGTGGCGAGCGTCGCCTCATCGCCGAGCGCGGCTGCTTGCCACCCCTCCATCGGGCGCCATTCCTGCCCCGGGTGATACTACGGTAGCCGTTTCGGGACCGCTGATTTCGCACTCATCTAAGGGCGCGCCTTTGCGCGACGGCGTTTCGGCCCCATCTGATGCCTCATGATCCCATTGACCCGCCGCGCCGCCCTGCAAGCCGCCGCCGCCGCCGCCGCTATCGGCGCCGTGCCGCCCGCTGTGTCCCAGCCCTTGGCCCACCCCCTGCCTGACGCGCTGGCCGAGCGCCCGCTGTTCGGCGCAACGCTCCGCACCCTGCCCAACGGTCTGCGCGTGGCGCATGTTGAGCAGCGCCGCGCCCCAGTCGTGGCGCACTATGCTTACGTCGCGGCCGGCGGCGGCGAGGACCCGCCGGGCCTGTCCGGCATCGCGCACTACCTGGAACACATGCTGTTCAAGGGCAGTGCGCGCGTCGCCTCGGGCGGGTTCTCGCGCCGCGTGGCGCGGGAGGGCGGCGTGGACAACGCCTTTACCTCGCGTGACGTAACCGGCTATTTCCAACACGTGGAGGCCAGCCGCCTGGCCCTGGTCGCGATGATGGAGGCGGACCGCTTCGCCTCCGCCCTCATCCCCGCCGCCGAGATGGAAAGCGAGCGCCGCGTGGTGCTCGAGGAACGCGCCCAGCGCACCGGCTCCAGCCCGCGCGCCCTGTTCTTCGAAAGCTTCGATGCCGCGATGTGGGGCGCGCAGCATTGGCGCGGCCGCCCGATCATCGGCTGGGAGGAGGAAATCCGCGCGATCTCCCACGCCGATTTGGTGACTTTCTTCCGCGCCCGCTACGCGCCCGGCAATGCCGTTCTGGTGGTGGCCGGCGCTGTCTCAGGTGAGGAGTTCGACAGGACGGCGCTCGGCGAATGGAGCGCGGTGCCGGCCGGCCCTGCCGTGCCGCGCAACCGTGCTGCGCCGCCCGCCGCTCCGGCGATTCCGCGCTTCGTGCGCAATGATCCGCGGCTGCGCGGCGAGGCCACCTTCCTGCGCTCCTGGCAGGCGCCTTCGATGACGGCCGGCGAGTCGCGGCACAGCGAACCGCTGGAGGTGCTGCGCCATCTATTAGGCGGCGGCCAGGGCTCGCGGCTGCATGCGGCGCTGGTCGAGTCCGGCCTCGCCGTCTCGGCCGGCACGAGCTACGACGGCGACGTCGCGGGCCATACCGATTTCGACCTTTTTGTGACGCCGCGGCGCGAGACGCCGCCTGCACGGATCGAGGAAGTGGCGATGGCCACGGTGAAGCGCCTGCTCGATGAGGGCGGGCCGACCGAGACCGAGGTCGCGCGCAGCATCCGCCAGATGTCGGCCGGCGCGCTGATGGCGCTCGATGGCCTCGGCGCCGCGCCGCGGATGCTGGGCAACGCGCTGTCGATCGGCCTGCCGATGGAAAGCGTGGAGTTCTGGCCGCGCCGTCTGCGCGCCGTGACGCGGGCGCAGGTGGCGGAGGCCGCGGCTGCGGTGCTGGGCCAGGGGGTGTCCGGCAGCGGCTGGTTGCTGCCCGAGGGCACGACGGCGCCGGTGGAGGTGCGGGCATGAGTTTCTCCCTGGCGATCCAGCAGGTCGCGGCCGGGCCCTATACGGCTTGGCTGGCGGAGGATCATTCCGTCCCGGTCGTTTCCATCGCCTGGGCCTGGCAGGGCGGCGCCGCGCTCGACGCGGCGGAGCATGGCGGCGCACTTTCGATGCTCGCCGCATTGCTGACCGAGGGCGCAGGCGAGCTCGATGCGCTGGGTTTCGCCGATGCGCTGCGCGATTCCGCCATCGGCCTGTCCTTCGACGCACAGCGTGACGGGTTCGAGGGCTCGCTGCGCGCGCTCACCATCGCGCTGCCGGAAGCCGTGCGGCTGGCCAACCTCGCCATGCGGGCGCCGCGGCTGGAAGAATCGGCCGTGAGCCGTGTGCGGGCGCGGGCTGTGGCCGGCGCGCGTTCGGCGCTGGAGACGCCGCGCGGCCAGGTCGGCCGCGCCTTCTGGGCCGCCGCCTTCCCCGACCACCCCGCGGGTCGGCCTTCGGGCGGCACGGTCGAGACGCTTTCGACATTGCCCGTGGAGGCGCTGCGCGCTGCGCACGCCCGGCAGATCCGCGCCGAAGGCGTGCTCATTGCCGTCAGCGGCGCCATCACCTCGGCCGAACTGGCCATGCTGCTGCCCGTGCTGTTTGCCGGGCTGCCGGTCGGCGTGCCTGCCTCGGCGCCGGCGCTGCCGGCCTTCCAAAGCTTCGGCACCAAGGTGTTGCAGGTGCAGGGCCCGCAATCGGCCATCGTCTTCGGCCAGGCCGGCCTGGCCTTGATCGATCCCGATTGGGAGGCTGCACAGGTTGTACTGCGCATCCTCGGCGGTGGGGGATTCTCCTCGCGGCTCATGGAGTCCGTGCGCGTGCAACGTGGCCTGACCTATGGCATCGGCGTGGGGCTCGATCAGTTGTTCGGGCAGGGCGTGATCATCGGTTCCTCCTCCACCGACAATGCCAAGGTGGCAGAGGCGCTTGCCGTGACTCGCTCGGAATGGGCGCGCATGGCGGCCGAGGGGCCGACCCAGGCGGAGCTCGACGACGCGGTGGCCTTCCTCACCGGTAACCTTCCGCTGCAATTCACCGACAGCCGCCGAATCGCCGGCACGCTGCTGGCCTTGCGGCGCAACAACCGCCCGCGCGACTGGCTGGACACACGGGCAGCGCGGCTGGCCGCGCTGACCCGGGCGGGGAGTGCGGCACTCGCCGCGCGGCTGCTCGACGCCGACAAGCTCGCTGTGGCGATTGCGGGGCAGCCCGAAGGCGTCTGAGCCGCTCAGAAATATTGCCAAAACATCGCGGTTTCATATAGCTCAGGTTATCATCGTCCCAACGGAGATCCTGGATGAGCCTGACCCGCCGCACGCTGCTCGGTTCGAGCCTTGGCGTCACCGCCCTTGCCGCCTCGGCCTCGGCGCAGTCGCGCCTGAACGTCGGCTTCATCCTGATCGGGCCGGTGGGCGATTTCGGTTGGTCGAACATGCATGACCAGGGCCGCCGGCGCATGCTGGAAGTGCTTGGCGATCGCGCCACGGCGACGCTGGTGGAATCCGTTGCGCCGCCGGATTTCGACCGCGTGGCGACACAGCTGGTGCGCACCGGCTCGCGCCTGATCTTCACCACCAGCTTCTCCTACTTCCAGCCGACGGTTCGCATTGCCCCGCAGCACCCGAGCGTGATGTTCGAGAACGCGACGGGCACCAGCATCTTGCCGAATCTCTCGATCTACAACGCGCGCTTCTATGAAGGCCGTTACGTTCAGGGCGTGATCGCGGCGCGCAAATCGCGTAGCAGGACCATTGGCTACGTCGCCACATTTCCGGTGCCCGAGGTGATCCACGCCATCAACACGGTGATGCGCGGCGCCTGGTCCGTTGATCCTGCCATGAAGATACGCGTGGTCTGGGTGAATGCCTGGTCCAATCCTGGGCGCGAGGCCGATGCGGCACGCGCGCTGATCGACCAGGGCTGCGACGTGCTGTGCAGCCACACCGACGGCCCCGCGCCATTGCAGTTGGCTGAACAGCGCGGCGTGCTCGGTTTCGGGCAGTCGAGCGACATGACGCGCTTCGCGCCGCGCGCGCACCTGACCTCCAACGTCAACAACTGGGGCGACTACTACGCCGCCCGCGCCAGCGCCGTGCTCGACGGCACCTGGCGCCCCGGCGATGTGTGGGAGGGGCTGAATTCCGGCATGTTCCGCCTCGCCCCCTTTACCAACATGACGCCCGAGGAAGTTTCGGAGGCCACGCGCATCCGTGATGCGCTGGCGGCCGGCACGCTCCACCCCTTCGACGGGCCAATCGTTCGGCAGGACGGCACGCAGGTGATCGCGGCGGGTCAGCGCCTGACGGACGACCAGATCCGCGCCCAGAACTATTTCTATCAAGGCATCGATATATCGATGCCTTGAGTTTTTTGGTGCCCTGAGATTTTTTTGATGCCCTCAGACGGCGGGCGAGCGCATCCGCGCCATAGCCTTCTCGCCGACGCACTGTTGCGCCGGTGCCGACATCCGGTCGGTGCGCGGGGCCGCTTTGCGGCCTAAAGCGACCTGTGCCGCCGCCCTACTTGATCTCCTCCTCCGCGCCAATGCCCCAAAGCTCGGCGCGGCGGAGGAAGCCGCGATGGCCGCCGACCTGCAATTCGCACCAGGTGCTGC
>JBBSCP010000371.1:0-4520 GCA_038250135.1 Acetobacterales bacterium | reverse complement strand
TGCGGGGAGTTGAAGCTGAACAGCCGAGGCTCGATCTCCTCGATCGAGAAACCCGAGACGGGGCAAGCGAATTTCTGGCTGAAGACGGTGCGCTCGCCAGTCTCCGCATGTTCGGCATAGGCGACGCCATCGGCAAGTGACAGCGCGGTCTCCAGGCTGTCGGCCAGGCGCGCGGCGATGTCGCCGCGCACCACGAGGCGGTCCACCACGACCTCGATGTCGTATTTCAACTTCTTGTTGAAGGCGGGCGTCTCGGCGATGGGGTAGAGCGTGCCGTTCACCTTCACGCGTTCGAAGCCGCGGCGCTGGAATTCCTGCAGCTCCTTCTTGAATTCGCCCTTCTTGCCCTTGGCCGCGGGCGCAAGCAGCAGCAGACGCGTGCCCTCCGGCATGGCCAGGATGCGATCGACCATCTGGCTGACCGTCTGCGCCTCGATGGGCAGACCGGTGGCAGGCGAATAGGGCACGCCGACTCGCGCCCAAAGCAGGCGCATGTAGTCGTGGATCTCCGTCACCGTGCCGACGGTGGAGCGCGGGTTGTGGCTGGTTGTCTTTTGCTCGATCGAAATGGCGGGTGAGAGGCCCTCGATGGAATCGACGTCGGGCTTTTGCATCAGTTGCAGGAATTGCCGCGCATAGGCGCTGAGCGATTCGACGTAGCGGCGTTGCCCCTCGGCATAGATGGTGTCGAAGGCCAGGGACGATTTACCACTGCCGGACAGGCCGGTGACCACGGTCAGCTTGTCCCGCGGGATATCGACATCGACGTTCTTGAGGTTGTGCTCCCGCGCGCCGCGGACGCGGATCATGCCGCTCATACCTGCCACCGATCATTGAGCGCGACGCCCCTCCAGGAACGGGGGGCCGCGACGTTCGCATTGTGTTCTAGGGTTCTGCCATCATATAGTTGGTCAGGGAAGGGGTTTCGCCACCCCCCCTGGGCCGGCTAGATACGGCCGACAGATCGGGAGATGCGGCGCAATGGCCGGTGTGAACAAGGTAATCCTGGTGGGCCGGCTCGGGAAGGATCCCGAGGTGCGGAACTTCCAGAATGGCGGGCGCGTGGTGAACCTGCGCCTCGCAACCTCCGAGCGCTACAAGGACCGCGAGGGCAATCAGCAGGAGAAGACGGAGTGGCACTCGGTGGCCATCTTCAACGAAAAGCTCGGCGAAATCGCCGAAAAATACCTGAAGAAGGGCAGCGAGGTGTACATCGAGGGACAGCTCGAAACCCGCAAATACGAGAAAGATGGGCAGGAGCGCTACTCGACCGAGATCGTGCTGCGCCAGTTCCGCGGCGAGATCGCCTTGCTTGGTGGTCGGGCCGGCGGCGGTGGCGGCGATGAGATGGGCGGCGAATCCGGCGGCTACAGCGGCGGCACCCGCAGCCCGGCCCCGGCCCCGGCGCGCAGCGGTGGCGGCTGGGACAATAGCGGCGGTGGCGGGCGGAGTTCAGCCCCGAGCCGAGGCGCCCCCCCCAAGGGCGGCAGCGATCTCGACGACGACATCCCCTTTTGAGAGAAATTGTCGGGCTTTCCCCCCGGCTTTCCCCCCGGCTTTCCAGGGGGCCGGGAAGGGCCTAATCCCACCACCAGGTCAGGCGCCGGCCCCCACCCCAGGGCGGCCGGCGCTGCCATGAGGATACCAGCTTGAGCGATACGCCAACCACTCCCCCTGGCACGCCCCCCGACGAGCCGCGCTTCGGCGGCGACACCGCGCCCATCGGCCTCGAGACGGAGATGCGACGCTCCTACCTCGACTACGCCATGTCGGTGATCGTCTCGCGCGCCCTGCCGGATGCGCGCGATGGCCTCAAGCCCGTGCATCGGCGCATCCTGTTCGCGATGCATGAGGCCGGCTATGTGGCCGACAAGCCGCACCGCAAATCGGCCCGCGTCGTCGGCGACGTGATGGGCAAGTATCATCCGCATGGCGATGCCTCGATCTATGATGCGCTGGTGCGCATGGCGCAGCCCTTCTCGATGCGCGTGCCGCTGATCGATGGCCAGGGCAATTTCGGCAGCATGGACGGCGATCCGCCGGCGGCGATGCGCTACACGGAGGTGCGCCTGGCGCGCTCCGCCGCCGCGCTGCTTGAGGGGATCGACGAAGACACGGTCGATTTCCAGTCGAACTACGACGAAAGCGCCGAGGAGCCGAAGGTGCTCCCGGCCGCCTTCCCGAACCTGCTGGTGAACGGCGCGGGCGGCATCGCCGTCGGCATGGCGACCAATATCCCGACACACAATCCGGGCGAGATCATCGACGCCACGCTCGCCTTGATCGCCGAGCCGGCGCTGACACTCGAGGAGATCATGAAGATCGTCCCGGGCCCGGATTTCCCCACGGGCGGGCTGATACTCGGCCGCTCAGGCATCCGTTCCGCCTTCGAGACGGGGCGCGGCTCCATCCCATTGCGCGCGCGCGCCACGATCGAGGAGATGCGCGGCGGGCGCTCGATGATCGTCGTCACCGAGATCCCCTACCAGGTCAACAAATCCACGCTGATCGAGAAGATCGCCGAGCTCGTGCGCGCCAAGGCGATCGAAGGCATCTCGGATCTGCGCGACGAGAGCGACCGCGATGGGCTTCGCATCGTCGTCGAGCTGAAGAAGGACGCGACGCCGGAAGTCGTACTCAATCAGCTCTATCGCTTCACGCAGTTGCAGACCTCGTTCGGCGTGAATTTCGTGGCACTCGACGAGGGCCGGCCGCGCCAGATGGGGCTGCGCGATGCGCTGCTCGCCTTCATCAAGTTCCGTGAGGAGGTCATCCTCCGCCGCAGCCGCTACCGGTTGAACAAGGCACGCGATCGCGGCCATCAGCTGATCGGCCTTGCCATCGCGGTGGCCAATATCGACGACGTCATCGCGCTGATCCGCGCCGCGCCCGATGCCGCCGCCGCGCGCGTCAGCCTGATGGCGCGCGACTGGCCGGCCGCCGATGTCGCGCCGCTGCTTGAGCTGGTCGATGACTATCGCAACGCCCTCTCGCCCGACGGCACCGTGCGGCTGACCGAGGAACAGGCGAAGGGCATCCTTGAGCTGCGCCTGCAACGCCTGACGGGGCTCGAGCGCGAGAAGATCGTCGCCGAGCTCACCGACGTCGCGGCGGCCATCGCGGAACTGCTCGCCATCCTTTCCTCGCGCCCTCGGCGCATGGAGTTGATGGCGCAGGAATTGGCCGCGGTCCGTGAAAGGCTCGCCGTGCCGCGCATGACCGAGATCGTCGATGGCGTGGCCGACCAGGATGACGAAAGCCTGATCGAGCCGGGCACGATGGTGGTGACGCTGACCCGCGATGGCTATGTGAAGCGCACGGGCCTCGACATCTTTCGCAGCCAGAATCGCGGCGGGCGTGGCCGCAGCGGCGCCGCGACGCGTGAGGACGACATCGTCGTGCGCAGTTTTGTCGCGCACACCCATCAATGGGTGCTGTTCTTCACCAGCCGCGGCATCGCCTTCCGCGAGAAGGTCTGGCAATTGCCGGAGGGCGGCGCCCAGGGTAAGGGCCGCAGCCTGCGCCAGGTGCTGCAATTGCAGCAGGATGAGCAGGTCACGGCCGTGCTGCCGCTGCCGCAAGATGAGGCCCTTTGGGAGAATCTGCACCTGGTTTTCGCCACGGCACAGGGCAATGTGCGGCGGAACAAGCTCTCCGACTTCCGAAACATGCGCGCGGTTGGCCTCATCGCCATGAAGCTGGATGAGGGGGATACGCTGATCGGCGTCGCAACCTGCCGCGAGGGCGACGACGTGATGCTCGCCACGCGCAACGGCCGCTGCATCCGCTTCCAGGCCGAATCCGAGCAGTTGCGCGTCTTCGCCGGGCGCGATTCTTCCGGCGTGCGCGGCATCAAGCTGCTCGGCGATGATGCGGTGATCTCGCTGGCCGTGCTCATACACGCGAAGGCCACGCCGGCCGAGCGCGAGGCCTACCTCAAGCTCGCCGCACAGAAGCGCCGCGCCGCCGGCGAGGAGCCGAGCGAGGCCACCCCCGCCGCCGAGGAAACCGAGGAAAGCGGCGAAGCCGTGACACTCACCGCCGAGCGCGCTACCGAACTCGAGTCGCTCGAGGAAATCCTGCTCGCCGTCACCGATCGCGGCTTCGGCAAGCGCAGTTCGGCCTATGAGTATCGCGTCACCGGGCGGGGCGGGCAGGGGATCACCAACCTGACCCTTACTGCTCGCACCGGCCGCCAGGTCGTGGCCACCTTTTCGGTGCGGGAGGGCGATGGCGTGATGCTGGTGACCGATGGCGGCCGCCTGATCCGCCTGCCGGCCGATCAGGTGCGCATCACCGGGCGCAACGCGCAGGGCGTGATGCTGCTGCGGCTGGGCGAGGATGAGCGCGTGACCTCCTGCTTCCCGGTGATGGAGGACGACAGCGTCGAGGAGGGGGGCAGCGATGCCTGAGCCTCGGGTCGGGCTCTACCCCGGCACCTTCGACCCCGTGACGAACGGGCATCTCGACGTCATCGCGCGCGCCGCGCGGCTGGTGGATCGCCTCGTCATCGGGGTGGC
>JBBSCP010000370.1:0-4549 GCA_038250135.1 Acetobacterales bacterium | reverse complement strand
GGCATGGGATACCTCGACGCGCGGCGCCTACCTCGGCTTCGTCTTTGGCGTGCTGGTCTGGGCCTGGATCGAGATGGCGTTCCTCACCGGCCTCGTGACCGGACCGAGCCAGGCCGTCTGCCCGCCGGAGGCGCGGGGGATGGTGCGCTTCCGGGCCGCGCTCGGCGCGATCCTGTGGCATGAACTGGCGATTGTCGCTGGCCTCGTGCTCATCGCGATCGCCACCTGGGGGGCGCCGAATCACATCGGATTCTGGACCTTCACCGCCTTCTGGGTGATGCGGCAGAGTGCGAAGCTTAACGTCTATCTCGGCGTACGCAACCTGGCCGAGGCCTTCCTGCCCGATCATCTGCGTTACATCGAGAGCTTCTTCCGCCGCCGTCCGATGAATGCGCTGCTGCCGATCTCGGTCGCGGCCGGCTGCGCCGCCTGCGTGCTGTTGGCGATGCGCGCCATGGCCGATGGTGCCACGCCTTATGAGGCGACAGGCTATACTCTGCTCGCGGCGCTTGTGGCGCTCGGCGTGGTGGAGCACGTGTTCATGGTCATGCCGGTGCCGGCCGACGCACTTTGGCGCTGGGGGCTTTCTTCACGAAGCGCGGCCACGCCGGCGTCGCGGCAGGCGCCGGGTGCCTAGAGCACGATGCGTTCGACTGAACGCAAATTGCTCTGATCGCGTTCGTTGAATGGTTTCTTAACGGCCATGCGCCAGGATTTGGCCATCGCGACAAGGCTGACGCGTCAAGGGAGTCCGAGATGAATTACGAATCCTTCTTCCGCGCACAACTCGACGGTCTCCGGCGCGAGGGCCGCTATCGTGTGTTCGCCGACATCGAACGCCAGGCCGGCGCCTTCCCCAAGGCAATCCGACACCGCAACGGCCGTACCAGTGAGGTCACGGTCTGGTGCTCCAACGACTATCTCGGCATGGGGCAGCACCCGAAGGTGCTGGCTGCGATGCATGCGGCGCTCGACCGCTACGGCGCGGGCGCCGGCGGCACACGCAACATCTCCGGCACCAACCACGAGCATGTGCTGCTGGAGCGCGCGCTGGCGAAGCTGCACGGCACCGAGGATGCGCTGCTGTTCAACTCCGGCTACATGTCGAACTGGGCGTCGCTTTCGACGCTCGCCGCGCGCATGCCGGGCTGCGTCATCGTCTCGGACGAGATGAACCATGCCTCGATGATCGAAGGCATGCGCCACTCGCGCGCCGAGCGGCGGATGTTCAAGCACAACGACGTGGCGGACCTCGAACGCGTGCTGGCGGAGATCGTGCCAGATGCGCCGAAGTTGGTCGCGTTCGAGAGCGTCTATTCGATGGATGGCGACATCGCCCCCATTGCCGCCATCTGCGACGTCGCCGAGAAGTACGGCGCGATGACCTATTGCGACGAGGTGCACGGCGTCGGCCTCTATGGGCCGCGCGGGGGCGGCGTGACGGATCGCGAAGGCGTCAGCCATCGTTTGACGGTGATCGAGGGCACACTGGCAAAGGCGTTCGGCGTGATCGGCGGCTATATCGCAGGCTCCGCCGCGATGTGCGATTTCGTGCGCAGCTATGCCTCAGGCTTCATCTTTTCCACCGCCCTGCCTCCCGCCGTGGCCGCTGGCGCGCGGGCCAGCATCGAGCATCTGATGGAAAGCCAGGTGGAGCGCGAGCGGCTGCATGAACGCGCCGCCACGCTGCGCCGGCGGCTGGATGCGGTGGGCGTGCCGCACCTGGCGAACGATAGCCACATTGTGCCGGTCATGGTCTATGATCCGATTCTCTGCAAACAGATCAGCGACCTGCTGCTCGATGAACACGGTGTCTATGTCCAGCCAATCAACTATCCGACCGTGCCGCGTGGCACTGAACGCCTGCGCATCACGCCGAGCCCGGTGCACAGCGATGCCGACATGGACCATCTGGTCGAGAGCCTCGCCGCCATCTGGGCCCGATTCGAACTGCGTCGCGCCGCCTGATGGATCTGCCGAGTGCGGCGTTCGACATGGACGCTGAGGTGAAGCTCGCGCAGTCCGCGCGCGAGAAATCGCCGTCCGCGAAGCCGGCGCGCAAGGCGCCGGCCGGGCGGCAGGTGTTCCCCTTCGCCGCCATCGTCGGCCAGGACGAGATGAAACTTGCCATCCTGATCGCGGCGGTCGATCAAGCGGTGGGCGGCGTACTGGTATTCGGCGATCGCGGCACCGGCAAATCCACCGCCGTGCGCGCGCTCGCGGCGCTGCTGCCGCCGATGCAGGTGGTGGCGAACTGCCCCTATAATTCCGACCCGAAGCGCCCCTTCCCGCCGCGTGAAGGCGCCTTCGAAACGGCGATGATTCCGGTTCCCGTGGTGGATCTGCCGCTCGGTGCCACCGAGGATCGCGTGGCCGGTGCGCTCGACATCGAGCGTGCGCTGGCCAATGGCGAGAAAGCCTTCGAGCCCGGGCTGCTCGCCCGCGCGCATCGCGGCTTTCTCTACATCGACGAGGTGAACCTGCTGGAGGATCACCTGGTCGATCTGCTGCTCGACGTCGCGGCCTCGGGCGAGAATGTCGTGGAGCGCGAGGGCATCAGCATCCGCCACCCGGCGAAGTTTGTGCTGATCGGTAGCGGCAACCCGGAGGAGGGCGAGCTGCGCCCCCAACTCCTCGACCGGTTTGGCCTGTCCGTTGAGGTGCGCACGCCCACCGATCTTGCCACGCGGGTCGAGGTGGTGCGCCGCCGCGATGCCTTTGAGCGCAACCCGCAAAAATTCGTGGCGCACTGGGAGCGTGAGGCCAACGCGATCCGCCGCCGCATCGTCGCAGCGCGGCGCCTGCTCCCGAAGATCGCCGTGCCCGATGCGATGCTGGAGGCCGCGGCGAAGCTCTGCATGGCGCTCGGCACCGATGGGTTGCGCGGCGAGCTCACGCTGATCCGCACTGCGCGAGCCCTGGCGGCGCTGGACGGCGAACGAGAGGTGACGCTCGCTCAGCTGCGTCGCGTGGCGCCGCCCGCGCTGCGTCACCGCCTGCGCCGCAACCCCTTGGACGAGGCCGTCGCCACCACGCGGGTCGAGCGCGCCATCCTGGAGACTTTCGGCCCGTGACCGAGGTCGCATCCGATGCGGTCGCGTCGGATGTCGCGATGGCCGCCACGTTGTTGGCGATCGACCCCGCGGGTCTCGGCGGCGCCGTGCTGCGCGGTGCGCCGGGATCGCTGCGCGATCGTTGGCTAATATTGCTGCGCCAGGCCCTGCCCACCGGCGCGCCGTTGCGCCGCCTGCCGCTGAACGCGCCGGACAGCCGCATGCTCGGCGGGCTGGATCTGGCCGCGACGCTTGCCGCCGGCCGCCCGGTGGCGGAGCGCGGCGTGCTCGCGGAATCGCATGGCGGCATTGTCGTGCTCGCCATGGCGGAGCGCATCGAGGCCGGCACCGCCGCGCGCCTTGCCGCCGTGCTCGATGCGGGGGAGGTCGCGGTGCAGCGCGATGGCTTGTCGCTGCGGCAGCCCGCGCGGCTCGGCATGGTCGCGCTGGACGAGGGCGTGAGCGAGGAGGAAGCCGCGCCGGCTGCGCTACGTGAGCGGCTGGCCTTCCACCTGGCGCTCGATTTCCTGCCGCCGGGCGCGGCCGCCGAGTGGCGCGCCGGCGACCCCAAGGATGTGCAGGCGGCGCGCGACCTGCTGCCGGCGATCGAGGCGCCGGAGGCGGTGGTGACGGCGCTATGTGGCGCGGCGCTGGCGCTCGGCATCTATTCGGTGCGCGCACCGCTGCTGGCGCTGCGCGCCGCACGGGCCGCCGCGGCTCTGGCCGGTCGCGAGACGATCGAGGCCGAGGATATGGGTCTCGCCGCGCGCCTCGTGCTCGGCCCGCGCGCCACCCGCGTGCCGACGCAAGAAGCACCGCCCGAGGAACAGCCGCCCGAATCGGACACGGCAGAACAGCCAGCCGAGCCCCCGCCAGAGCCCCCGCCTGGCTCCCCGCCCGACCCTGGCGAGGGAACTGATGAAAAACCGGATCAGCCGCTCGACCCTGCGGCGCTGCAGGAGATGATCCTCGAAGCCGCGCGCGCCACCATGCCGTCCGGTGTGCTCGCAGCACTCGGCGCCCAGACGCGCGAGGCCGCGCGGCGGGCCGGCGCGCGGGCCGGGCGTGCCGGGGCGCAACGCCTGTCGAAGCAGCGCGGCCGGCCGATCGGCACGCGGCCGGGCGAGTTGCGCGGCGCGGCGCGGCTAGCCTTGGTCGATACACTGCGTGCCGCCGCACCCTGGCAGCCGATCCGCCGTCGCGATGGCAAGCCCGGGCCGCTGATCCGCGTCACCGCCAGCGACATCCGCCTGGTGCGCTTCAAGCAGAATACCGAAACCACGGCGATCTTCGTGGTCGATGCCTCCGGCTCCTCCGCGCTCAACCGGCTGGCGGAGGCAAAGGGTGCGGTGGAGCTGCTGCTCGCCGATTGCTATGTGCGGCGCGATCAGGTGGCGGTCGTCGCCTTCCGTGGCACCACCGCCGAGATCCTGCTGCCGCCGACCTCCTCGCTGGTACGCGCCAAGCGCAGCCTTGCGGGCCTGCCGGGCGGCGGT
>JBBSCP010000369.1:0-4553 GCA_038250135.1 Acetobacterales bacterium | reverse complement strand
GGCGATTGGCTGACCTTCGCCGCCGGCTTCGGCTTCCAGACCATGGTGCCGGTGCCGATCTCGGCGCGCTTTGGCGACAACGTGACCACGAAATCCGGCAATACGCCTTGGTATCGCGGGCCGACGCTGGTGTCGCACCTCGAATCGGTCGATGCCGAGGGCGATCTGCAGCACAAACCGTTCCGCTTTCCGGTACAGTGGGTGAACCGGCCGAACCTCGATTTCCGCGGCTTCTCCGGCACCGTGGCGAGCGGGCGCGTGGCGGTGGGCGATGCCCTGGTGGTCGCGGCGTCGGGCCGCACGAGTCATGTCTCGCGCATCCTGGGCCCCGACGGCGACCAGGGCGTGGCCAGTGCAGGGGAGGCGGTGACCATTTCGCTGGCCGATGAGGTGGATGTGGCGCGCGGCGATGTGCTGGCGCCGCTGTCGGACCGGCCCGAGGTGGCGGACCAGTTCGCCGCGCATCTGATCTGGATGGATGAGGAGGCGATGCTGCCGGGGCGGCAATACCTCATGCGCATCGGCAATCTCTGGACGCCTGTCTCGATCACCACGATCAAGCATCGCGTAGATGTGAACACGCTGGAGCAGCAGGCGGCGAAGAAGCTCGAGCTCAACGAGATCGGCTTCTGCAACCTTTCCACCACGCAGCGCGTGCCGCTCGATCCCTACGCCGAGAATCGGCTGACCGGCGCCTTCGTGCTGGTGGACCGCTTCACCAACCGCACCGCCGGCGCCGGCATGATCAATTTCGCCCTGCGCCGCGCCACCAACATCCACACCGAGACCTTCCTGGTGGACAAGGCGGCGCGCGCCGCGCTCGACCACCAAAAGCCGGTGGTGCTGTGGTTCACCGGGCTGTCGGGTTCCGGCAAATCGACCATCGCGAAGCTGGTGGAGCAGGCTTTGTACCGGGAGGGTCGGCACACCTATACGCTCGATGGCGACAACCTCCGCCACGGGCTGAACCGCGACCTCGGCTTCACCGACCAGGACCGCGTTGAGAACATTCGCCGCGTCGGCGAGGTGGCGAAGCTTTTCGTCGATGCCGGGCTGATCGTCATCTGCTCCTTCATCTCGCCCTTCCGCGCCGAGCGGCGGATGGTGCGCGAGATGGTGGGCGCGGGCGAGTTCGTCGAGGTCTTCGTCGACACGCCGATCGAGGAATGCGCGCGGCGCGACCCGAAGGGGCTCTACGCCAAGGCGATGCGTGGCACGATCAAGAATTTTACGGGGGTCAGCAGCCCCTACGAGGCGCCGGAGGCACCGGAGCTGCGCCTCACCACCGTCGGCGTGACGCCAGAGGAAGTCGCCGCGCAGGTACTGGCGCACCTGCGCGGCACATTGGAAGCGTGACGCGGCGCTAAAGCCCCGCCTGCGTCACGAACTTGGTGTTGAGATAGGCCTCGATCGCCTCGGACCCACCTTCGCTGCCATAGCCGCTGTCCTTCACGCCGCCGAAGGGCACTTCCGGCAGCGCGAGGCCGAGATGGTTGATCGTCATCATGCCGGCCTCGACCCGCGCTGCCACCGCATTTGCCGTCTTGGCGCTGCGCGTGAAGGCGTAGGCCGCGAGGCCATAGGGCAGGCGGTTGGCTTCCTCCACCACCTCGTCGAGGTCGTGGAAGGGCGCGATCATCGCAACGGGGCCGAAGGGTTCCTCATTCATCATGCGGGCCTCCTTCGACACGCCGGTCAGCACGGTCGGCGCGTAGAAATATCCTTTGTTGCCCACACGTCCGCCGCCCGTGTGCAGTTCCGCGCCGCGCGTGCGCGCATCGGCGACGAGGCCATCGACCCAGGGGATGCGACGGTCATGCGCCAGCGGGCCCATCTGCGTGTCGGCGGCCAGGCCATCGCCCACCTTCAGCGCCTTGGCGTGGGCGACGAAGCGTTCGACGAAGTTCTCGTAAAGCGCCTCCTGCACCAGGAAGCGCGTCGGGGAGACGCAAACCTGGCCGGCATTGCGGAACTTCGCCCCAGCGAGGGTCTTGGCCGCATGTTCCACATCCGCATCGTCGAACACGATGGCCGGCGCATGGCCACCAAGTTCCATGGTCACGCGCTTCATATGCGCCCCCGCCAGCGCCGATAGGTGCTTGCCGACGGGGGTGGAGCCCGTGAACGTGACCTTGCGGATCACCGGATGGGGGATGAGGTATTCGCTGATCTCGGCTGGCACGCCGAACACCAGGTTGGCCACGCCCGCGGGCAGCCCCGCATCGGCGAAGGCACGGATCAGCGCGGCCGGGGATGCTGGCGTTTCCTCAGGTGCCTTGACGATGATCGAACAGCCCGTGGCCAGCGCGGCGGAGAGCTTGCGCACCACCTGGTTGATCGGGAAATTCCACGGCGTGAAGGCGGCGACGGGGCCGACCGGCTCCTTCATCACCAGCTGGTACACGCCCTCGGCACGCGCTGGCACGATACGGCCGTAGGCGCGGCGGGCTTCCTCGGCGAACCAGTCGATGATGTCGGCGGCGGCCAGCGCCTCCATCTTCGCCTCGGGCAGCGGCTTGCCCTGTTCGAGCGTCATCAGCATGGCGGTTTCATCGGCGCGGGTGCGGAAGATCTCGGCAGCCTTGCGCATCAGTTTCGAGCGATCGAAGGCCGAGACGCGCTTCCAAACCGCGAAACCCTTTGCGGCAGCGGCCAGCGCCTCATCGAGGTCATCGGTCGAGGCGTGGGCGACGCGCCCGATCACCTCCTCGGTGGCGGGGTTGAGCACGGGGATGCTGCGGCCCGCGCGGCCAGGGCGCCAGGCGCCGTCGATGAACAGGGTGACGTCGGCGTACATTTGTTTCCTCCGGGTCTTGGTGCGGCGGAAACTGACACAGGCGCGCAGGGCGGGGAACACCCGCCCGGAGCGATTCGCCCAGCATCTCAGCCAGCGTCGAGGCGTTCGAACATCCGGCTGAACAGGGCGCTGATCGCCGTCTCCGAGCAGGTGCGCTCGATGTAGCCGAGGCCACCCTGCTGGAGCCGCGTCCAGGCGGCCTCATCCTGGTAGAGCCAGGCGATGGCTTCCGCGATGGCGCGGGGGCTGTCTGCCACTGCGACCTCCACCCCGTCGGCGAGGCCCATGCCCTCCGCTGCCACGCTGCTGGCCACGCAGGGCAGGCCGCGCGCCAGGCTGTCCAGCACCTTGCCCTTCACGCCGGCGCCGTAGCGCAGCGGTGCGACCATCACGCGGATCTCCGCGAAATAGGCCGCGAGGTCGGGGATGAAGCCATCCAGTACGACATCTGTCGCGGCGAGGTCGTGGAAGCTGTCGGGCATGTGTGAGCCGGCGATGCGAAAGCCGATCCCGGGCACGAGTTGGCGCAGGATGGGCATCACCTCACCCACGAAGAAGTTCACCGCATCGACGTTGGGCGGATGCCGGTAGCCGCCGAGAAACACCACGTCGCGTCGGGCGGCGAAGCCCGCGCTCGGTGGCGTCGCTGGCACCACCCAGGGGATGACGTTGAGTCGCTCGGGGCCGACGAGGCTCGCGAGGTAGTCGCCCTCATGCACCGAATGCACGATCACCTGATCGACCGCGGCGAGTGCGGCGAGCTCCCGCGCCTTGAGCTCGGCCGCCTTCAGCGCGATCTCGGGCGAACCGGTAACGGCGGCTTCACGCTCGAGACGCAGATGGTGCAGATCCGCCACCGAATAGAGCAGCTTCGCCCGCGGCATCGCGGCACGCAGGACGCCGGAATATTTGAAGGCGTTGACGAAACGATGCAAGTAGACGGCATCGAACTCTGCGCCCCGCTTGCGCACCACCTCCTCAGCCGACCAGTACCAGGGCGCGTGCAGCACCTCGATCCCGACGCCCTGCAAGGCCTCGGTGACCGCGCCGAGATGCGCCATGTTGTCGGCCGGCACGAAGGTGACCTTCGCGCCAAGCCGCTGCATCGCCCGCATGTGGCTGAGGGCGGCGACCGAACCCGCATCCTCCAGTGGCGTCGGCGTGGTATCGTCGATGAACAGGATGCGGCGGCGAACCTGGCGCTCCTTCTCCAGCTCCGGCTCGCGTCCGTTGAGGCGGTGGCTGGCGAGCACGCCGCGCCAGCGGTCGAAGAACTTGCGGCCGTTGAGAAGCTGGTAGCGCTTGGCGCCGGTGCCCTGCACATCGGTGCCTGAAGTCACGCCCTCATGGTGCACCACCGCGCTGAGCGGCTGGTAGTAAACGCGGCGGCCAAGTGCCCGGATGCGAAAGGCGAGGTCGGTGTCCTCATAGTAGGCCGGGCTGTAGTGCGTGTCGAAGCCGCCGAGTTCCTCGAACAGCGCCTTGGGCAGCATGATCGCGGCGCCCGAGACATAATCGACCTCCCGCAGGTAGCTGATGCGCGGGTCATCGGCCTGCGCGTTGCGGCCGTAGTTCCAGCCATCGCCGAGCCGCCAGATGATGCCGCCGGCCTCCTGCACCGTGCCGTCCGGAAACAACAGCTTCGAGCCGACGAGCCCGGCCTCGGGCATCTCGCGGAAGGTGTCGAGCAGTGCATCGACCCAGCCTTCCCGCACCTCGGTATCGTTGTTGAGGAACAGCAACTGCCGCCCGCGCG
>JBBSCP010000368.1:0-4570 GCA_038250135.1 Acetobacterales bacterium | reverse complement strand
GATGAAGGCCTCGATGCGTCCGCCGAGCGGCAAGTCATGCAGGAAGCGGGAGCACAGGCCACCCGGCTGCTTACGCACGCAGATTTCCAGCACGCCGTCGGTCGAGGCAGAGGCAAGCGAGTAGAAGCGTGGCAGGTCAGAGCCGGGTGCCAGGATACCGACCAGGTCGCCCGCTTCGAAGCGCGGCAGGCTGCGACGCCGCCAGAAGCCATCTGCCGCAGGCAGCGCAAAGCTCAGGATGGCTGTGGGTGTCTGCGATTCCGCGCCGTACTCGACGCGGCCGGACAGCTCCAGCGCAGTGGTCTTGGGACGGGCGGCGACATGGGTCAGTTCGAGCTTCGTGCCGATGGCCGCGCCCAGCGCCTTGCCCCAGTCGGCGAAGGTCTGCGCCGATTGCCGATCCACCGACCAGGCTTCGAGCAGCGCGGGCCAGCCCTTCAGGCGGAGCGCTTCGACCACCTGTTCGGCAAAGCCGCAGAATTTCGGGAAGCTCCGGTCGCCAAAGCCGAGCACCGCGACGGGGATCGTGCCACTGGCCCGCTCCAGTCGTTGGAGAAACAGCTTCGCAGATTCCGGCGCATCCCCATCGCCATAGGTCGCGGTCAGGATCAGCAGGCGCTTCGCCTGGGCATAACGCGGCGCCAGGCTGTTCATCGGCGCGGCATGCACACGATGCCCGGCTTTGGTCAGCGCCGCGTGCAGTGTGACGGCGAAGCCCCAAGTGCTGTTGCCCTCGCTGCCGACGAGGATGATCGTGTCAGCGGATTGCGCACCGACATTCTGCCGGATCTTCGGCAGCGCAGCGCGCCTGCGCCACCAGATCACACCCCCGGCGCCAGCCAGAATGGGCGCGGTGAGTGCGGCCAGGCCGAGCAGCAGCGCCAACGGCCAGACGCCGCGGCCGGTATGCAGCATGACGATGGTCTCGTGCACCTGCCGCGCCAGGCCGTTCGGCGTGAAGTCCAGCACCTGCCCGGTCGCGGCATCCACATGAGCGATGCCTTGCGCCGTGGTCAGCGTGTAGGTGTCGGTGAGGTCGTCGCCATAAGGAAAGGTGAGCTCGCGTAGCGCCGACAGATCCACCGCTTGCAGCGCCGCCAGCTGCCCTGGCGGAAGCCGCGCGGCACCGCTCGGTTGCACGAGCGCCGCGACCTCAGTCGCCGCGCCATCAGGCAGCACGCCGAAGGTCGCAAGCGACATCCAGCAGCCGGTCAACGCCGACAGTGTGAGGCCGATCACCGCGAAGCGTCCGACCTCGCAATGCAGCCGCTGGGAGAATGTGCCTCGGCTGGGCCGCAGGATCGCCGCCCAGCCGCCAAGCCGTGTGGCCAGCAGCATGGCACCTGAGACGCACAGCACCAGCATCGCTGCCGCCCCGAGTCCCGCCGCCACGCGCCCTGCGTCGCCCATCAGGAAGGAGCGATGCAGGTTCGTGATGGTGCGCGTCAGGTTGGATGGCTCATGCCGTCCGATCGCCAGGCCCGTGAGCGGATCGACCAGCTCGGCACCTGGCAGGTCGGCCTCAAAATAGTAGGCGATGACCGTACCGGAGGCCGTCCGCACAATGCGCTCCAGCTCCGCATGCCGCGCCTGCACGGCCTCGGCGATGGCGGCCACGCTGACCTGACCGGTTGCAGGAATGGTGGAGCCGTTGCGATCGACAATCGAGTCGAAGGCGAGGAAGGCGCCCGTCAGCGCCAGCGCGGCGATCAGCAGCGCGGCGAAGAGGCCTGGCAGGGAATGGAGGCGGCGGAGCATGTCAGCGATCCAGCGTCGTCGTCACATGTCGAACTTGAAGGACGCGACATAGCCGCGGCCGGAGACGGGACGGCCATTGGCCGCGGTCGTCAGCGGCGCGGTGATCTCGCCGGGGTTGTCACGCCCGTCCTCGACCGCGGTATCGATGCGGATCTGGTAGCCGGCATCGATGAGGGCATCGGCGATGTCGACGGTGACACGCAGCGTCTGGCCGCTTCCGACGCTCGCACCGGTGATGCCGTCGATGCGTGCGGTCTCACTGGTCCTGCCACGTGCCCACACACTCAGGTGCGTGTGGTACTTGGCTTTGCCGCCCGCGACGCGCAGCGTGGAATGGAAGCGGCCCTGCGCATCCACCAGATAGATCGCAAGATACGCGCCGTTGCCGCCATAGGGGCGCAGCTGCGTGGTGAGCGTGACGCTGCGCGCCTCGGCCGGCGGCGCGAAGGCCATGGCCGGGAAGGCGAGCGTGGCGGCGAGGCCGAGTGTGGCGACGATCTTGTTCATCGAATCTCTCCAGCAGGAACTGCGATGCGGGAGAGATGGACGTTCAATCTGACGCTGGCCTGAACCAGAACGGACGAACCGTTCATCCGCGGTTCAGCGTGACGCTGGAATTCCGGGTAGCTGGACGCGCGCCTCAAACCCCGAGGCTCGACCCGGCACGGGCGACAGCAGTTCCAGGCTGGTCCCGGCCCCGGCCACGATCGCCTCGGCAATCGCCAGACCGAGACCCGAGCCGGTCGCGGAGCTGCCCCCTCGCTCGAAGGGCCGCTTGAGGCGTGCCATCGTCTCCGGCTCGACCACGGCGCCGCCGTTGGAAACACGCAGGAGGCCGTCGTCGTTGAGCACGATGGATACTGGCTCATCGGCAGCGCCATGCTTCAGCGCATTCTCGATAAGGTTGCGGGCCAGGATGGCGAAGGCGTCGGCGTCCATGCGGGACAGCAGAACGCCGCTACTGGGCAGCGTGATGGTGAGCCGCGTGGCGGCGTCCGGATCGTCCCTGAACTCGTCCAAGACGAAGCCGAGGACCTGCGCCAGATCCTGCGGCGTCTCAGCCAGGAGGCCCGCACCTTCGGCCTTGGCCAGCTGGAGCAGCTTCTCCGACAGACGCGCCAACTGCCGCAGCGCCGCCTCCACGGTCCTGGCGCGTTCGCGCACGGCGCCCTCCGGCACCTCGGCAATCAGGCGCTGCGTCTGCGCCAAGGCAGCCGCGACCGGTGTCCGCAATTCATGGGCGCTGCTGGCGGTGAAGCCGCGCTCCGCCTCCAGCGCGCGTTGCAGCCGCGCGATCAGCCGATTGACCGAGCCCGCGACAGGCGCGAGTTCACGTGGAAGCGCTATCACGTTGACGGGCGACAGGTCGCCGTGGCCGCGCGCCTCGATCTCCTGTTCAAAGGCTTGGACTGGCCGAAGCGCGAAGCGCACCAGCGCCCAGACACCGATCTGGCTGAGCGGCAGCAGCAGTGCCAGCGGCCACAGCAGCATGCCGACTGCCTCGATGACGGCTTGGCGACGATGGCTGATTGGCTCAGCGGTGGTGACGAACAAAGTGCCCTGCACTGCGGCCTCGGTGTAGAGGCGCAGGCCGTGCAGATCCTGAAACCCTGGCGTCATCAGCGCCGGGAACGCGGCGGGGTCAGCGTCGTGGGATTGCAGCAGGACGCGGCCTTCACCGTCACGCACGATGTAGGTGATCTGCTCCTGATGCGGCAGCACCGACGGCAATCGCTGGATGGGGCTCTCCCCCGCGGCCGGCGGATCGCTGTTCAGGATCTCGCTGTAGGCCAGCGGCAGGATGCGTTGTGTGACTTCCTGCAACGCGCTGTCGAAGACTTCATCGATCTCGCTGCGCAGGATCAGCCCCGCCGCCACGCTGCCCGCAAGCCAGAGCAGGATCATCCCCAGCGCGAGGCCAAGGCCGAGGCGGCGCTGCAGGCTCTGCGGCCGCGATGCCACTAGGATGCCGCACGCTTCGGCTGGCCGAGCCGGTAGCCCATGCCGCGGATCGTCTCGATGATGTCGTGGCCGAGCTTTTTGCGGATCCGGCCGATATAGACCTCGATGGTGTTACTTTCGACCTCGGCGTCGAAGGAATAGAGCCGCTCCTCCATTTGCGCCTTGGTGACCAGCGCGCGGGGGCGCTGCACGAAGGCCTCGAACAGCACCCATTCGCGCGCCGTCAGGGTGATGGGGTGCCCAGCCCGCTGGATCAGCCGTTGCGCCAAGTCGATGGTGAGGTCGCCGATTTCAACCTGCGGGTTGGGATTGCCGGCATACCGACGCGCCACGGCGCCGATGCGGGCCGACAGCTCGGCCAGGTCGAACGGCTTGACGAGGTAGTCGTCTGCCCCGGTGTTCAGCCCGGCGATGCGATCGGAAATCTGGTCGCGTGCGGTGAGGATGATTACCGGCGTGGCGTCACGCGCGGCGCGGCGGGCCTTGAGGAAGTCCAAGCCCCGACCATCCGGCAGCATGAGGTCGAGCAGGATGAGCTCGTAGGTCACCGTGCCGACGCAGTCCCGCGCCGTGTCGAGCCGCGTTGCCCAATCCACCGTATGACCGTCAGCCGCGATCTGGTCCCGCACCGCAGCGCCCAGGATCGCGTCGTCCTCGATCAATAGAACTCGCATCCGTTGGTCCTTCGCGTCGCCGGCCGCTCCTGGTCGTAG
Source organism: Acetobacterales bacterium (assembly GCA_038250135.1). Taxonomy (GTDB): domain Bacteria; phylum Pseudomonadota; class Alphaproteobacteria; order Acetobacterales; family Acetobacteraceae; genus Falsiroseomonas. The sequence continues at coordinate 137 of JBBSCP010000368.1, read as the reverse complement.
TGCCGGCGCCTGACAGTAAGCTGAACCTGGAAGCCGAGGCATTCAGTCTGCTGTCAGGTTGGCATGGCTTTGTCATCCTATCGTTCAACTGACAGGATGCGATGCCATGACCCGACTACTTCCAGCCATCGCCCTTG
>JBBSCP010000367.1:0-4586 GCA_038250135.1 Acetobacterales bacterium | reverse complement strand
CTGGTCGCCGGCGAGATCGTCGCACTGGTGGCCCCTTCGGGCACGGGCAAATCGACTCTGCTGCATCTCGCGGGCCTGCTTGAAATGCCCGATGCGGGGGAGGTGTTCTACCAGGGCCAACTCGCCGGCACGCTCTCCGACGATGCGCGCACCACGATCCGCCGGCAGGGCATCGGCTTCGTCTATCAGTTCCATCATCTGCTGCCGGAATTCACGGCGGAGGAGAACATCGCCCTGCCGCAGATGGCGGATGGCGTGGCCCGCACCGTCGCGACGAAACGAGCCCATGAACTGCTCGGCGCCTTCGGCCTTGCAGGGCGCGAATCGCATCGCCCCGGCAAGCTCTCGGGCGGTGAGCAGCAGCGCGTGGCAATCGCGCGCGCGCTCGCCAACAGCCCGCGCGTGCTGCTCGCCGATGAGCCGACCGGCAACCTCGATGTCGCCACGGCCGGGCGCGTATTCCACGAACTGCTCGAAGCGGTGCGCGGCCGCGGCATGGCGGCGCTGATCGCGACCCACAACCCCGATCTCGCCGCGCGCATGGACCGCGTGGTGACGCTGCGCGACGGCAGGGTCGTCGCGGCCTGACGCCATGCCCACGGTGATCCGCTACGTGCTGGGCGGGCGGCTCGGCAACCGCATGTTCGAGGTGATGCTGGCGCACAGCCTGGCGCGACGCCTAGGCGATTGCCTCGTGACCGGGGAGGGTCTGCCGGAGTGGGACATCGCACCCTGTCCCCACCCGCTGCCGCCGCGCCACCTCAAGCTCGCCGGGCACCGCATCGACCTTGGGCGGCTTCGCTACCTGCTCGCCCACCGGCTGATCGACGGTATCGAGACCACCGCGCTCGGCTGCCGCATGGAGTTGCTCGAACCGCTGGAGCAGGTGCGGGCGCTGTTCCGCGCGCCGGGCCCGCCGGCCGAGGGCTATGGCAGCGACACGCTGGTAATCAACATCCGCGCCGACGAGATCCTCGGCGCGCGGCACAAAGATTATCGCCCGCTGCCGCTTGCCTTCTTCGCGCGGCTGATCGGCGAGACCGGGCTTCGACCCGTCTTCCTCGGCCAGATCGGCGACGATCGATATTCAGATGCGCTGCGGGCGCGATTCCAGACGGCCAAGTTCGTGCCCTCGCGCGGGCCGATGGCGGATTTCGCCACGCTGCGCGCCTCGCGCCATCTCTGCGTCGCCATCAGCACCTTCTCCTGGCTCGCGGCTTGGCTATCGACGGCGGAGAGCATTCATCTGCCGCTCGCCGGTATGCTCCATCCGCGCCAGCGCCCGGATATGGACCTGCTGCCGCTTGCCGATCCGCGATATCATTTTCATCTGTTGCCGCACGGCGACTGGAAAGGCACGGAGGCCGAACTCGTGGAGGCGCTGAGCGGCGCGGAGGCGGGGCAGAACCTCTCGCGCGATACAGCGTTGCAGCTTGTGCAGGCGAACGTCGCGCTGTGAGCCCCTACCAGAAGGCGTGATGCGCCACCGCCGCCTCATCCTCGAGCAGCGGCCCGACAACCTCGATCCGGCGCGGCCCGGCGGCGAAGACGGTGCGGCAGGGAAGGTCCATGGTGAGGTTCTCGGGATGCGGGCCGAACATGGCTTTCAGCCGCGCCTCGGACAGGCCATGGAACACGCGCCCCACGGCATCGGCTGCCAGGGCGATGGCCTCCCACAACCAGGCGTCGTTCGGCGGCATGCCCAACTTCTCCTGCCGTGGTAGGAAGGGGCCATGAGCGGCACCGGCTTCATCCATCTCCACGTCCATTCCGCCTACTCGCTGAGCGAGGGCGCGATCAAGGCCGAGAAACTGCCGGCGCTCGCCGCCGAGCTCGGCATGCCGGCCGTGGCGCTGACCGACACGGCCAACCTGTTCGGCGCGCTGGAATTCGCGCAGGGCTGTACGGCGAAGGGCGTGCAGCCGATCATGGGTTGCCAGCTCTTCCTCGGCCGCGCGGCGACGGAGGAGGGCGGCGCGGCGCGCGAGGCGACTCGCAATCGGCCCGATGCGCTGGTGGCGCTCGCGATGAACCCCGCGGGGCTTGAGAATCTCCAACGCCTGTCTTCCGCGAGCTTCCTTGGCGACGATCCCTCCGGCGAGGCCTGCATCACGCTCGACCAGTTGGAGCGCCACAATGAAGGGCTGATCCTGCTGACCGGCGGCACCAGCGGCCCGCTCGGCCGCCTGCTGGCCGAAGGGCGGCGCGAGGTCGCGGCAAGGCTGCTTGATCGGTTGAAGGCGAGCTTCGGCGACCGGCTGGTAGTGGAGTTGCAGCGCCACGGCCTGCCCATCGAGAAGATCATCGAACCTGGCCTGCTCGCGCTGGCCGAGTCGGCCGGCCTGCCCATCGTCGCGACCAACGACGTCTACTTCGCCGAGTCGAAGATGCATGCCGCGCATGATGCGTTGTTGTGCATCGCCGCCGGGCGCGTGATTGCCGAACCCGAGCGCCGGCGCGTCACCGCCGAGCATTGGTTCAAGCCGGCCGAGGCGATGCGCGCGCTGTTCGCCGATCTGCCGGAGGCTTGCGACAACACGCTCGCCATCGCGCGGCGCTGTGCGGTGATGGCGGAATCGAAAAAGCCCGAGCTGCCGATCTGCCCGAAGGTCCGCCCCGGCATGACCGAGGCCGAGACGGTCGCCGAGATGGCGCAGCAGGGCCTCGAGATTCGCATGGCCGCGCAAGGACGCAGCGAGGAAGAACGCGCGCCCTATCGCGAGCGGCTCGCCTATGAGCTCGGCGTCATCGAGAAAATGGGCTTCTCCGGCTACTTCCTCATCGTCGCCGACTTCATCCAATGGGCGAAGGCGCAGGACATCCCGGTGGGGCCGGGGCGTGGCTCGGGTGCGGGTTCCGTGGCCGCCTGGGCGCTCTCGATCACCGATCTCGACCCGATGCGCTGGGGCTTGCTGTTCGAGCGCTTCCTGAACCCGGATCGCGTCTCGATGCCGGATTTCGACATCGATTTCTGCCAGGAGCGGCGCGACGAGGTGATCCGCTACGTGGTGCGCGAATATGGTGCGGATCGCGTGGCGCAGATCATTACCTTCGGCAAGCTGCAAGCCAAGGCGGCGGTGCGCGATGTCGGCCGCGTCATGGGCCTGCCCTATGGCCAGGTGGATCGAATCGCGAATCTGATCCCCTTCAACCCGGCGAAGCCCGTGACGCTCGGCGATGCGATCAAGGGCGAGCCGAAATTGCAGGAGATGCAGCGCAACGACGAACAGGTCGCGCGGCTGCTTGAAGTGGCGCTGGAGCTGGAGGGGCTGTACCGCAACGCTTCGACCCACGCGGCCGGCGTGGTGATCGGGCGCAAGCCGCTGGTCGATATCGTGCCGCTGTATCGTGACCCGCGCAGCGAGATGCTGATCACGCAGTACTCGATGAAGTACGTCGAGCAGGCGAGCCTGGTGAAGTTCGACTTCCTCGGCCTCAAGACGCTCACGGTGTTGCAGCGCGCCGTGGCGCTGCTCAAAGGGCAGGGGATCGGGATCGATCTGGATCGCCTGCGGCTCGACGACGCCAAAACCTATGCCATGCTCGCCAAGGGCGATGCGGCGGGCGTGTTCCAGTTCGAAGGCCAGGGCATGCGCGACTGCCTGCGCATGATGCGCCCCGACCGGTTCGAGGATTTGATCGCCGCCGTCTCGCTCTATCGCCCCGGCCCGATGGCCAACATCCCCGCCTATTGCCTGCGCAAGCATGGCGAGGCGTGGCTCAGCCCGCACCCCTCGATCCACACCATCCTCGCCGAGACCTACGGCATCATGGTGTACCAGGAACAGGTGATGCAGATCGCGCAGGTCATGGCGGGCTTTTCGCTGGGTGGGGCGGATCTGTTGCGACGTGCGATGGGCAAGAAGGACATGAAGGAGATGGAGCGCCAGCGCGCCACCTTCGTGGACGGCGCGGTGGGCAATGGCGTGGAGGGTGCGAAGGCCGGCGAGGTGTTCGACCTCATGCAGCGCTTTGCCGAGTATGGCTTCAACAAATCCCACGCCGCGGCCTATGCGCTGGTCGCCTACCAGACCGCCTGGTTGAAGGCGAACCATCCAGTGGCGTTCCTCGCCGCCTCGATGACCCTCGACCTCGGCAATACCGACAAGCTCGCGGGCCATATGCAGGAGGCGGCCCGCCTCGCCATTCCCGTGCTGTCGCCGGATGTGAATCGCTCCGCCGCGGAGTTCAAGCTGGAGACACGGGAGGATGGCAGCGCCTGCATTCGTTTCGCCCTCGCGGCGGTGAAGCGCGTGGGGCTCAGCGCGATGCAGGACATGGTGCGGGCGCGCGACGCAGGCGGGCCCTTCGCCTCGCTGTCTGATTTCGCCGCGCGCGTCGATCCGCGCCTGCTCAACAAGATGCAATTGGAGAACCTCGCCAAGGCCGGCGCCTTCGACACGCTGGAGCCGAACCGCGCCAAGCTGGTGCAAGGCGGTGAGGCCGTGTTGCGCGCCGCGCAGGAAGCCGCCGAGCGCCGCAGCAATCCCACGCGCGACATGTTCGGCGCCGAGACCACGCCAGTGCCGCTGCGCCTGCCCGAGGCTGGCGATTGGCCGATGCTGGAGAAGCTCGCCTTCGAGGCG
>JBBSCP010000366.1:0-4611 GCA_038250135.1 Acetobacterales bacterium | reverse complement strand
CGCGCGTGGACCTCGCCGCCTGCTACCGGCTCGCCGACCTCTACGGCATGTCCGACATGGCGGCGAACCACATCTCCGTTCGGGTGCCGGGGGAGGACGGGGCGTTTCTCATCAACGCCTATGGGATGCTCTACGAGGAGATCACGGCCTCCTCGCTCGTGAAGATCGACTTGCAGGGCAATGTGCTCGCCAAGCCGGAGTTTCCCGAGGGGCTCGGCTACGGCGTGAACCGCGCCGGCTTCGTCATCCACGGCGCAATCCATGAGGCGAGCCACGAGATCGACTGCGTCATCCATACCCATACCTGGCCGGGCATGGCGATCTCCTCGCTGGCATGCGGGCTGCTGCCGATGAACCAGACCGCCATGCGCTTCGCCAGGATCGGCTACCACGACTATGAGGGCGTGGTGCTGGACATGACCATGCAGGAACGCCTGGTGCGCGACCTGGGCGACAACAACGCGCTGATCCTGCGCAACCATGGACTTCTCACGGTGGGCAAGACGGTGGGCGAGGCCTTCAACGCCATGCACCGCCTCGAACTCTCCTGCCGCGCGCAGCTTGCCGCGCAGGCGACGGGCCAGAAACTGGTGCAGGTGCCGCAAGCCGTGGTGGACGCCACCTGGAACAATTACCAGCCCGGCACGCGCCGCCCCTATGGCGTGATGGAATGGCCGGCGCTGCTGCGCAAGCTCGACCGGCGGGACCCCTCCTACCGTGACTGAGGTGACGCTACGCGCCGCCATCGGCACCTATCCCGAAACAGCGGCGCTGCTCGAAGGCCGTGTCGCCTCGCCGGGGCTGGCCTTCGACTTCCACCGCCTGTCACCCATCACCAAGGCCTTCGCGCCGATGGTGCGGCAGGCCGCCTATGATGTGTCCGAGATGGCGATCGCCACCTTCCTGATGGCGCGCGCCGCGGGCAAGCCGATGGTGCTGCTGCCCGTGCTGCTGGCCGCGCGCTTCCAGGAAAAAGCGCTGCTGTGCCGACGCGATGGTCCGGTCCGCGGCCCGGCCGACCTTGCCGGCGCGAGGATCGCGGTGCGCGCCTATTCGCAGACCACCGGCATGTGGCTGCGCGGCAGCCTTTCCGAGATGCATGGCGTGAAGCCCGAGGCGCAACGCTGGATCACCTTCGAGGACGCGCATGTCCTGGAGTTCCGCGACCCGCCCTTCGTGACGCGTGCGGCGCCGGGCCAGGAATTGTTGGTGATGCTGCAATCGGAGGAGGCCGATGCGGCGATCTTCGGCAATGAACTGCCGGAGGACCCGAATCTCGGCCCCGTCTTCCGCGACCTGCCCGCCGCCGGCGAGGCCTTCCGGGCGCGCTATGGCTTCGAGCCGGTCAACCATCTGGTGGTGATGCGGCGCGAACTGGCGACACACGCCCCGGCCTTGCTGCGGCTGTTCCGCGAGAGCGGCGCCCGGGTTGAGACACGCGCCGCGCTCAACCCGGCGATCGAGGTCGCGATCCGATTCTGCCGCGAACAAGGGCTGGTCAATACGCATCTGTCGCTGGATCAGGTCTGGGCCGGGCTGCCCGCCGAGGTTAGGTAAAGCCCGGTGAGGGCCTACTTCTGGTCTGCCAGATAGGCGATCAGGTCGTTGAGCTGCTGCTCATTGCGCAGGCCGGGATAGGACATGATGCCCTGCGGCACAACGGATTTCGGGTTGGTGATGTAGGCGCGGATGTTGTCCTCGGTCCAGACATGCCCGCCCTCACCGAGCGTGCGCATGTTGGCGGAGTAGCGGAAGCCCGGGAAGGCCGCGGCGGGACGCCCGACGATCCCCCAGAGGTTCGGGCCGACGCCGGCGCGGCCACCCTCGTTGATGGTGTGGCAGGCACGGCAGGTGTTGAACACGCGCTGTCCGGCCGCAGCGTCCTGCGCTTGCGCGATACCAAGCGGCGCGAACGCCAGGGCGGCAGCCAGGGCCGTAATCACTTGACGCATCTTGGAGGCTCCTCGGAACGCTTTCGGGTTAGTCTCAAACGGCTTGGCGGCCATGGGGTTGCGCAACCCGCCGAACGTGGCAGCGTCGTGTGGCGAAGCAAGGCCGTGCACATGAAACCTCAGACATGCTGCGGTTAACTTCACGCAGCATTACTGCGGACTGAGGTGGGCCAAGGAAGGAAAGCGGCGTGATGGAAGCGTTTTTTCGCAACGGTCATGTCGCTGACTTGATCCTTTTCGTCCTTGCGGCGGAGGCCGTGCTGCTGACGCTGTGGCGGCGCCGCACCGGGCGCGGGCCGGGCACGCCCGCCATCCTCGCCCTGGTGTTGCCCGGCGTGGCGCTGGTGCTGGCCTTGCGCCTGGCGCTGACCGGCGCCTGGTGGGGCTGGATCGGCCTCGCGCTGACCGGCGCGCTGGCAGCGCACCTGCTCGATCTCGGCCAACGTTTGCGGCGCTGATTTCTGTCAACTTTTCCTGACATAGGATGTAAGCTTCGCTTGACGGTTGCGCCTTCCGCAGCCGCGGCAGGGGAGCAACACATGTCCAAGCATTGTTACCGCCTCGCCTATGAACGGCTCCGCGAAGCCTGGCGTCAGGCCGAGGCGAGCGAGGATGCCGAGTGGCTCGCCCGCGCGCAGGCTGAGCTCGACGTCTTCATCGGCGCCATGGTGACCGATCCGCGCAAGCTCCGCGCCGTGGCACAGGACAGCCCCGGCTGCGCACAGGAGATCACCCTACGGGCCGAGGAGCTCGATTTGCCGCGCACGGTGCTCGACCCGGTGCATGACGTCTCCTTCGCGCGGCTGTGGCTGGCCACGCTCGATGACCGGCAGATCCGCATGCTGCAAGGCGCACTGGCCGATGAGGTCGGCCGCCGCGTGCCGGTGCCGACCGCCCAGCGCGGCCCCTATCGCCGCCTGCCGCCGGCCTCGATGACCTACTGACCTCGCTTATCCGGGTATGGGGTGGGCAAGGTCCGACCCGGCCGGCAGCTCATTCGCCAGCGTCGCGAGGCAGGAGACGATGCGCCGGTCCGCGCTTAGCGCGATCCCCTGCACCGGCACGCCGGACGCCACCGCATAGGCGGCGATCAGGTCGCGGTTCGTCACCACCAGGGCGCAGCGCGCCACCAGCCCCTTCATGCGCGCCGGCGTCACCTCCCGCCGCCACCACTCCAAATCCGACAGGCGCGGCATCAGGAAGGTTGGCTTTCCATAGACGGCCGTGGCGAAGGCGGTGCTGCCGGCGAGGTCGTCGCCCGGCTGGGCAGGCCCCTGGATCGGCAAGGGCAGCACCGGCCAGCCCATCGTCCGCGCCAGCAGCCGTTTCAGGGCCGGCAGGCGCGGCTGCCAGGAAGCGCGCATGTCGCCGCCGTCGCGGATGGCGAGGCCCAACACCGGGCCGGGCGGCAGCAGCATGCCGAGGATAGGGTCCGGCGCGACATGCCGTTCCGGGTAGGGCACGATCTGCATCGGCGCCTTCACCCGCCACAGCGTCAGCACATTGGCGCTGCGATGGTCGCGCAGCTCGATCCGCGCCGCACGGTCCAGCACCGCCGCACCGGCCGGGGCGGCGCGCTGCGCGGCATCGCCCTCCACGCTGAAGTGCCGAAGCACGAGCGGCGCGCCGGCCCGCGCGGCCAGGGCCAGCATCGCCTCCAGCCGCGGGCGTTCAAGGAACACACCGCCCAGGGTCACCTGCGTGACGCCCAGCGCGCGGGGGTCAGCGCCGTCCGGCAGCGCCTCGAAACCCGGCGGCAGGGGCAGGGCGGGCGCCGCCACCAGCACCGCCGGCGCGCCGGGCGCGGGCGCGAAATCCGCCAGCAGGGCGCGGGAGAGCAGGTCCCGGAAGGGGTGCTCGGCGAGCAGCAGGGTGCGACTCATGCGCCCAGCTCCAGACAGCTTTTCATGCCGCGGGCTCCAGCCGGCTTTTCATGCCGCGGGCTCCAGCCCGACACATCGCGATCCTGGCGGCAATCGGTGATGCAGCGCCACGAAGGTGCGACGCAGGCTGTCATCCTCGATCGGGTGCAGGCCGATGACCCGCGTGCCGGCGCCGATGGCGTGCACGGCGTTGTGCTTGCGCTGAGTCACCAGCACATCGCAGCGCGCGATCAGGCCCTTGAGGCGGGGCGGCGTGAGCTCGGCGCGCCAATGGTCGCGGTCGAGCAGGATCGGCGCGGCAATCTCGGCCTCGGGCAGGAAATCGCGGATGAAGGCAGCGGTTCCGGCGGCGTCGTCCTCCTCGGCGCTGTCCCTGTGGACGGTGCTGATGATCGGCACGATGGCGTGGTCAGCGAAGGGCGCCAGCGTGTCGCGCACGCGCGCGGCGTCGCCCTGCAGGCAGGAATGCATATGCCGCGTGCCGATGATGGACAGGCCGAGCAGCTTTTGTCCCTCTCGCGGCAACAAGGCGGTGGCGAGGCCGGACTCGGCCGGGATGTCGGCCTCGGGGAAGAAGGTCAGGCGCGGCAGGCGGCCGAGTGCGGCCTCGGCCACCATTTCGAAGCTGACATAGTCACGCACGGTGAAGCTGCCCAGCGTCGCGATCACCTTGCGCGCGCGATCATCCAGCCAGCGCAGATCGCCCTTGATGCGCGCCATGCCGAGGTTGTGCAGATGAATCTCGGCGCCCTTCGCCTGGGCCTGCGCCATCCAGG
>JBBSCP010000365.1:0-4615 GCA_038250135.1 Acetobacterales bacterium | reverse complement strand
TACATCCTGACCGGCATGCGCCTCGCCATGGCCAACGCCTTCGTCACCATCGTCGCGGCGGAGCTCGTCGCGAGCAATGACGGCCTCGGCAAGATGCTGTGGGATGCGCGGCTGTTCATGCAGGTGGAGGACATCTTCGTGGCCCTCATCTCGCTCGGCCTGCTCGGCTTCGCGACGGATCGCGTGTTTCGCTTGCTGATCCGCGCTTTCGCGGGCCGCTTCAACCCGACCATGTGAACCAAAACAAGGAGAACCAAATCATGCTCAACCGCCGCCACATTCTCGCAGCCGGTGCCGTGGCCGCGCTGCCGCTGTCCGCTTTTGCGCAGGGCGCGCCGATCAAGATGACGATTGCGACCGGCGTCGATCCCTCCTTCGCGCCCTATTACGTGGCGCGCGAAGGTGGGTTCTTCACGCGCAACGGCCTAGACGTCACGGTGAACACAGGCCCGTCCGGTTCCGCCATGGTTGCTTTCCTGATCGGCAATCAGATCAATTCCGCCTATGGCGCGGAGCAGGCCGGCGTCTCAGCGCATCTGGTCGATCCGAACGTCGTCGCGGTGGCCGAGGGTACGGCGCTGCTGCGCTGGATCAGCGTGCTCGCCCGCAACATCGAGAACATGGAGGGGCTGAAAGGCAAGCGCGTGGGTGTGGCGCGCGGCACGGGCAGCGAGACTTTCTGGCTGAGTGTCGTCTCGAAGCTCAACCTCAACCCGGCCGACTACACCATCGTCAATGTTGAAGCGCCGGAGATGGTTGCGGCGCTGGAGCGCGGCAACATCGACGCCTTCGCGGTCTGGGAGCCTTGGCCGACGCGCGCCATTCGCGCCATTCCAAATACGAAGATCCTGGTCTCGAACGACCAGATTCAAATCGTGCGCAACTTCATCTACATGAACAAGGCCTGGGCCGAGGGCAACGCCGACGCGACAGCGCGCTTCATGCGAAGCCTGATCGCGGCCCAGGAGTTCATCTCCAGCAATCCGGCCGAGGCCGCGGCGCAGGTGGCGCGTTTTCTGCGGCAGGATCGCGCCTTCATTGCCGATCTGATGACCAAGGTCGAATACAAGATGAACCTGACGGCAGATAGCGTCAGCAACATCCAGCTCGCCATCGACCAGCTGCGCGGGATGAACCGCCTGTCGCGCGACGTCACACCCGCGCAGGTGATCTGGACGGCGCCGCTCGCCGCCGCGGCGGCTGGGCGCGTGATGATCTAGGGCGGGGTCTGAGAGGGGGGCGGCGCTTCCGCCCCTTGCATTTCGGCCTGATCCTGCAACCCTCCGGCCCAACAAGCAGGAGGGTTTTCATGTTCAGGATCACGCGCAGGGGCCTGCCCGCAATCATTCTTGCGGTCGGCTTTGCCGGCGCCGTCGCCGCGCAGGGCAGCGCGCCGCCCGCCTTCCCTTCTCGCCCCGTCACGATGGTCGTCGGCTTCGCGCCGGGCGGGCCGGCGGATGTCGTGGCACGCCTCATCGCGCCGGCGCTGGCCGCCGAGCTCGGCCAGCCGGTGGTGGTGGAGAATGCATCGGGCGCTGGTGGCTCGATCGGGCAGGGGCGCGTGGCGGCAGCACGACCGGATGGGCACGTGATCCTGTTCGGCAGCCTCGCCCAGGCGACCATCCCGACGCTGCTGCGCAACCTCAGCTTCGAACCCACGGCGTTGGAAGCGATCGGCCTGGTGAATGAGGTGCCGATGGCGATCATTGCACGGCGCAGCTTCCCCGCCGCCAACCTGGCGGAGATGGTGGCGGTGGTGCGGCGCGAGGGTATGCGGCTCAACCTCGGCAATGCCGGCGTGGGCTCCACCAGCCATCTGTGCAGCCTGCTGCTGATGTCCGCCATCGGCACGCCGGTAACGCTGGTGCCCTATCGCGGCAATGCGCTGGTGATGAACGACCTGATGTCCGGCACGCTCGACCTCGGCTGCGATCAGACGACCAACAATGCCGAGCAGATCCGCAGCGCCACGATTCGCGCTTACGCAATAAGCGCCCCCGAGCGCGCCACCGCCCTGCCAGAGGTACCGACGACGGCGGAGGCCGGGCTGCCGGAGATGCGCATGTCCGGGTGGAACATGCTGTTTGCGCCGGCCGGCACACCCGCCCCGGTGGTGCAACGCCTGAACTTGGCGCTGCTGGCCACGCTGCGAGACGAGAATCTGGGCCGCCGCCTGCTCGACCTCGGCAGCAAACCCGCTTCTGGTGAGCGCACCTCCCCAGCGGGCGCGCAGGCCTTCTGGCGCGCCGAAATCGCCCGCTGGAAGCCCCTGATCGAGGCTTCCGGGCAGACCCCCGGCTAGAGCACGATCGATCCTCTCGGATCGGTCTCAGGCTCCGGAAGCTATTGAATCTGCGCCACGAAATCCGGTCACATTGGGTTGGAGTGACCGGATTTGCTGTAGGCGCTACTTCTCGGCGGCCGCGATGATCCCGCCGGCGAGGCTGGCGGGAATCCGGTTGCGCCAGGTGCCGCCATCGACCTGCGTCACGAAGTCCAGCACGGCACGGTTGAACGCGTCGGGGTCTTCGAGGTTCATGGTGTGGCCGCATTTCGGCAGCACCAGCAGCGCGCTGCTCGGAATGGTGCGCTTGAGGTAGATGCTGGCCTCCAGCGTCGGGTCGTCCTCATCGCCGGCGATCACCAGGGTCGGCACGGTCATCCTGGCGAAGCCATCCTTCAGGTCGAACAGGTTCGGCCGGCGGCGCTGCACGCCGTTCATGGTCAGCGCCGAACCCTCGGTTGAATGCTCCGTGAGCTGCTGCATGAACTCAGCATAGCCTCGGGAATCCTTCTCCTCGAAGATCAGTCGGGTCGGGCCGCGGCCGTAAGTCAGGCCGAACTTGTCCATGCCCTCGGCGCGGATGCGGGCGATGGCCGCATCGGTTTCGGCGTGGAACTGTGCGGTCTTGCCCGGCGCGGCGCCGTAGCCGACGCCGGCAGCGACCAGGCTACGGCAGAGCGCAGGGTGGCGCAGGCCCATGTGCAGCGTGGCGAAGCCGCCCATCGACAGGCCGACGACATGCGTGAGGCCCAGTCCGAGGCCCGTGATGACGGCCGCGATATCGTCCGTCGCGCGGTCCTGGCTGTACTTCGCGGGGTCGGCGGACACCTCGCTTGGCGGGTAGCCGCGGGCGCCGAAGGTGATGCAGCGATAGCGACGGGCGAAGAAGCGCATCTGCATCTCCCAGCTGCGATGGTCGCCAGCATATTCATGCACGAAGACCATGGGCGCGCCGGTGCCGGCCTCCTCGTAATGCAGGCTGACGCCGTCATCGGTGCGCAGATTGGGCATGGTTCGCGATGTTCCCTGGTGGCTGGCAGATCGTGGCGCCGGGCGGGCTGTTGAGCAAGCCGTGCGCGTACTTGACTTCGGGCATCGGCAGGCGCATCTGCAATCTGGACCTTGGGGGTCCACTTTAACTTTCAGGAGAGGTGACCGCGTGCTGCGGGTCTCGAAATTCACCGACTATGCGGTAGTGGTGCTGAGCCGCCTGGAAGCCGAAGGCGGCGTGCAAACCGCTCCCGGGCTAGCCTTGGGCACGGGAATCGCCGAGCCCACGGTGGCGAAGGTTCTCAAGATGCTCTCGCAGGCTGCACTCGTCGAGGGGCTTCGCGGGGCGCGGGGCGGCTATCGATTGCTGCGGCCGCTCTCCTCAGTGTCGCTGTCCGAGGTGATCGTCTCGATGGATGGGCCGATCGCGCTGACCGCCTGTGTCGATGGCGGCTTCGGTCTGTGTGAGGCCGAGAACATCTGCCCCGTACGCGGTCGCTGGGACCCGGTGAATGCCGCGATCCGCGATGCGCTTTCCGCCATCATGGTGAGCGAGATCTCTACCCCGGCACCGCGGATGCTTGCCGCCCTGGTGCCGCTGCCCATCTCTGCCGCCTTCGCCGAGTAGGACCCGATATGCCCGCCATCACCGAAACTCTCGAAACCGTCCAGGCTGTCACGGATTCCGGCTACAAGTGGGGCTTCGAGACGAACATCGAAATGGAGTTCGCGCCGAAGGGGCTGAGCGAGGATATCGTTCGCTTCATCAGCGCGAAGAAGAAGGAGCCCGCTTGGCTGCTCGACTGGCGACTCAAGGCCTATCGGCACTGGCTGACGATGGAAGTACCGCATTGGGCCGCCGTCAGCCATCCGCCGATCGATTTCCAGGACGCCTACTATTACGCCGCGCCGAAGCAGGGGCCGAAATCGCTGGATGAGGTCGATCCCGAGCTGCTCAAGACTTATGCGAAGCTTGGCATCCCCTTGAAGGAGCAGGCGATCCTCGCTGGTGTCGAGGGCGCGGGCGACACGCCGGCCGAAGGGCGCATGCCGATCGCGGTCGATGCGGTGTTTGACAGCGTCTCGGTCGCAACCTCCTACAAGGAGCGACTGGCGAAGGATGGTATCGTTTTCTGCGCGATCAGCGAGGCGGTGCAAACGCATCCCGAACTGGTGCGCGAATACCTCGGCAGCGTCGTGCCGCAGGGCGACAATTACTACGCGGCGCTGAACAGCGCGGTCTTCACCGATGGCAGCTTCGTTTACATCCCCAAGGGCGTTCGCTGCCCGATGGAGCTCAGCACTTATTTCCGCATCAACGCGAAGAGCACCGGGCAGTTC
>JBBSCP010000364.1:0-4621 GCA_038250135.1 Acetobacterales bacterium | reverse complement strand
TTCTCGGGCGATCATTCGCGCACCATCCAGGTGGTGCAGTCCGGCGCCTTCGAGGTCGGTGCGCTGGATTTCACCGTGTTCGACCTGGAGCGCCAGCAGGGCCGCGTGGATGATGCGCGCGTGCGGGTGATCTGGCAGACCCCGCGCTTCCCCAACTACAACTGGACCATCCGCGGCGATGTGGACGGCCGCTTCGGCGCCGGCTTCAAGGAACGGGTGCGCGCCGCGCTGCTGGCGATCAACGATCCGGCGATCCTGAACGTTTTCCCGCGCGAGCGCTTCATCCCCTCCGCCAACAGCGAATATGCGCCCATGGAAGCCGCCGCGCGCGCCCTTGGCCTGCTCGATTAGGTGTCGCCATCACCGCTGATCGAACTGCACGGCGCGAGCGCGGGCTATGCCGGCAAAGCGGTGCTCAGCGGCCTCGACCTGTCGCTGCGCCCGGCCGAGCACGTGGCCGTGCTCGGCCGGTCGGGTGCTGGCAAATCCACGTTGCTCAATCTGCTGTTCCAGCGCCTGGATGACCGCGCGGCGCTGATCCCCCAGGCGGCCGCGCTGGTTGGTACGCTAAGTGTCTTCCACAACGTCTATATGGGCCGGCTGGATCGGCACTCCGCCGCGCGCAACCTGCGCATGCTCGCCTTCCCCGCACGCGCCGAGGTGGCAGCCGTGCGCACCGTGCTGGAGGGTGTCGGCATGGAGGAATACCTGTTCCGCCGCGCCGGGGCGCTGTCCGGCGGGCAGCAGCAGCGCGTCTCGGTGGCGCGCGCGCTGTACAACGGCCGGCCGGTGGTGCTGGGCGACGAACCGGTCTCGGCGCTGGATCGCGTGCAGGGTGCGGAGGTGCTGCGGCGCCTTGCGGCACGCCATGAAACCATGGTGCTGGCGATGCACGATATCGGCCTGGCGCTGGCGCATGCGCAGCGAATCATCGTACTCGATCAGGGCCGCATCGTGCTGGATTCGCCGGCCGCTTCACTGACCATCGCGGATCTGCTGCCGTTTTATGGCTGAACCCGCGCGCCTCGGCTATGCCGGCGCCACGCGCTGGTTCCTGCTGGCCGCGCTGGCGGCACTGCCGATTGCCGACCTGGCGGTCTCCGGCCCCGATCCCTGGCTTGAATTGACCCGGCTGTTCGCCGGAATCATCCGCCCCGACCTGCTGGCGATCGCCGGGGCCAGCGTGGTGCTCACGGTCGCATTTGCCATGCTGGGCATGGCGTCCGGGGCCGTGGCGGGGCTGCTGCTGGCGCTGGTCTTCGCACGCCTGCGCGCGGTGCGCGCGCTGGCGGCGGCGATGCGCTCGGTGCATGAATTGTTCTGGGCGCTGCTGCTGATCCAGGTGACGGGCCTGTCGCCGCTCACCGGCATCCTGGCCATCGCCATCCCCTATGCCGGCATCTTCGCCAAGGTCTTCTCCGAAATCATCGAGGAAGCCGATCTCGCGGCCGACCGCGTCCTGCCGGCAGGCACCGACACGGTCTCCCGCTTCGCCTATGCGCGCATTCCGGTGCTCGCCGGACCCTTCGGCACCTACCTGCTCTACCGCTTCGAATGCGGCATGCGCTCGACGCTGGTGCTGGGCTTCATCGGCCTGCCGACCATGGGGTTCGAGCTCGAAACCTACTTCCGCCAGGGGCGATACGCGGAGGCAGCCGCGCTTGTGCTGGTCTTCTACCTCCTGATCGGCACGCGCCGGCTCTGGGTGCGCCCGGCGACGCTGCCCTTTCTGCTGGCGGCGAGCGTGCTGGCGATCCTGTGGCTGACCGAGCCGATCGCGGGCGACAGCATCTGGTCGAACATGGCGCGTTTCCTCGGCACCGACATCGTGCCGCGTCCACTGCGCAACGCCGACCTCGGCGATCCCGCCAGCTGGGTGGCCTTCGCCGCCTGGCTATGGGCGATCCTCTATACCCAGGCGCTGCCCGGGGTGGTGAACACGTTGATCCTCTCACAGATCGCGCTGGTCGCCAGCGGCATCCTCGCGTTGCTGCTTTTCCCGCTGGTCTGCCGCCGCTTCGCCGGCCGTGCCGGCCAGCCGGTGGGGCGCGTAGCACTTGTGGTGCTGCGCTCAACGCCGGAATACATGCTGGCCTACGTCCTGCTGCAGACGCTCGGGCCCTCGATGCTGCCAGCGGCGATCGCGCTGGCGCTGCACAATGGCGGTATCATCGGCTATCTTCTAGGTCGCCACGCTGACGCGCTGCCTTATCGGCCTGACGCGCCGCGCGGGCTCGACCTCTATGCCTATGAAACAGTGCCGCGGCTCTATGGCCAGTTCCTTGCTTATGCGCTTTACCGCTGGGAGATCATCATGCGCGAAAGTGCCATCTTCGGCATCCTCGGCGTGGTGACCCTGGGATACTTCATCGATGCCGCGATCACCGAGCTGCGGTTGGATACGGCGGTGGTGCTGATCATCGTCACGGGGCTGCTCTCGATCGGCGTGGATACGCTGTCGCGCTGGCTGCGCCGGCGCCTGCGGGTGGAGAACCGCCCGGTCCGCCTCTCGGCCGATGACGTCCAGAGCAGGAGCGTGCAGACATGCGCATGAATGATGGCCCCGTCGTCAAGGATGTGGTGCTGCTCGGCGCCGGCCATGCGCATGTCGCGGTGCTGCGCAATTTCGGCATGAAGCCGATCCCCGGCGTGCGGCTGACGCTGATCACGCGCGAGGTGGATACGCCCTATTCCGGCATGCTGCCCGGCCATGTCGCGGGCCACTACACGGCCGACGAGATCCTGATCGATACCGGCCCGCTGGCGCGCTTCGCCGGCGCACGACTGTATCAGGACGAGGCAGTCGGCATTGACGTCGCCAACCGGCGGGTGATCTGCCGCGACCGGCCGGCGGTTGCCTATGATCTGCTGTCGCTCGACATCGGATCGCGGCCGAATACCGCCACCGTGCCCGGTGCCGCCGAACACGCGCTACCGGTGAAGCCGATAGACAGTTTCCTGCCACGCTTCGAAGCGCTGCGCGCGCGCGTGGTGGAGGGAAGTTCGCGCCATGTGCTGTTGGTGGGCGGCGGCGCAGGTGGCGTCGAACTCCTGCTGGCGGCCGAGTACGGCCTGCGGCAGCTGGCGCCCGGAATGCGCTTCACGCTGGTGGCCGGTGGGGCGGATATCCTGGGCAGCTTCCCCGAGACATTCCGCGCACGCTTCCGCGCAGTGCTCGCCGAGCGCGGCATTGCGGTGGAAACCGGCGCGCGGGTGGTCGCGGTGGAACCGCAGGCGGTGCTGCTGGCCGATGGCAGGCGCATCGAAGCCGACGAAATTCTCTGGACCACGCAGGCAGCACCTGCCGCGTGGCTGCCAGATACCGGCCTGGCACTCGATGCGAACGGGTTTCTGCGCGTGGATGCGATGCTGCGCGCGGTGGGCCGGGACGACATCTTCGCCGCCGGCGACACCATCGCCTTCGATCCGGAACCGATCCCCCGAAGTGGCGTCTATGCCGTGCGCGCCGGGCCGGTGGTGGCCGCCAACATCCGTGCCACGCTGACCGGCACCGCGCTGCGCCCCTACAAGCCGCAGGACGACGCGCTGTATCTGGTGTCCACCGGCGGGCCCTACGCCATCGGCACGCGCAACGGCCTGGTCTTCGGCGGCGCCTGGGCGTGGCGCTGGAAGGACTGGATCGACCGCCGCTTCATGCGCCGTTTCCGCGACCTGCCCGAGATGGCGGCGCCGGCCACGGGGCCGGCCTCGCCGCTGGCCGACAAGGCGGCGTTGCGCGATATCTCCGCCATCGCCATGCGCTGCGGCGGCTGCGGTGCCAAGGTCGGCGCCACCGTGCTGTCGCGCGCGCTGGGCAACATCGAGCCGTTTCCCCGGCCCGAAGTGCTGGTCGGCCTCGCCGCACCCGACGACGCCGCGGTGGTGGATACCGGTGGGCCCCGGCTGTCGGTGCAGACCGTGGACTACTTCCGCGCCATCGTGGACGACCCCTGGCGCTTTGGCATGATCGCGGCGAACCACGCGCTGGGCGACATCTACGCAATGGGCGGCGAACCGCAGACCGCGCTGGCCATCGCCACCATCCCCTACGGCCTGGAAGCCAAGGTCGAAGCCGAACTCTCCGCCATGATGGCCGGCGCCAACGCGATCCTGCGCGAGGCCGGCTGCGCGCTGGTCGGCGGCCATACCAGCGAAGGCGCAGAATTGTCGCTGGGCTTCGCCGTCAATGGCCTGGTCGCGCGGGAGAACTTCCTGCGCAAGGGCGGGCTGCGGCCTGGCGACGCTCTGATCCTGACCAAGCCGATCGGCACCGGCACGCTGCTGGCGGCCGATATGCGTGGCCTGGCGCGTGCCCGCTGGGTGCAGGCGGCGATCCTGCACATGTGCGCGTCCAACCGCCGCGCTGCCGAGGTGCTGGCGGCACATGAGGTGGGCGCCGCCACCGACGTCACGGGGTTCGGCCTGCTCGGCCATCTGGTGGAAATGACGCGCGCCAGCGAGGTGGATGCGACACTGATCCTGGACCGCATCCCGGTGCTGGAAGGGGCGCGCGAAAGCGTGGCGCGCGGCGTTTTCTCCTCCCTCCAGCCGCAGAATGTGCGGCTCCGCCGCGCCGTGCGGAACCTCGATGACGCGCAGGCGCTGCCCGATTACCCACTGC
>JBBSCP010000363.1:0-4624 GCA_038250135.1 Acetobacterales bacterium | reverse complement strand
TGTGGCGAAAGGGTAGCCGCAGCAGACTTAAAATCTGCTTCCTGCATGGGAGTGCGGGTTCGAATCCCGCCATCCGCATGCCGGCCCGCCCGCTGCCCAACCGGGCCGCGGCTGGACCCGCCGCATTTTCGCGCCTAGCGTATGTCGTTTCGAAATCGCGCAGGTGGGGCTCCCATGGCACGTTTCATCATCAATGGCACCACCGGAGCGCCGCTTGGCCAGACCGGCACGGCGGGGGATGATTTGTTCGTCACCACCGGCACCGCAGGCCTGCTGGTGCCGGGCCAGGCGCAGGAAGGCGGCGCCGGCCTGGATCATCTGGTAATCCGCAATGCCGCGCTGGTGCCGATCACCGATGCGGCCTTCGCCGGCATGACCGGCTTTGAGGTGCTGCGCTTGCAGGCGCCGAGCTTCGTTACGGATTTCAACGTCACACTCGGCGGCCTGGCTGCTGCCGCCTTCGGCAATGCCATCGACCTGCGCCTGGCTGGCGCGCAGGCCCTGGTCGATGCCTCGGCGCTGACCTCCGCCACCACGTTCCATCTCGTCGGCAGCATCGCGTCCGACACGCTCACGGGCGGCGCCGGGGCCGATACGATGCGCGGCGGGTTCGGCAATGATGGCCTCACTGGCGGTGCGGGCGACGATGACCTGCGCGGCGACGATGGCCGCGACACGCTCAACGGCGGCGAGGGCCAGGACAAGCTCCAGGGCGGGGCCGGCATTGACCTGCTGCGCGGCGGCGGCGGCGATGACCGGCTGTTCGGCGGCGTCGGCGCCGACACGCTCGATGGCGGAGCGGGCAACGACCGCCTGCAGGGCGATGCCGGCGCCGATACCTTCATCCTCGGCGACGGCATCGACCGCGTGATGGATTTTGTGGATGGCGAGGATCTGCTCGACGTCAGCGCCTTCGGCATCACCGGCATCGCGGCGCTGCTCGCCGTGGCGAGCGAAGTGGCGAATGGCTTGCGGCTCGAAGTCGCGCCGGGCTCGCGCACCCTGCTGATCGGCGCCACGCTGGCCGAACTCGACGCCAGCGACTTCGTCTTCGCCGCCGAAATCCCGGTGACGATCGTCGAGGATCGCAGCTTCGTCGCCGAACCGGGCAATTCCATCATCCGCACCCTCTATACCGACGAAGACGACGTCGCCGGCACCTCGCTGGCCGACGTTGTGACTCGCAGCGGCAGCGTCACGGGTGGCGCCGGCGCGGCCGGCGGGGAAGGCGTGTCCGGCGGCGCCGACGGGCTCGAGACGTATATCTTCGGCTCGCCGCTCGACACGCGCAGCGTGGCCGACGGCGAGGATGGCGCCGGGGGCAATGGCGGCGAGGCCGGTGGCAATGCGACCGTGCGGGCAAGCGGCTATGACGTGGCGCTCGGCAATCCGGGATCGCCGCTGCGCGACGCGGCCAGCCTGGAAATCACTGCCTTGGCGGGCGGGGGCGGGTCTGGCGGCGCGGGCGAGGCCGGCGGCGACAGCGCCTTCGAAACCGACCTCACCGTGGTCGAAGATGGCTCCGGCCTGGTGGTGGATGGCGTGGCCGATACCACCGGCAGCGGCGGCGCCGGGGGTGGAGGCGGGTCCGGCGGGCCGGGTGGCGCGGCGCTGGCGGAGTTGGTCGACTACGGCAGCAGCGCGACCGCCGCCATGGACGTCACCCTGGTCCTGGAAGCGACCGGCGGGGCCGGCGCGTCGGGCGGGGCGGGTGGCGCCGGCGGCATCGGCGCCTTCGACGCCGACCTGACCGATGGCCGCGATGGCGGCGAAGGGGGGGCGGGTGGGGCCGGCGGACGGGGCGGCGACGCGACAGCCAGGGCCAAGGACATCCTCGGTTTGGCCTCCACCGACATGGGCTGGACAATCGTCGCCCGGGCGACGGGCGGCGCGGGCGGGGTTGGCGGCGCCGGCGGCACGCCCGGCACCAACCAGACCAGCGTCACCGAGGAAGTCACCGGCGGCGCCGAGCCCTTCTTCGTGATCAATATCGACACCGGCCGGGACATCGGCGGCAATGGCCGAAAGGGCGGTAATGGCGGCGATGCGCGGGCGGAGATCAGCGACGTCAACCTCGATCCGGCCGGCAACGACCCCTCCGTCAACCTCATTCGGCTGGAAGCCGCGGCGACCGGCGGTGCGGGCGGGGCGGGCGGCCTCGCCAGCACCGAGATCGGCATCGATGAGGCGGCGGAGGGCGGCGGCATCACCACCACCAGCCATGCCGGCGTGGCCGGGCTGGATGGCGTGGCGGGCGCGCGCGGCAGCGCGACCATCGCCTTCCTGAACAACACCGTCGTGCTGAGCGGTGGCGAGGACACGCTGCAGCTCGCCGCCTATTTCGATGGCGGGGTGCATGTGCTGGCGTTCAGCGGCAACACTTTCATCGGTGGCAGCGGCGACGATGCGCTCGACCTGACGGGCTTCCATGGCTTCGGCGCGCGGGTCGATGTGGCGGCGGGGACGCTTTCCTTCGATGGCGGCCCGGCCAATGCCATGTTCGAGTTCGAGGATTTCTACGGCACCGAGAACGCCGACACCTTCATCGATGGCGCAGGCGCGCAGGTGTATTTCGGTGGCAGCGGCACGGATGTGTTCATCTTCGCGCCCGGCCACAGCCAGGACAGCCTCCAGGACTTCACCCAGGGCCAGGATCTGATGGATCTGAGCGCCTTCGGCTATGCGGGTTTCGAGGATCTCGACATCGCCTACGGCGGCGGGGGCACGGGCAGCAGCCCGGCCTTTGCGGTGGTCACCACCAGCGGCGGCAGCGGCATCAGTGTTACCTTCAATGTCGTGACGGGCGGCACGCTGACGGCAGCGGATTTCGTGCTTTAACACCGTAACCCTGGCGGCGGGCGCGGCGAAGCGGTAGCGGAGGCGTCACGCCCCCGCGAAGGAGCCTCCGCTTGTCCGTCCGCAGCCTTGCCCCCACTCGACCCCTCGACCCTGCCAAATTCCGCGACCCGCGCGTGACGGCAAAGGGCGAGGCGCGGGCCTCCGTGGCGCTGGCGGGGCTCGAGACGCTCTGGTTCAACACTGGCACGCTGTGCAACATCACCTGCGCCGCCTGCTACATCGAGAGCAGCCCACGCAACGATGCGCTGGTCTATCTCAGCGCCGCCGAGGTGGCCGGCTACCTCGATGAGGCGGCTGCCAGCGCGCTGCCCCTGCGCGAGATCGGCTTCACCGGCGGCGAGCCCTTCATGAATCCGGCGCTGCCGGCGATGCTGGCCGAGGTGCTCGGCCGGCCGGCCGGGCTCCGCGCGCTGGTGCTGACCAACGCCATGAAGCCGATGCAGCGCTACCGCGCGGTGCTGCTCGCGCTGAAGGCGCGCTTCGGGGCCGATCGGCTGATCCTGCGCGTCAGCCTCGACCACCATGAGTCCGCGCCACACGACATGGAGCGCGGCGCGGGCAGCTTTGCCCAGGCGCTGGAGGGGCTGGTCTGGCTCGCGCGCCAGGGTTTCGTTGTGCATGTCGCCGGCCGCGCCGGCTTCGACGGGCAGTCGGAGGCGGCGATGCGCCAGGGTTTTGCCCGACTTTTCGCCGAACACGCCATCCCGATCGACGCGGAGGACCCTGCCGCGCTGATGCTGTTCCCCGAGATGAATGCCGCCCTCGATGTGCCCGAGATCACCACCGCCTGCTGGGGCATCCTAAGCAAATCGCCCGAGAGCGTGATGTGCGCCACATCGCGCATGGTGGTGAAGCGCAAGGGTGCCGCGGCACCTGCCGTGGTGGCCTGCACGCTGCTGCCCTACGACAAGCAATTCGAACTCGGCGCGACGCTGGCCGAGGCATCCCGCGACGTGGCGCTGAACCACCCGCATTGTGCCAAATTCTGCGTGCTGGGCGGCGCCGCCTGCTCGCGTTAGGGACAGCTCTCGCATAGCGCCTGGGCGAGCGGCGCAAGGTCGTGCTCGGCGAGCGCCAGCGGGTTCACCACCAGCACCCCCTCCCGCAGCCGCCCCGCGCCGACATGCACGCGCCGCGCCCGGAGCGCAGCCTCGGCGGCGCGAGCGTCGCGCGGGCGGAGCAGAAGCAGCGGTAGCGGGCCCTTGGTGATCTCGGCAGGCAGGTCGCCAAGCGCTTCACGTACCACCTCCAGCATGGCGCGCAGACGCGCGGCGCGGGGGGCGTCGCCCTCGGCCACGAAGCGCCGCAGCGCGACGATCAGGCCGACGATCTCCTCCTTGCCCGCCTTGCAGGCGCGGCCGATGCCGTGATGCGGCAGGTAGGGCAGCGCCGTATTGCCCGCGAAGGCCGGCGGCAGGCGGAACTGCGCGGCCGGCAGGTCGAGATCGAGCATCTGCAACAGCGCGGAAGCCACCAGGTCGCGCCGCCCCGCCAGGATGCCCGAGGCCTGCGGCCCGCCGATCGCCTTGCCGCCGGAGAAGCACACGAGGTCGGCGCCGGCATCGAGAAAGGCGCGCAGGTTGGATTGCGGCGGCAATTGCGCGGCGGCATCCACCAGCACCGGAAGCTCGGCCGCATGCGCCACCGCCACCACCTCGGCCAAAGGCGGCTCCGACCAGGGCTGCGCCACCCAGAGCACCCCAGCCGTCCGCGGCGTGATGGCGGCGGCGAGTTCTGCGGCCGAGGCATCGCGCACGCCAGCGCC
>JBBSCP010000362.1:0-4655 GCA_038250135.1 Acetobacterales bacterium | reverse complement strand
GCGGCTTGGCCTGACCCGGCCCTGGCACGAACAACTGATCGGCTGGTACGGGGCGCTCGCGCGCGGTGATCTCGGCGAGAGCATCCTGCTCCGCCAGGGCGTCGCGGCGGCCATCGTCGAACGGCTGCCGGTGACGCTCGGTCTTACCTTCCTTTCGCTGTTGATCGCCATGGTCGTCGGCATCGCGTTGGGCGTGCTGGCAGCGGTACGGGCCGGCGGCGGCGCTGATCGCGCTGCCATGGGCGCGGCGCTGATCGGCTTCTCGGTGCCGGATTTCTGGCTCGGGCTGGTCTTCGTCTATGTCTTCGCGGTGCAGTTCGCCTGGCTGCCGACCGGGGGCTACGTCGCTTTCGGGGAAGATCCGCTGGGTTGGGCGCGCAGCATGGTGCTGCCCGCCGCCACCCTGGCGCTGTCGCAGATCGGGCTGTTCGCGCGGATGACGCGGGCCGCAATGCTCGAAGTCCTGCACCAGGACTACGTGCGAACCGCCCGCGCGAAGGGCATGCCCGGCTGGGTGGTGGTGGTGCGGCATGCGCTGCGCAATGCGCTGATCCCGGTCGTGACGGTGGCCGGCATCGCCTGCGGCGTACTGCTCGGCGGCACGGTGGTGATCGAGAGCGTGTTCAGCCTGCCCGGCGTCGGCCGCCTGATCGTCGGCGCCATCCAGCGGCGAGACTACCCGGTGATCCAGGGCGGGCTGCTGCTGACGGCGACGATCTTCGTCGTGGTCAACCTGCTGGTCGATCTGCTGTACGCCTGGCTCGACCCGCGGATTCGCCATGGCCGGCGCTGAACGCCGCAAGCCGCCAGGGGCTTTCGCCCGCCTGCTGGCGCACCCATCCTTCCGCTGGGGTTTCGTGCTGTTCGGGCTGGTGGTGGCCAGTGCCGTCTTCGCCGCCTGGCTGGCGCCCTATGACCCCATGCGCAACAATTTCCGCACGCGGTTCGTGGCACCTGGGGAGGCCTTCTGGTTGGGGACGGACCGCTTCGGGCGGGACGTGCTGTCGCGCACCCTTTATGGCGGCCAGGTCTCGCTGCGCATCGGCCTGGGGGTGGCGGTGCTGACGGCGCTGCTCGGCGGGTTGATCGGCGCGCTGGCCGGCTTCGTGCGGCGGCTGGACGACGTGCTCATGCGCTTCATGGATGCGCTGATGGCCTTCCCCGCCGTGTTGCTGGCGATCGCGCTGGCCGCCGCGCTCGGCCCGTCGGAGTTCAACGTCATCCTGGCGCTGTCCATCGCCTACGTGCCGCGAACCGCGCGGGTGATGCGCGCGGGCGTGCTGGTGGTGCGCGAGTTCCCCTTCGTCGAGGGCGCGCGCGCCATCGGCGCTTCGCCGGCGCGCGTGCTGCTACGCCATATTCTGCCAAACGCCGTCGCGCCACTGGTGGTGCAGCAGACCTATGTCTTCGCGCTGGCCATCCTGGCAGAGGCGGTGCTGAGCTTCCTCGGCGTCGGGCCGCCACCGCCGACACCGACCTTCGGCGGCATCATCGCCGAAGGTCGTGACTACATCCAGGAAGCGCCCTGGATCTCGCTGGTGCCGGGTGTTGCCATCGCCATGACCGTGCTCGGGCTGAACCTGATGGGCGACGGGCTGCGCGATGCGCTGGACCCGCGCTTGCGGACCGCCGTCCGATGACGCTTCTCGCGCTTCACGACCTTGCCGTCAGCTTCGGCACGACCCGCGTGCTGGAAGATGTGTCCTTCGCGATCGCGGCCGGCGAGATGCTCGGCGTGGTCGGCGAAAGCGGCAGCGGCAAGTCCATGACCGCACTCGCCGTGATGGGCTTGCTGCCGCCCGGCGGGCGGATCGCCGCCGGGCAGATCCGCTTCGAGGACGCCGACATCACGGCGCTGCCGGAGCGCGACATGGCGAAGTTGCGCGGCGCCCGCATGGCGATGATCTTCCAGGATCCCGCCGCCTCGCTGAACCCTGTCCTGACCATCGGCGAGCAGATCGCCGAGGTGCTGCGCCACCACCGCGGCATGCACCGCCGCGCCGCCTGGCGGGAGGCGGTGGCGCTGTTGCGACTGGTGGAGATCGCCGCCGCCGACCGACGGGTGGAGGAATATCCGCACCAGCTTTCCGGCGGCATGCGCCAGCGCGCGATGATCGCCATCGCGCTGGCCTGCCGGCCGCGCCTGCTGATCGCGGACGAACCGACGACGGCGCTGGATGCCACGGTCCAGGCCGGCATCCTGGATCTTCTGCGTGGGTTGCGGCGGGAATTGGGCATGGCCGTGCTGTTGATAACCCATGATCTGGGGGTGGTGGCGGATATCTGCGAGCGGGTGGTGGTGCTCTACGCCGGCCGTGTGGCCGAGGCCGGCGCCGCGCAGGCGATGTTCGCGACGCCCGGCCATCCCTACACAAGGGCGTTGCTGGCCTCGATCCCCAGCCTCACCGGGCCGCTCGGGCCCCTGCCGGCGATCGGCGGCGTGGTGCCCTCGCCCCTCGACTTCCCGCCCGGCTGCCGCTTCGCGCCGCGCTGCACGCTCGCACTGCCTGCCTGCGAGGCGGCACAGCCGGTGATGCGCCACCTGCCAAGCGGCACCTCGGCCGCATGCATCCTGGCATGACGGGCCCGCTGGTGGAGGGTCGTGGCCTGACCAAGACCTTCGCCGGCGGGGTGCGGGCGGTGGCGGGCGTGGACATCGCCATCGGCCAGGGCGAGACGCTCGGCCTGGTCGGCGAGAGCGGTTGCGGAAAGTCCACGCTGGCCCGGCTGATGCTGCGGCTGGTCGAGCCGGATGGCGGCACGCTGCATTTTCGTGGCGCCGACATCACCAATCTGGGCGACCGCGCGATGCGCGGCCTGCGGCGCGACATGGGGGTCGTCTTCCAGGACCCCTATGGCAGCCTGAACCCGCGCATGAGCGTCGCGCAGTTGCTGGCCGAACCGCTGACGGTGCACGGCTTGGGCGATGCGCCGGGCCGCGTGGTGTCCCTGTTGAGCCTGGTCGGGCTGTTGCCGGAACACGCAGATCGTTACCCGCATGAGTTCAGCGGTGGCCAGCGCCAGCGCATCGCCATCGCCCGCGCCCTGGCGACGCAGCCGGCCTTCCTGGTTTGCGACGAACCTACCAGCGCGCTCGACGTTTCCATTCAGGCGCAAGTGCTGAACCTGCTTTCGGACCTGCAGGCGCGGCTCGGCCTGGCTTGCCTGTTCGTCAGCCATAACCTGGCCGCCGTGCGGCACATGGCGCCGCGAGTAGCCGTCATGTATCTCGGCCGGATTGTGGAGACAGCGCCGCGGGCGTCCATTTTCGGCGATCCGCAGCACCCCTATACTCAAGCGCTACTTTCCGCGGTCACCGAGCCGGGGACCGCTCGGCGCGCGCGCATTGTGCTGCGTGGCGAGGTCCCGAATCCCGCCAGCCCACCCTCCGGATGCCATTTTCGCACACGCTGCCCACGCGCCGCAGCGCATTGTGCGACGCTGGTGCCGCCGCTGGTTGACCACAAAGCCGGTCACCGCGTCGCGTGTCATTTTCCGGGCGCGCTGACGCAAGCGGAGATCGGCGCAACGGCCCGCACGAGCGCGACCACGGATCTATAGGGGCCGCCGACAAAGCGGGTGGGCGCCTGGGCCGCACCAGCAAGGCCGAGGGGCGCAGGTATTGGGTGGTGCGCGTGGCCCTACCCAGTGCGGCGCCGGACTGCGCCAGGAAATCGCCCATCAGGTATTTGCCGTCGAAGAAGGCCATGTCGCCCTCGGCAGGAACCCGTCCGGCCCAACCCGGCGTCGGTCCGGCGATGATCTCGATTGGCGCGCCACGAGCGGCGCGGAAGGCCCCGACGGCCCATCATCAGAACGGCAGCACGGTGGTGGCGCAATCGATCAGCCGGCGCGCCATCTCTGGCGGCTGGGCGGGGCGAACGCCCTCGGTCAGCGCCCCCGGCCCGACACGGGCATTCGGC
This sequence comes from Acetobacterales bacterium, assembly GCA_038250135.1. GTDB lineage: Bacteria > Pseudomonadota > Alphaproteobacteria > Acetobacterales > Acetobacteraceae > Falsiroseomonas. The sequence goes on along the minus strand of JBBSCP010000362.1, from coordinate 732 downwards.
AGACCCACCGCGCAGACCATGAGGGGTGAAGGATATTGCCCGGCTGCTCAAAAAGCAATATCTTGCATGAAGATTATTTCGTGAAGGATGCCCCTTGCGTCTGACCCAGTATTCGAACTTCGCGTTGCGCACCCTGCAATTCGTCGCGCTGCGCGCACCCGCGATCGTGACCGTGGATGACGTCGCCCGTGCCCATCGCATCTCCAAGGCGCATCTGGTCAAGGTGGCCGCCGAGCTGTCCCGCCGCGGCTACATCGACGCGACCCGCGGCCGGCGCGGCGGCATGCGTCTCGCCCGCCCGGCGGAACAGATCACGGTGGGCGAGATCATCCGCTGGACCGAGGCGCCGCTCGATCTGGTGGAGTGCTTCAACGCCGAGACCAACACCTGCCCACTGCTCGGAATCTGCCACCTCTCGCGCGGGTTGCAGCGCGCCTTGCGGGCGTTTCTCTCGGTTCTGGACGATCTGACCATCGCCGACATCGCCTTCAACCGTGCCGCCCTGCTCGACCGCCTGACCGCGCAGGATCAATCGCTGGCGGTCGGCGTGCAGTAGAGGCGGTAGAGCGTCTCCAGAAGCGCCACGACCTCCGGGCTGGCCAGGCGGTAGTATATCGCCTGGCCATCCCGCCTGGTTTCGACCAGGCGAAGGTCGCGCATGCGGGCCAGGTGCTGCGACAGTGCGGCCGGTGCCAGCCCGACGAGTCCGGCCAGGTGGCCGACCGGCTTTTC
>JBBSCP010000361.1:0-4683 GCA_038250135.1 Acetobacterales bacterium | reverse complement strand
CTGCCGGGGCGGCTTGGCAAGCGAATCTGCCGGGGCGGCTTGGCGCCGCGCGCGCCAGGCCAAGCCGAAAGGCCTCGCGGCCAAACCCATTGCGCGGCTCAGGACCGCCGGTGATGTTCCGCGCCGCCTGAACCGATGCGCCAGGCCAGTTCCAAGCCGTCGCGCGTCCGGGAACCGGAAAAGCCGTGGCCGGCCGTCGGGCAGGCGCCGGGCCGCCTGCCCGCGCCTGGGCTTTCTCACCACCGTCACGGCGGACAACCCGAACGCCGCCTTCTTCACCGGGAAATGGTTCGGCTCGGCTACGCGAAAGGCCAGAACATCCACCTCGATGCGCGTCACGCCAATGGCGATACCGCCCGGCTTCCGGCACTCGCGGCGGAGCTCATCGCACTTCAGCCTGACCTTGTCGCGGTGGCCGGCGCCGTCTCCATCAACGCCGTGCGGCAGGCCTCGGCCAGCATTCCCCTGCTATTCACCATCGTGCTGGACCCGGTGGCCTTCGGCCTGTTTGCCGATGCGGAGCGCCCCGGCGGGAACATGTCGGGCGTTACCAACTTCGACCCGGCCCAGGCGCCGGCGCAGATGCGACTGCTGAAGCAAGCCATCCCCGGCCTGTCGCGCCTTGCCATCCTGGGAGACCGCGGCTGGAGGTGGTGACCGAGCGGCAGCTTGTGGTGAACCTGCGCGTGGCGCGGGAGATGGGCCTCACGCTGCCGCCGGCGTTCCTGGCCAGCGCGACCCGCGTGACGGAATAGCTACGCCGCCGGCGCCGCGCCGGTGCTGGCGCCAATCGTGCCGCTCGTCGGGCTCGACGCATGGGCCTTGTAGTCGCGTGGCATCCGCCCTGCGAGGAAGGCCGCGCGGCCCGCGATCACCGCGTGCTTCATCGCCACCGCCATCCGCACCGGGTCGGCGGCATGCGCGATGGCGCTGTTCAGCAGCACCGCGTCGCAGCCGAGCTCCATGGCGAAGGCCGCCTCGCTGGCCGTGCCGATGCCGGCATCGACCAGCACTGGTACCTTCGCAGCCGCCTTGATGGCGCGGATCATGTAGGGGTTCACCACCCCCATGCCGGAGCCGATCGGCGCGCCGAGCGGCATGATGGCCACGCAGCCCATCTCCTCCAGCCGCTTAGCCGCCACGGGGTCGTCGGCGCAATAGACCATCACCTCGAAGCCGTCCGCGATCAGCGCGGCCGCAGCCTCGAAGGTTGCGGCCATGTCCGGGTAGAGGAAGGGTGGCGGGCCCAGCACTTCGAGCTTGACCAGGTTCCACCCCCCCGCCTCCCGCGCCAGGCGGAGCGTGCGCACGGCGTCATGCGCGGTATGGCAGCCGGCGGTGTTGGGCAGGTAGGTGTAGTGGTTGGGGGAGACGAAATCCTGCAACATGGGCGCCGAGGTATCCGACAGATTCACCCGCCGCACCGCCACCGTCACCATCTCCGCCCCGCTGGCCTCGATGGCGCGGGCGGTCTCGGGCAGGTCCTTGTAGCGGCCGGTGCCGACGACGAGGCGCGAGCGGAAATGCCGGCCGGCGACGCTCCAGCCCTCATCGCCTGGCAGGTTCTCATCGGCAGGCTGGGGTATGCCGTCCATGGTCAGCCGCCTCCGATGAAGTGCACGATTTCGAGCCGGTCGCCCGCCGCCAGCCTCGTGCCGGCCCAGGCCGAGCGCGGCACGATCTCAAGGTTCCGCTCCACCGCCACCTTGGGCGCGGCGAGACCAATGAGGCCGAGCAGTTCGGCCACCGAGGCGCCCTCGGGCACCTGTCGGGCTTCACCGTTCACCTTGATCGCGATGCTCATCGTCATGGGGCGGAACATGGCGGGCGAGGGTGATCGGGACAAGGCAGCCTCGCGCAAAGCCGGCGTCTTGCGGCGCAGGACAGCCCCGTGTTAGCGCAACCCGCTATCTTCGACAGGGTCGACACCCGTGAACCCCCCCCCGCTCATTGCCGTCCTGAACGGCCCCAATCTCAACCTGCTGGGCACCCGCCAGCCGGTGGTCTATGGCGCCGCGACCCTCGACGATGTCGAGTCGCTGTGTGCCGAGGTCGCCGAGCAACTGGGCCTCGCCATCGATTTCCGCCAGACCAATGGCGAGGGCGAGTTGATCACCTGGGTGCAGGAATGCCGCGGGCGGGCTGATGGCATCATCATCAATCCGGCCGGCTACAGCCACACCTCCATCGCGCTGATGGATGCGCTGAAGGCGGTCGATCTGCCGGTCGTGGAGGTCCATATCTCCAACATTCACCGTCGGGAGGAATTCCGGCATCTCAGCTATGTCTCGAAGGTGGCCACGGGCGTCATCGCGGGGCTCGGCGTTCAAGGCTATGCGCTCGCGCTGCGGGCGATGGCCGAGATCGTCGCACAGGAAGGAGTGCCCTGAATGTCGGGCGTACCATTTGATCCCGCTGCCATTCGTGAGCTGGCCAAGATCCTCCGTGACACCGACCTCACCGAGATCGAGCTGGTGGACAAGGACTCGCGCATCCGCGTCGCGCGCCAGGTGACGGTGCAGGCGGTGCAGGCGACCCTCGCCGCGCCGATGGCGGCAGCACCCGCCCCGGTCGCGGTGATCGAGGCTGTGTCGGATGCCGCGCATCCCGGCGCCGTGACCTCGCCGATGGTGGGCGTGGCCTACCTCTCGCCCGAGCCCGGTGCGGCGCCGTTCGTGCAACTCGGCGCCCGCGTGGCGCTGGGCCAGACGCTGCTGCTGATCGAGGCGATGAAGACCTTCAACCAGATCCGCGCGCCCAAGGCGGGCGTCGTCGCGCGCATCCTGATCGAGCCCGGATCGCCCGTCGAATACGGCGAGCCGCTGATGATCATCGAGTGATGTTCAAGAAAGTTCTCATTGCCAATCGCGGCGAGATTGCGCTGCGCGTCCATCGCGCCTGCCAGGAAATGGGCATCCAGACGGTGGCCGTGCACTCCACCGCCGACAACACGGCGATGCATGTGCGCCTTGCCGATGAGAGCGTGTGCATCGGCCCGCCGCCGGCGCGCGACAGCTACCTCAACATGGCGGCCATCATCTCCGCCGCCGCGATCACCGGCGCGGAGGCGATCCACCCGGGCTACGGCTTCCTCTCCGAGAACGCGAATTTCGCCGAGATGGTGGAAGCCCATGGCCTCGCCTTCATCGGCCCCTCGCCCGCCCATATCCGCATGATGGGCGACAAGATCGCCGCCAAGGATACGATGCGCCGGCTCGGCGTGCCGCTCGTGCCCGGCTCGCTCGGCGCGCTGGAAAGCTACGAGGAAGCACGCGCCGTCGCCGAGCAGGTGATGTATCCCGTGCTGATCAAGGCGGCTGCCGGCGGCGGTGGGCGCGGCATGAAGGTGGCGCGCAGCCCCGATGAACTCGAGGAGGCCTATCGCGTCGCGCGGACCGAATCGAAGGCCGCCTTTGGCGATGACAGCGTCTATCTGGAGAAGTACCTCGACCGGCCGCGACACATCGAATTGCAGATCCTGGCCGACAACCACGGCGAGGTCGTGCATTTCGGCGAGCGCGACTGCTCGCTCCAGCGCCGCCATCAAAAGCTGGTGGAGGAGGCCGGCAGCCCCGTGCTGACCGCCGCCGAGCGCGACGACCTCGGCGCGCAGGTGACCAACGCGCTGAAGGGCCTGGGCTACCGCAATGCCGGCACCCTGGAGTTCCTATGGCAGGACGGGCAATTCGCCTTCATCGAGATGAACACGCGCCTCCAGGTGGAGCACCCGGTCACCGAGATGGTCTGCAATGTGGACCTTGTGAAGGAACAGTTGCGCATCGCTGCCGGCGAGCATCTTGGCTACACGCAGCAGGAAATCCGCTTCTCCGGCCACGCCATCGAATGCCGCATCACGGCCGAGGATCCTGAGACCTTCGCCCCGAGCCCCGGCCGGGTGGACATGTACCACGCGCCGGGGGGCTTGGGCGTGCGAGTCGATAGCGCGCTGTATTCCGGCTACACCGTGCCGCCGCACTATGACAGCCTGGTGGCGAAGCTGGTCGTGCACGGCCAGACGCGGCCCGAGGCGATCGCCCGGCTGAAGCGCGCGCTGGCCGAGATGGTGGTCAGCGGCATCAAGACCACGCTGCCGCTGCACCAGCGCATTGTCGCGGACCCGGAATTCCAGGCGGGCGACTACACCATCCACTGGCTGGAACGCTTCGTCGGTCGCCCAGAGTGAAAATGGACCAACTGAAACACGGGCTTGCTGAAACACGGGCTTGCTGAAACACAACGACACGGGACGAATCTCGCCCGAGCCGCAAAATCGGGGCATACTGAGCGGGTGAGCCGCCGTCAGTTTGAAATCACGCCCGAACTCATGCTGCGCGCCTATCGGGCGGGCCTGTTTCCCATGGCCGAAAGCCGTCGTGGCGATCGGCTGTACTGGCTTGACCCAGAGTTGCGGGGAATCCTGCCGCTCGAAGGTTTCCACTTGTCGCGCCGCCTTTGGCGCACGGTGCAATCGGGCAGCTTCACCGTGACCAGTAATCGCGATTTCAGCGGCATCATCGCCGCCTGCGCCGCCCCGGCCGAGGGGCGTAGCGACACCTGGATCAACCCCGAGATCGAGCGCCTGTTCGGCACGCTCCACCGCATGGGCCACGCCCATTCGATCGAGGTCTGGCAGCCGGCCGAGGGCGGTCCGCAACTGGTGGGCGGTCTCTACGGCGTGGCACT
>JBBSCP010000360.1:0-4717 GCA_038250135.1 Acetobacterales bacterium | reverse complement strand
TGGTCAGGCATCAAGGCGCTGATCCTGCCTTCGATCACGCTGGGGTTGTTGCAACTCACGCTGATCATGCGCCTCGTGCGCGCCGAGATGCTGGAAGTGCTCCGCACGGACTACATCAAATTCGCCCGTGCGCGGGGCCTGACCAATCGCGCCGTGCATTTCGGCCACGCGCTGAAGAACACGCTGGTGCCGGTCATCACCATCACCGGGTTGCAGCTCGGCGCCATCATCGCCTTCGCCATCGTGACGGAGACGGTATTCCAGTGGCCCGGCATGGGGCTGCTGTTCATCCAAAGCGTTGGTGCGGCCGACATCCCGGTGATGTCCGCCTATCTGCTGCTGATCGCGCTGATGTTCGTGACCATCAACCTGATCGTCGATCTGCTCTACTACGCCGTCGATCCGCGCATGCGCATCGGCCGCGGCAAGGGAGGGCATTGAGATGGCGTCCGCCGTGCAGCGCTTCTTCGATTCCGACGTCTGGTGGTCCTTCACCCGATCGCCGATCACCGTCGCCTCCGCCATCGTGGCGCTGATCTGCGTGGGTGGCGCGGTGCTCGCGCCGTGGATCGCGCCGCACAACCCTTTCGACCTCGCCAGCCTGCAATTGATGGACGCCTTCAAGCCACCCGCCTGGGCCGAGGGAGGCGATCTTGCCTATCTGCTCGGCACGGATGACCAGGGGCGCGATGTGCTCTCAGCCATCATGTATGGCGCGCGGGTGTCGTTGCTGGTGGGCTTCTGCGCGGTGCTGATGTCGGTCAGCATCGGCATCACGGCGGGCCTGGCAGCGGGCTATCTCGGCGGCACGGTGGATGCGGTGCTGATGCGCATCGCCGACATCAAGCTGACTTTCCCGACCATCCTGATCGCGCTGCTGGTCGATGGCATCGCCCGCGCCGCCCTGCCGCGCGACACGCATGACCAGATCGCGCTCTATGTCGTGATCTTCGCCATCGGCATCTCCAACTGGCCCTCCTTCGCGCGCACCGTGCGGGGCTCGACCATGGTGGAGCGCAACAAGGAATATGTGCAGGCTGCGCGCGTCATCGGTCTGTCGCGGGCGCGCATCATGGTGAGCCATGTGCTGCCCAATGTGCTGGGCCCCGTGCTGGTCATCGCGACCTTGCAGCTGGGATTCGCCGTGCTGACGGAGGCGACGCTGAGCTTCCTTGGCGTGGGCGTGCCGCCGACGCAGCCCTCGCTCGGCACCCTCATCCGCATCGGCAACGACTTTCTGTTCAGCGGCGAGTGGTGGATCACGATCTTCCCGGGCGTCGCCCTGATCCTGCTCGTGCTCTCCGTCAATCTTCTGGGCGACTGGGTGCGCGACGCCCTCAACCCGAAGCTCCGCTGATGTCCAATACGCAACCGATCCTCGAAGTCCGCAATCTGCGCGTGGAGTTCCCCACGCGGCGCGGCACGCTGGTGGCACTCGACGACGTCTCCTTCAGCATCCAGCCCGGCGAGGTGCTGGGCGTTGTTGGTGAATCGGGCGCGGGCAAATCCATGACGGGTGCTGCGATCATCGGCCTGTTGGAGCCGCCGGGCCGCATCTCCGGCGGGCAGATTCTGCTCAACGGCAGGCGTATCGACAATCTGCCGGACAAGGAGATGCGCCTGATCCGAGGCCGCGAGATCGGCGCCATCTTCCAGGATCCGCTGACCACTCTGAACCCGCTCTACACCGTGGGCCAGCAGTTGGTGGAGACGATGGTCACGCATCTGCCGCTCAACCCGGCGCAGGCGCGGGCCAAGGCGATCGAGTGGCTGGAGATGGTGGGCATCCCGGCCGCGGCGCAGCGCATCGACAGCTACCCGCATGAATTCTCCGGCGGCATGCGCCAGCGTGTGGTGATCGCCTTGGCACTTTGCGCCGAGCCGAAGCTTATCGTGGCGGATGAGCCGACGACGGCGCTCGACGTTTCCATCCAGGCGCAGGTCATCGCGCTGTTGAAGACCCTGGCGCGTGAGAAGGGCATGTCGATGATGCTCGTCACCCACGATATGGGCGTCATCGCCGAGACGGCCGACCGCGTTGCCGTGATGTATGCCGGCCGCATTGTCGAGATCGGCGCGGTGCGCAGCGTGGTGAAGGAGGCGGCGCACCCCTATTCCTCCGGCCTGATGGGCTCCATCCCGCCGGTCGGGCGCCGACTGGAGCGCATGCAGCAAATCGATGGCGCCATGCCGCGGCTATCGGCGATTCCGAAGGGCTGCCCCTATAATCCGCGCTGCCCCAAGGTCTTCGAACGCTGCCGCGAGGAACGCCCCGAACTGATGCCTGCCGGCAATACCCGCGCTGCGTGCTGGCTTTTTGCGAAAGAGGCCGCGCATCATGCGTGACGTGATCGCCGGCCACGGCACGCCGATGCTCGAGACGCAGGATGTCGCGCGCTTCTTCGACGTCTCCAGGCCCCTTTTACAGCGCGTGCTGGCAGGCGAGGGCAAGCGCACGCTGCGCGCCGTCGATGGCATCTCCTTTGCCATCGAGAAGGGCACCACGCTGTCGCTGGTCGGGGAAAGCGGTTGCGGCAAATCCACTGTGGCGCGGCTGGTGGTGGGGCTCTACACGCCCTCACGCGGTGCGGTCATCTTCGACGGGCAGGACCTGGCCGAGGCGCGCGCCGACAGCGCGCAGCGCCGCCGCATGCAGATGATCTTCCAGGATCCTTACGCCAGCCTCAACCCGCGCTGGCGCGTGCGCGACATCATCGCAGAGCCCATCCGCGCCTTCGGCTTGGTGAAGGACGAAGCCCGGATCACCGCGCGCGTCGCGGAACTGCTGACCCAGGTCGGCCTCTCGCCACTCGACGGCCAGAAGTTTCCGCATGAATTCTCGGGCGGCCAGCGCCAGCGAATCTCCATCGCGCGCGCCCTGTCCTCCAACCCTGAATTCCTGGTCTGCGATGAGCCGACCTCGGCGCTCGACGTCTCGGTGCAGGCGCAGATACTGAACCTGATGAAGGACCTCCAGGCGCGGCTCGGCCTGACCTATCTGTTCATCAGCCACAACCTCGCTGTTGTGCGGCAGGTGAGCGACCGCGTCGGCGTGATGTATCTCGGCCGGCTGGTGGAACTCGCGCCGGCGGAGACGTTGTTTACCACGCCGCGCCACCCCTATACGCGCGCGCTGATGGAGGCGATTCCGGACCTGGAGATGACCGGGCGGCAGCGCATCCCCGTGGGCGGCGAGGTGCCGAGCCCGATCGACCCGCCCTCGGGCTGCCCGTTCCACCCGCGCTGCGCGCTGGCGAACGACCGCTGCAAGGCCGAGCGCCCGGAGATGATCGTCGCCCGCGGCACGCCGGGCACGATGGTCGCCTGCCACGCGGTGCAGGAAGGGCGCGATGGAGGTGCGACGGCCTCGGCGGCATTCGCGACGGCCTGAGCTTCAGGGCCTGATCGGCACCACCGCCACGGCGTTGAACGGCGAGCCGTCGATCAGCCGCGTGGACCAGGCCAGATAAACCACCGTATTGCGCTCCTCGTCGAGGAAGCGATGCACGCGGGTTTCCTTGAAGAACAGGCTGGTGCTGCTCTCGAACACCACCTCGCCGCGCTCGCCGCGCCGCGCGCCTGGCAGCACCTGCACCGCCGCCGTGGCGGTGCAGTTGAGCGCGAAGCGCGAGGGGTCCTCTGCCACCCCGAGCATGCCCGAGAAGCCACCGGTGCGCGCCTGGCTGATGTAGCAGGACACGCCGCGCACTTCAGGGTCGTCGAAGCGCTCCACCACCACGCGATGGCTGCGCGTCAGGCCGAGATTGGTGATGGCTGTGTTCACATGGCCGATCTCCCGAGTCTCCTGCGCCAGGGCTGGCGTGGCGAGGCCGAGAAGCAGCAGGGCGCGTAACCAGGGCATGTCGAACTTCCTCAATCGCCGAGGGCCGTGCCCTCGCGCCGTGGATCGGCGGCGCCCAGCATACCCTGTGGCGTGATGCGGATGGCGGTGAGGCCGGAGTTGATTTCGCGCACATCCACGCGATGGCCGCGCGCTTCGAGCAGCGGCGCCAGCGCGGCGGCCGAGGTCCCAGCCTCCAGCTCGATGCCCGCCGTGCCGACCACGCCGATCCGCGGCAGGGCGAGGGCCTCGGCCGGGTCCAGATTCCAATCGAGCACGGCCACGATGGTCTGCGCGACATGGCCGATGATGCGCGCCCCGCCGGCCGAGCCGACCAGCAGCACGGGCCGGCCCTCGCCATCGAGCACGATCGAGGGCGACATCGAGGAACGCGGCCGCTTGCCAGGCTCCACGCGGTTGGCCATGGGGCGGCCCTCGGCCTCCGGCGCGAAGCTGAAATCGGTGAGCTGGTTGTTCAGGAGGAAGCCGCGCACGAAGATGCGGCTCGCCATCACGGCCTCCACGGTGGAGGTCATGGAGACCGCATCGCCCCAGCCATCGATGGCGGTGATGTGCGTCGTGCCATTGCCGTACTCGACGTCGTGCGGCGCCAGTGCGCCCTCTCGCCAGTTCGGGTTGCCAGCGCGCGGCGGCGCCATGGCTCGGGCGCGATCGATCATCTGCGCCCGCAGCATGAGGTAGCTGCCATCCAGCAATCCCCGCAGCGGAACGCGGACAAAATCCTCGTCCGCCAGATAGGTGTTGCGATCGGCGAAGGCGAGGCGCCCGGCCTCGCCGAGCAGATGCGCCGCCTCCACGCCGCGCGGGTCGAGGCCGCGGAGGTCGAAATGTTCGAGCACGCCGAGAATTTGCCCA
>JBBSCP010000359.1:0-4750 GCA_038250135.1 Acetobacterales bacterium | reverse complement strand
GCGTGCGCATCGGCCACGGTGTAGCTGCGGCCATCCTCGAAGCGCAGCACGTTCTCGAGCAGGACCTTGAGGCTGCAGGGCAGGCGGGAGATGTCGCCGAGGCTCTCCGCCGCCGCGGGCAGGGAGAAATACGCGTAGTCCTTGCCGTCCACCTTGAGGGTGCGGCGGGTCTTGAGGCTGTCCTGCCCGGTCATCCGCATGGTCCAGAGGTCCCCGCTGTGCGTCGTGTCTGCGCTGTGCCGCTTTCGCTGCCGCAGCAGGCGGCTTAAACCACAATGCAGGGGTGCCGGTCCATCCGGCGTCGAAGGGGGAGGGTGCTGCGCGCCATGCTGGAAGGGCGGGAATTGGCCGTTTGGCGTGGCGAGCGCGTGGTCTTTTCAGGCATTGATTTCATGCTGCCGCCGGGGGGCGCCCTGTTGCTCACCGGCGCCAACGGTGCGGGCAAGTCCACGCTGCTGCGCCTCGTCGCCGGGCTGGTGCCGCCGATCGAGGGCGCGTTGTTATGGCAGGGCGAAGATGTGCTCACCGACCGTGTTACCCATGCGCGGCGGCTGCGCTACCTCAGCCATGCGGATGCGCTGAAGCCCTCGCTGACGGCACGCGAAAATCTCGCCTTCTTCGCGAAGCTCTGGGGCGGCGAGGTGGAGGCGGCGCTCGCTTCGGTCGGGCTGCTCGATCTGGCCGAATTGCCGGCGCGCGTATTGTCGTCGGGCCAGAAGCGGCGGCTCGCATTGGCGCGCCTTGCGCTGACACCAGCGGCGTTGTGGCTGCTGGATGAACCGACGGTCGGGCTCGATGCCGCCTCGGTCGAGCGGCTTGGTGTGCTGTTGGCGACGCATCGCGCGGCAGGTGGGGCGGTGATGGCAGCGACGCACCTGCCGCTGCCTTTGCCGGATGCGAAAGAGTTCAGGCTATGACGGCGCCCGATCGGCAGAGCGCCGCAGGACGCGGCGCCATGAATCGGCCGCCCCGCTCATGAGTGCTTTCCTTGCCGTTTTGGGGCGTGAACTGCGCCTTGCGATCCGGCATCCGGCGGATACGCTGGCGGCGGTGATGTTCTTTGTGCTGGTTTGTGCACTGTTCCCCTTCGGCATCGGCCCCTCGCCCGAGATCCTCGCACGCATCGCCCCGGGCGCGCTGCTGGCCGCCGCGCTGCTGGCCGCGCTGCTGCCTCTGGATCGGCTGTTCGGCGCCGAGGCGGAGGATGGCTCGCTGGAACAATTGCTGCTCTCGGGCCTGCCGCCCGCGGCACTCGCGTTGGCGAAGGCCATCGGCCATTGGCTCACCACAGGGCTGCCGCTGCTGCTGGCGACCCCCCTGGCCGCGGCGATGCTCAACCTGCCGGTCGCGGCCTGGGGGGTGGCGATGATCGCCTTGGGCCTCGCCACCGCCGTGCTGTCGCTGTTCGGCACGGCGGGGGCGGCGCTGACGCTGGGCGCTCGGCGCGGCGGCGTATTGCTGCCGCTGCTCGTGCTGCCGCTGTCGATCCCCGCCGTGATCTTCGGCGCCGCCGCCATCGAGGCCGCGGCGGCGGGGCTGGTGGCGCGGCCCTATCTGCTGCTGCTCGGCGCGCTGCTGGCGATTGCTGCGCCGATGGCGCCGCTTGCCGCCGGCGCCGCCTTGCGCGCGGAGTAGGTCGGGCCGATCTGTCCGCCATGCCGATTTTCGATCCTACCACCGCCTCTGCGCTCCGCGGCGCCGACGACACCGCCGAGCAGGAGCTCGACCTCCGCACCTTGGTGCGCGCCGAGGCCGAGGTGCGGCTTGCCGCCACTCTCGCCGCCGCGCGCCCGCAGGCCTCGACGCTGCTCGTGCGCCTCGACCCCGCAACGCCGACCAGCGGCGAGACGCTGTTTCTACCCATCGGCCGCGCCTTGCTCGCCGCGCGACGGGAAGGGAGGGTGCTGCGCTTCGCCCCCTTGCCGGAGGGCGCCGGCGCGGGCTTCCACGCCACGCTTCCGGCCCGCGCGGCATGAGCGAGCCCGCCGCCATCGCCCCCCCGACGATCGCCAGCGTCATCACCGAGCTCGCCGAGGATTTCGCGATGCTCGACGAGTGGGAAGACCGCTACCGCCACGTCATCGACCTCGGCCGCAAGCTCACCCCCTGGCCGGAGGATGATCGCCACGAGGCCGAGCGCGTGGCCGGCTGCCAATCCCGAGTCTGGCTGCGCGCCGAACCCCGCGACGGAAGGCTGCATTTCCGCGCGGCGAGCGACAGCTCCATCGTGCAGGGGCTGCTGGCGCTGATCCTCAGCGTCTATGATTCGCGCCGCCCGGCCGAGATCCTGGCGCAGGGGCCGGAGTTCTTGACGGCGCTCGGCCTGTCCGAACATCTGAGCCTGTCGCGCCGCAACGGCGTGTCGGCGGTGCTGGGCCGCATCCGCGCCGCCGCGACGGCGGCCGGGTGAAGCTCGCCCGGCGCCTGCTGCCGCTGCTGCTGGGCGGCTGTTCGTCCACCGGAATCGCCAATGCCCTGACCCCGCGCGGCGTGGCGAGCCTGCGCGAGGGCCTGCCCTATGGACCGCTGCCTCGGCATCGGCTTGACCTCTATGAGCCGCCCGACCGGCCCGGCGCGCCGCTCGTGGTGTTCTTCTACGGAGGCGGCTGGCGCAGCGGCGCGCGTGGCGACTACCCCTTCATCGCCCGCGTCCTGGCCGCGCGCGGCGTGGCTGTCGCGGTGCCCGACTACCGGCTGTGGCCCGAGGCACGCTGGCCGGAATTCGTCGAGGATGCGGCGCTGGCGGTGAGCTGGCTGCGCGCCGCGCCGAGGCTTTCAAGCCGGGCGATCTTCGTCATGGGCCATTCGGCCGGCGGCTTCCTCGCGGCATCCCTGGCGCTCGACCCGCGTTGGCTGGGCGAAGCGCCGCGTGCCGCCCTGGCCGGGGGCGTGCTGCTGGCCACGCCGATTTCCTGGCAACCGATGGATGAGCCCAGCCGCAGCATCTTCGTTCCCGCCCCGGGCGGGCGCATCGAAGCCGTGCCGGACCCTGTCGCGCTGGCCACGGCGCCGCCCCTGCTGCTGCTGCATGGGCAGGCCGATAAGGTGGTTTTGCCGCTGCATTCCATCAACCTGGCGGCGGCGATGACCCGCGCCGGCCGGCCGGTGCGCCTCAGGACCTATCCCGGCATGAGCCATATCGGCGTGCTGTCAGCGCTGGCCGCGCCGGTGCGCGCACTGGGGCTGGAGGGCGCGCCGGTGCTTGAGGAGGTCATGGATTTCATCGCTGCCCCGGGGGCCACGCGGGCATGAGGGGCTGTTCTACTGTCGAGCGTGGTCTCGGGAGCACAAAAATAACGCGACTACTCATCGATTAGGTAGAACCATCCCTTTTTCGCTTGCAGCAGAAAAAATACACGGTGTAGGCTAAGTTCGTCGCAGCCACACCGGTTCCCATGGCCCATATCCGCAAGCTCAGCCTCCTGGACACCATGCTCGCCGGCATCGCCCAGGCAGCGCTTGGGGATGAGGCCGAGCGCCCGGACACGGTGGCAGAGGCGATCGCCGCCTTTGCGGCGCGGGAGGATCTGCTTACGGGGCGCGATTGCCCCTGCTGCCCCGATCGCTACACCCGCCACCTGCTGCACAGCGATGCCGAGGCCGGCTACGCCGTGGTGGCGCTGGTCTGGCGACCTGGGCAGATGTCGCCGGTGCATGCCCATCGCACCTGGTGCGCGCTGGCCGTGCATCAGGGCGTGCTGACCGAGACCCACTATGCCCCGGGCGACCCGCCCGTGCCGCAGGCGACGAAGCTGCTCCGCCCTGGTGAGGGCAGCCACGGCGCGGCCGACCCTTCGCTGATCCATCGCCTGGCGAACCTTTCCTGCCGCACCGCCATCTCGATCCACTGCTACGGCGTGTCGTTCGACCGTTTTGGTTCGGATGTGAACGAGATCCACGCCGCCTGACCCTGGGCGCGGCTTGGCCAAACCCCTACACTGCCATTCGTGACAGCCGGCGCCCGCAATCTGCTCATCGGGCTCAGCTACGGTTTTGCCGCTGCCCTGGCCTGGGGCGGTCAGGCGGTTGTCGTGCGGATGGGCACGACTGGCGGGTTCACACCGCTCGACCTTTGCGCCCTGCGCTACCTCGCCGCTGCGGTGGTACTCGCACCTTTCGCCTGGCGGGCGCGCGCGGTGATCATGGCGGTGGGCTTCCGGCGCGTGCTGATGCTGGTGGCCACCGGTGGGGCGGGCAATGCGCTGCTGTTCTCCTGGGCGCTGACCATGGCGCCGGCGAGCCATGGCGGGACCGTGGCGCCGATCACCGCGGCCGTCATGGGCTCGATCCTGGCCATCCCGCTGCTCGGTGAATGGCCTACCCGTGGACGGCTGCTGGCGCTGGCGATCATCGCCTCGGGCGTGCTGATGATCGGTTGGGACGGCATCGGCGGCGCGCATCCCGGGGCCTGGCGGGGGGATATCCTGCTGCTCGGCGCCGGCACCATCTGGGCTGCCTTCACCCTGCTGCTGCGGCGCTGGCGCATCCCGGCGCTGGCCGGCAATGCGGCGATGTGCGTGCTCTCCGCCCTCGTGTTGCTGCCGCCCTGGATCGCCACAGGCTTCGGCGCCGTGCCGGACCTGCCCTGGCAGGCGAGCCTTTGGCAGGCTTTTGCCCAAGGCGTGCTCGCCTCGGCCATCGCCACCACCTTGTATGCCCGCGCTGGCGAGATGATGGGTGCCACGCGCACCGCCTGCCTGACGGCCATGGTGCCGGTGGCGGCGCTGGTGCTGGCAGCGCTGGTGCTGGC
>JBBSCP010000358.1:0-4767 GCA_038250135.1 Acetobacterales bacterium | reverse complement strand
CGCGCGGGCACTACTTTCCGCAAGCTGCCGGAGGGCGAGCGGGAAGGTCTCGATGCCGGGCGCGCCATCGCGCTGATGCTGGCGCAGCCTTCGATGATCAAGCGGCCGGTGCTGGCGCGCGATGGCAAGCTGACGCTCGGCTTCTCGCCGGCGGCCTATGCGGCGGTCTTCGCCGGCTGAGGAGCAGGCTCAGCGCGCCGGCGCGTAGACGAACCGGGCGCGGATGACCCCGTGGTCGTTGGTGCCGTGCCTCACGGGATTCTCAGCGTCGTTCAGGTGGTCGTTGTAGACGTCGAGCCCGTCGAAGTTCCACACGCGTTTGCGGCTATTGGCGTAGAACTGCTCGCTGACCAGGATGTGGTCGAGCGAGCCGTGCACGCCGTTGTGGATGTAGGTGTAGTAGACATCCTTCTGGCTCATGAACTCCTGCAACGCCTGGCCTGAATACAGCGCCGTATCCCGTCCGCCGGTGGCGAGCGGCCTCAGGAACACTGGCTGCTCGGTCATGATGTTCAGCGTATTGCTGTTGTGGTCGTCGTTCAGATCGCCCAGGACCAGAACCGGTTCGTCGGTCTTTTTCATGATGCCGTTCAGGATCACCCGCAGCGCCGTTGCTTCGGCCGTGCGCCGAATGGTCGACAGCGCCGCGCCCAGCGCCTCGGCGTGCGGCTTATAGAGATCAGGATCCTCGTCGAACCATTCTTCCTTGAACACCTTGGTCGGCCCTTTGGACTTGAAGTGGCAGACGAAGACATGGATCGGCAACCGGTCGCTGCGCGGCTTGATGCGCAGATGCAGCACGGGGCGCGAGAAGCTGTCGATCTTCACCGCGATGGCCGCGGTCTGTTCGTCGTCGCCGCTGCTTTGCAGGCGCAGGCCTTCGGGGAATTTGGTGATCCACTCTGGCTCGCCATCCAGCAGATCGCGCCGAACGATGGCGGCGCAGGCGATTCGCGTACCCTTCAGGTCGGGCGGCGCCAGCAATACGTGGTCCGCGCCGAGCCCCGCGGCGTCGAGGGCAAGCTGCAGGGGTGCGGGGTGCCACAATTCCTGCACCGCAAAGACGTCGGCGCGCGCCAGGTCGAGCATACCGGCGGTCCAAGCGACCTTCCGCGACAGCTGTTCCTCCGACAGTCCCGGCCTGCCATACATCGGCAGCCCGGCGGCGTTGAGGTTCAGCAAGTTGAAGCTGCCGATGCTGAAGATCTTGAGGCGCATGCCACTCCCTCCCTCGATCCAGATGAGGCGAAACAATCCCCGGTTGTGGCGGCCGAGGCCAAACGTAAAATGCCTGGCCGAACACATCTTCACGGAAATGTCTTGCGATCCGCACATGTCAGACCGGGTAGAGGCGGCCCGGGATTTCCTGGATCGCCACGGTCGGGTCCAGCTTCCCCAGGCGCCGGCCGGGTACTTTCTCCGGCGGGCCATCGGCCTTCAAGGCGGCGACGAGATCGGCCCGGACGCGCTTGTCGTTGCGGTGGTACTGATGGGCGATCCAGTTCATCTCGGCTTCGGAGGATGGCACCGGCTTTTCGGCCGCGCCGCCGATGACCATCGAGTAATCCACCACCTTCACATTCGCCGGCAGATCCCCCGGCTGCGCCGGGCCGCCGGTGCCCAGGCGCTTGCCGTCGTTGATCGCGCCCGAGATCAGCCAGACCACGCCGTCATCGCGGTTGACGCCGATCGTCACATGTCGCGCCAGCGCCGCGATCGGCCGCAGCGCGCCGGCCGTGGCCAGTGGCGATAGCCCCTGCCAGCTCGGCACATCCAGCACATCCCACACATCGTCAGCTGCCATGATGAAGGCCTGGCCGAACACCGGCTCGGCGAAGAAGGGCAGTTGCGGCTGGATCGCCTGCATGCCGCAGCGCGTCGCCCGCGCACCCATCGAATGGGCCAGGTACACCGGCTTGGTCTTGGGCTTGAGGGCCGCGATGGCCGAAATCAGCCGCGCCAGCGCCACGCCCGAGCGCTCGGCGTCGCGCTGATCGTCCAGATAGGCGCCGGGGCTGCCCATGCCGTTGGAGGGCCAGGTGAAGCTCAGCGGCACGATCTCCGGGGCGCCGCCATCCTCGAGCCATTCGCACAGCGCCGCGGTGCGGGCGGCGGCCTCGGTGAAGCTGTAGTTGAAGCCATGCGTGAAAAGCAGCGCGATCCCCTTGCGCTGCTCGGCGAGTTGCAGCCAGGAGCGCAGCGTATCGACCAGCCCCTCATCCGGGGTTTCGGATTTGGCGACCACCGGCTTGCCCGCCACCCCTTCCACCGCCGGGTCGAGCTGCACCTGGCAGGTCACCTTGCCGGCCAGAAGCTGGCCAGGCGGGTCGCAGGCCACGGCGCCGAATTCGGCTTTCTGGCCGTCATAGAGGCGGTTGGTGGCGAAATGGACGAGGCGTTCGGGCATGTGCTTTCCCCCTTCGAGGTTCGGCGAGCATAGAACCGCAGGTTGTATGGCGCCGCCATCACGGATGGGTGAAACATTAACCTACTGTCACTTGTCCGACTTTGATGCAGCCGCGACACTCGCCTGCGGGCCGGCACATCCGGCCCCTCTATCCTGTCTGGGGGACCAACATAAACATGCGACCTTCACTTCTCGGCGCCCTGATGGGCGCGGCTGCGCTTGTCGCGTCTGCGCTGCCCGCAATGGCGCAGGCGACGACCGACACCGTCGCGGCGATCAGGGCGCGCGGCTTGCTGCAATGCGGCGTCTCGCCGAGCACGGTCGGTTTCTCGCTGCCTGACAGCCGGGGCGAATGGCGCGGCATCGACATCGATACCTGCCGCGGCGTGGCCGCTGCCATTTTCGGCGATGCCACCAAGGTGCGCTTCATTGCCACGACCACGCAGAATCGTTTCACCGCGCTGCAGTCTGGCGAGGTGGACATGCTGGCCCGCACCACCACCTGGACGCTGGCGCGGGAGGCCTCGCTCGGCCTGCAATTCGCTTCCATCACCTTCTATGATGGCCAAGGCTTCATGGTGCATCGCGATTCCGGCGTGACGGCGGCACGGCAGCTGGATGGCGCGACGGTGTGCGTGCAGCCCGGTACCACGACCGAACTCAACATGTCGGACTTCTTCCGCACCAATCGCCTGCGGTTCACGCCGGTGGTGATCGAAAGCATCGAGGAAATTCGCGCCGCCTTCATCGCCCGCCGCTGCGATGCCTACACCACGGATGCGTCCTCATTGGCCTCCTTCCGCTTCAGCCAGGGGCCGAACGCGGATCGCTATCTGCTGCTGCCGGACATCATCTCGAAGGAACCGCTGGGTGCGGTAGTCCGCAAGGGCGACCAGAAATTCTTCGACATCGTGCGCTGGACGCATTTCGCGCAGGTCACGGCCGAGGAGCTTGGCATCAACAGCACGAACATTGGAACTTTCGCGACCAGTACGAACCCCGAAGTGCAGCGTTTCATGGGCCGCACCGGCGATCTCGGCCGCATGCTTGGCCTGGAGAATGATTTCGCGGTGCGGGTGGTGACGCAGGTCGGCAATTTCGCCGAGGTGTGGGACCGCAACATCACGCCGCTTGGCGTGCAGCGGGGCATCAACGCGCTGTGGACCAATGGCGGGCTGCAATACGCGCCACCGATGCGCTGAGCCGAAAGGCGAGGGCTGACCGGGGCCGGCGGAACAATCCGCCGGCCCTTCTCATGGCCGGGGCTACGGCCGGTACATGGGCGCCCCTGGTCACTGTTACTGGCCGAAGGGGGAGGGCGCGCATGACTTCGACGAGCGCACCTCGCTCGCCGATTACGAGACCTGCATACTGACCATCGCCGCCTTCATTGCCGATTGGTGCGGCATGCGGGAGATCAAATAACTGCTGGCAAAAACCGCAAGGAGAGGCAGAGGGTATGCTACCGCAGCATTATTCAGATGTAGTCGCAACAATCGCCCTGATTCTGTCGGTAGTGCTGACCATAATAAAGGTGTGGGAGATTTGGTGGAAGGAGCGCCCAAGATTCGACACGAGTTACTCGTTCACTACCCAGGAGGATGAACCAGACATCATCACTCTCGTCAACACTTCACCGATAGCAATTCAGATTTCGTTCTGGAAACTTTTATGGAAACCTAAGAAAAATTTCCTCTTTTTCTTACGAAAAAACCGAGAAATTATTGATGTTACTCCAGAAGACGGTGGAGAAGCTTTTAGAATCAACGAAAGGGATCATGTGAAGATTTGCATAGAAGACCGCGACAAATTTCAATGGGGTCATCAAAAGACAAAGACGCACGCACTTTACATCATATTGGGAGTACATGGCTCAAAATTTATCAGAGAAATTCTGGTTTACGACGGTCGATAACCACCTCGCCTTGTGGATCGGATCCACCCAGGCAACGTCCTCAGGCTTCTCGGCCGGCTCGATGTCGAGGTTCACGACTACCGCCTCATTATCCGAGCGCACCAGCACAAATTCCAGTGTCTCGTCCGTGGATGCATTGATCTCCTGATGCGGCACAGGCTAGTGGAATTGATGATGCGGATTTGATCTTCAAATGTGCATCATAAATTCGCCAGTACCCTACGCTGGTGCGCGCCGGTCTTGGCGTTGGCGTGGATATGCACCGTGCCGGCCCAGATCTTCTGCGCGCCGACCCGGGCGAAGTTGACCGCCGCAGCGCGGTTCATGCCAGGCGTCTGCGCCGTATTGGTGTCCAGGCTGTCGCCCGGAATCACCCGCACGCCGGTGTGCTTCCAGCCATCATCTGGCAGCGCGTGGTGATGTTCGTGGCCGTCATGCGGCATCG
>JBBSCP010000357.1:0-4803 GCA_038250135.1 Acetobacterales bacterium | reverse complement strand
GCGATTCGGGGCCGTGGCAGGGAGTCGAGCGCCGCCCATGCCTGCCGTGCCTCGGCCAGCCGGGCGGGCGAGATGCGGTGCGCGGCGCCCAGAATCGGCAGGATGTTCGGCCGATCCGCCGGGGCGTCATGCCGGCCGAGGATGTTGAGCGCGAAGCGCCCGGCGCCGGCTGCCCGCATGCAATGCACCACGCGCGCGCCGCGTGCCTGCAACCACAGCGCCACCGGCGCGCTGCGCCGCCCGGCCGAGATCACGAGGCGCGGCCAGGGCGGCACGAAGGCCGCGCGCGCCTCGGGCGTCAGGCCCGCGAGTGTGCCGAAGGGCCAGGGCAGGCGCGCGAGCGGCCCCCAGCCGAGCGGCACCACCCGATGCGCCACCGGCAGGCGCTCCGCGATGCCCAGCGCCTGCGCCGCCGTGCCGGCGCGGGGGTCAGCCAACACCCAAACGGGCTCGGCCGTCATGGACGCCGCCCCGCGGCAAGGTTACGAACAGGCGTCACGCAAAACCTTCCGCCCCACAGGACACACCGATGGCCATCGCCCACGCCTCCGATTGGGACCGCGACGCCGCGCTGACCACGGCGCGCATCCTGCTCGAGATCAAGGCCGTGAACTTCCGGCCCGAGGAGCCCTACACCTTCACCAGCGGCTGGAAGAGCCCCGTCTACATCGATTGCCGCAAGATCATCTCCTTCCCCCGCGCCCGCACGCGCATCTGCGACCTCGGCTTCGAGAAGATCGCCCGGCATATCGGCTTCGAATCCATCGACGTGGTGGTGGGCGGCGAGACGGCCGGCATTCCCTTCGGCGCCTGGATCGCCGACCGCATGATGGCGCCGATGGCCTATGTGCGGAAGAAGCCCAAGGGGTTCGGCCGCAACGCGCTGATCGAGGGCGAGGTGCCGGTCGGCCAGCGCGCGCTGCTGGTGGAAGACCTGACCACCGATGGCGGCAGCAAGATCCGCTTCGCCCAGTCGCTGCGCGATGCCGGGGCCATCTGCGACCACACCTTCGTCGTGTTCTACTACGGCGTCTTTCCCGGCAGCTTCGAGAAGATGAAGGATATGGGGCTGAACCTGCATCACCTCTGCACCTGGTGGGATGTGCTGGAAGTCTGCCGCGAGCGGCCCTATTTTTCCGAAGCCGCGCTGAAGGAAGTGCGGAAGTTCCTCGAAGACCCGGTCGGCTGGTCGAAGGCGCATGGCGGCATCGGCAGCGTGGCGGAAGCGAAGCTGAAGGATCAGGCCGAGTAGCAGGAGGCAGCGATGGTGCGCATCAACGTGGACTTGCCGGAGGAAGTGGCGGAGGCGCTCGGCCGTGCAGCGGCCGATCGGCAATCAACTCGCGAGGCCATACTGGTCGAGGCCGCGCGCGCCTTCCTCGGCCCCGATGACGGCTTCGAGGCCTTCGTCGCCGACCGAGAAGCCTTTGCGGCCTGGATCGCCGAGGGGGAGGCCGATGCCGCGGCCGGGCGCGTCGTGGATCATGACGTGGTCATGGCAGAGTTGAACGCCTGGGTGGCAGAGGTAGAGGCCAAGGCCCTGAATCGCGCGTGAGGCTCCGCTGGTCGCGCGTCGCCCAAGCCGATCTGGCCGATCTCTGCCAGTTCATCGCCGGACAGAACCCGCCGGCCGCGCGGCATATCGCGGACCGAATCCATCGCTCAGCGCAGCGGCTCACGGCGCCCCCCCCCATGGCCCTGCCTGGCCAGACGGCCCGCGTTGCGACGGTCCACGAAACGCAATACCGCCTCATCTACGCCGTGTTGGCCGATGAATTGCTGATCCTCCGCGTCTGGCATGGAGCCCGCCAATGGCCGCCTTCCGCCTGAGCCTCGCCTTCCTGCTGGCCGCCCTGCCCGCCCTCGCGCAAACGCCGGCGCGGGACAACCTGACCATCGGCATCACGCAATACCCCGCCACCTTCCACCCCAATATCGAGGCGATGGCGGCGAAATCCTACGTGCTCGGCTTCACCCGCCGGCCGCTGACGGTGCGCGACGCCGATTGGAACCTCGCCTGCCTCGGCTGCGACACGGTGCCGAGCCTGGAGAACGGCATGGCCGTGCGGGAGACCACGCCCGATGGTCGCCCGGGGATTCGCGTCACCTGGCGAATCCGCGAGGGATCGCGCTGGGGCGATGGCACGCCCGTGACGGCCGAGGATCTGCTGTTCGCCTGGGAAGCGGGGCGGGATTTCTCCACCGGCTTCGGCGGCGCGGAATTCTACCGCAGCGCCTATGAGGCGATCGTGGTCGATCCCCGCAGCATCTCGCTGCGCTTCGACCGCATCACCTTCGAATACGCATCCAGCGGCGATTGGCAGCCCCTTCCCGCCCATATCGAACGCGCCCGCTGGCAGCAGGAACCGCGCAGCTACCGCAGCCGCAGCGCCTATGAGACCGAGCCCACCAATCCCGGCCTGTGGAACGGCCCCTACCGCATCACCGCCGTGACCCCCGGCAGCGGCGTGGTGTTGGAGCGCAACGCGCTTTGGGCCGGCCCCGCCCCCGCCTTCCGCCGCATCGCCATCCGCACGGTCGAGAACACTGCCGCACTGGAAGCCCAGTTGCTGGCCGGGCAACTCGACATGATCGCGGGTGAGCTTGGCCTGCCGCTCGACCAGGCCGCAGCACTTGAACGCCGCCTGCCGAACCGCTTCCGCTTCACCTACAAGCCCGGCCTGATCTACGAGCACCTCGACCTCAACCTCGACACGCCGGGGCTGGCCGACCGCCGCGTGCGGCATGCGCTGATCCAGGCGATCGACCGCGCGCAGATCGTGGCCCGGCTGTTCGAGGGCCGGCAGAGCGTGGCCCACACCACGGTGAACCCGCTGGACGGCATGCATGACGAAGCTGTTCGCCAATGGCCCTTCGACCTCGCCGCCGCGCGCGCACGGCTGGAGGAGGCCGGCTGGCGTCCCGGTCCGGACGGCATCCGCCGCAACGCCGCCGGCGAGCGCCTGACGATCGAGCTGATGACCACCGCCGGCAATCGCTCGCGTGAGGCGGTGCAGCAGGTGATCCAGGGCATGTGGCGCCAGGCGGGCATCGAGACGCGCATCCGCAACGAGCCGCCGCGCGTGTTTTTCAGCGAAACCCTCTCGCGCCGCCGCTTCACGGGGGCCGCGATGTTCGCCTGGATCTCAAGCCCCGAGAACGTGCCGCGCAGCACGCTCCACTCCGATGAGATCCCCCGCGCCGAGCGCAACTTCTCCGGCCAGAACTATACCGGCTTTCGCAACACCGAGATGGATGCGCTGCTCGAAGCCCTCCCCATCGAGCTCGACCGCGAGCGCCGCCGCGCCCTGTGGCAGCGCTTGCAGGCGATCTATGCCGAGGAATTGCCGGCCATTCCGTTGTGGTTCCGCTCGGACGCGCATGTCTGGCCGCTCTGGCTTGAGAATGTGCGACCAACGGGGCACCTCAACCCGTCCTCGCTTTGGGTCGAGGAGTGGCGCAGCCGGTGATTCGCCTGCTCGCCACGCGCCTGTTCCAGATCGCGATGACGCTGGCCGCACTTTCGCTGGCCATGTTCCTGCTGATCGGGCTGATGCCGGGCGATCCCATCGACCTCGCCATCGCCGGTGATCCGCGCCTCACGGCCGAGGATGCGGCGCGGATGCGCGCGCTGCACGGGCTCGATCAGCCGCTGATGGCGCGCTACGCGGCCTGGGCGCAGGCGCTGCTCGCGGGGCAGTTCGGCTATTCGCGGCTGTTCGCGCAGCCGGTCGCGCAGGTGATCGGCCCCGCGCTACTCTCGTCGCTGGCGCTGCTCGGCGCGGCGCTGACGGTGGCGGCGGGGCTGGGCCTCGCCCTCGGCGCGCTGGCGGCAGCGCGGCCGCGGCTGGCGGGCCTTGTCGATGGCATTGCCATCCTCGGGCAATCCGCGCCGAGCTTCTGGGCCGGCATCCTGCTGATCATCCTGTTCGCGGTGACGCTGGGCTGGCTGCCGGCGGGCGGCGTGCCAGATGAGGGGCAATCGGCCTCGCGCTTCCTCGTGCTGCCGGTGGTGACGTTGGCGCTGGCCAACCTCGCCGCCTATGCGCGGCACAGCGCGGCCGCGCTGAGCGCGACATTGCGCGAGCCCTGGGTCACGGCAGCGCGGGCGCGCGGCAATGGCGAGGCGCGCGTGCTGTTCCGCCACGCCTTCCCCAACGCCGCCGTGCCGATCCTGCAAGTGGCCGCGCTGGATGCCGGATCGCTGGTCGGCGGCGCGCTGATCACCGAGACGCTGTTCGCGCGGCCGGGCATGGGCAAGCTGATCTACGACGCGGTGATGGGCAACGACACCAACCTCGCACTGGTCGCGCTGCTGCTGGTGGCGCTGGTCACGATGCTGGCGACGCTCGCGGCGGACATCGCGCAGCGGGCACTCGACCCGCGGCTTTCATGAAGCTGTTTCTCGGCCTGCTGATGCTGGCGCCTGTGCTGCTCGGCGCGGCCTTCGCCGGCGCGATCGAGGCGGCGATGGGGCTGGATGCCTTCATACCCGACCTGTTCAACCGCTTCGCGCCAGCCTCCACCAACAACCTGCTCGGCACGGACGACCTCGGGCGGGACCTGTTCCTGCGGCTGCTGCATGGGGCAAGGGTGTCGCTCGCGGTCGGCGTCGCCACAGCCGTTGCGGCCACGGTGATCGGCACCGCCATCGGCCTGCTCGCCGCCTGGCGGGGCGGGGTGGTGGATGCGGTGTTGATGCGCCTCGCGGACGGCATGCTTGCCCTGCCCGCGCTGCCCGTGCTGGTCGTGCTGGCGGCGGCCGATACCGGGCGCATCGGCT
The DNA here is from genome assembly GCA_038250135.1 of Acetobacterales bacterium. GTDB lineage: Bacteria > Pseudomonadota > Alphaproteobacteria > Acetobacterales > Acetobacteraceae > Falsiroseomonas. The sequence goes on along the minus strand of JBBSCP010000357.1, from coordinate 20 downwards.
TGCCGCGTGGCGAGGCCCTG
>JBBSCP010000356.1:0-4837 GCA_038250135.1 Acetobacterales bacterium | reverse complement strand
TTGTGCGAGCGGTGGATTCGGTGGCGAAATCCGATAGATCATCGGCAATCCGCAGCAACTGCTGCGCCACGGTACCGAGCGTTGCAGCTTCGCCCGCGAGACGGTGGTCGGGCGGTAAACGATCGAGTTGCCCCATCAGCGCCAGCCCCGGCCCGCGCAATTCCTGCGCGGCGAGCGACAGGCAGCGGCCTCGGACTGCGGCAAGCCGCTCGGCGGCAGCAACGCAGTCACGTGCCTGCCGCAGCGCGTTGCGCAGGTGCAAAGCAACCACCGCAAGCAGGAGCGAAGCCCCCAGCAGGATGAAGGTGGCAATCGGATCGTCTATCATGGGAGAGATGATAGAACTGGATTTCTTGAAATTACCTTAACGCGGCTTCCCTGCGCTAATGTCGGCGGCAAAAAACTGAGCGGCGGTAACGCCCGCTACCACCTTGGCAGCCCCGCTGGCAGGGCGCAGTTCGGCACTCAGGCGGCGAGACGCTTTTCCTGTGCCTTCTCGATGCGGCGTTTCAGGATTTTCGCCTCGATGGGCAGGCGGCGGTTCGGCGTGCTGAGCAGGAAGGCGTCAAGCCCGCCATTATGCTCCACCGTGCGGATGCCGTTCACCGACAGACGCATGCGCACTGGGGTGCCGAGGATCTCGGAGAAGAACGACGCGTCCTGCATGTTCGGCAGGTAACGGCGGCGAGTCTTGTTGTTGGCGTGGCTGACGTTGTTGCCCGTCAGCACGCCCTTGCCGGTGATACCGCAGCGGCGGGCCATGATGCTCAATTCCCGTAAGTGGCAGCCGACAAGGGGGGCGGAAGCGGCCGCCTATGCCGTTCGCAGTGTGATCCGAAGGTGGCGCGTATCGCGGAAAGCGGGCCGCGCGTCAAGGCTAAGGAAGGGTGTTGCGACGCTAGAGTTTCGCCGCGCCGGCATTGGCACCGGCCTGGGCGTCGCGCATCGCGGCCAGTTCGCCCGCCTCGACCGAGGCCAGCGCGCTGCGCAGCACCTGCGCCACCGCATGGTCATCCATGGTGCGGCTTAACATACCGAGCGCCCCGCCCAACAGCGCAGAGGCCACGGAGATCGGCATGATGCCTTGCTCGAGCATGTATTCGATCGCCTTGTCCACGACCGAGCCGGCGTGGCTGAGGTCTTCGGGGGCCATGCCCTCGGGGTCGAATTGCATGCGCCGGACTCCTGATATTGCGCATTTAGGTTGCGCGGTGCCCCGCGGGAAGCCCCCAGGGCATGAGCCCGCGGCCTACTCCGCCGCCGCCGCCGCCAGCCTTGCCGCTTCCTCGGCCGCCGCCACGGCTTCGGACTGCCGGCGCCACATGGCGGCGTAAAGGCCGTCGGCGGCGATCAGCGCCGCATGGCTGCCACGCTCGGCCACATGGCCTTCCTGCAAAACGATGATTTCATCGGCATCGACCACGGTGGACAGCCGGTGCGCGATGACCAGCGTGGTGCGCCCGCGCGCCGCATCGCGCAGTGCCGACTGGATCTCCTGCTCCGTGCGCGTGTCGAGCGCGCTGGTGGCCTCATCCAGGATCAGCAGCTTCGGGTCCTTCAGAAGGGTGCGCGCGATGGCGACCCGCTGCTTCTCGCCGCCCGAGAGCTTCAGGCCACGCTCGCCCACCCGCGTGTCGTAGCCATCGGGCAGGCGCAGCACGAAGTCATGCACCTGCGCCAGGCGCGCCGCATTCTCGATCTCCTCCTGGGTCGCGCCTGGGCGACCATAGGCGATGTTGTAGCGGATGGTGTCGTTGAACAGCACGGTGTCTTGCGGCACCACGCCGATGGCGGCGCGCACGCTGCCCTGTTCCACGTCGCGCACATCCTGCCCGTCGATCAGCACTTGGCCGGCATTCGCATCGTAGAAGCGGAACAGCAGGCGCGAGATGGTGGATTTGCCCGCCCCCGTCGGCCCGACGATGGCGAGCGTTCCGCCCGCCGGCACGCGGAAGCTCACGCCCTTGAGGATGATCCGGTCCGGGCGATAGCCGAAGCGCACATCGCGGAACTCGATCGTTCCCTCGCTCACCTTGAGCGGGGCCGCGCCGGGCTTATCGGCCACCTCCGCTCCCTCGCCGAGCAGGCGAAACATCGCCTCCATATCCGTCAGGCCCTGCTTGATCTCGCGATAGGCGAAGCCGAGGATGTTCAGCGGCTGGAACAGCTGGATCATGTAGGTGTTGACCAGCACGAAGTCGCCGACACTCATCGCGCCTTGCGTCACGCGCCCGGCGGCGAGCATCATCACCACGGTGAGCCCGACGGCGATGATCGATTGCTGGCCGAAGTTGAGGCCGTTCAGGCTGGTTTCGCTGCGCACGTAGGCGCGCTCATACCGTTCGAGGCTGGCGTCGTAGCGGCGCGACTCATGCGCCTCATTGCCGAAATACTTGACGGTTTCGTAGTTGAGCAGGCTGTCAACGGCGCGGTTGTTGGCTTCCGTGTCCTGCTCGTTCATTGCGCGGCGGAAGCGCAGCCGCCAATTCGTGAACAGCAGCGTGAAGGCGATGTACACGCCGACCGTCGCCATCACGATGGCGGAGAAGGAGATCTCGAACATCCCCCACAGGATCACCGCGACCAGCAGGATCTCGAAGATCGTGGGGATGATGTTGAACAGCAGGAAGTCGAGCACGAAGATGATGCCGCGCGTGCCACGCTCCAGCACGCGCGACAGCCCGCCGGTCTGGCGATCGAGGTGAAAGCGCAGGCTCAGCGCATGCAGGTGCTGGAACACCCGCAGCCCGATCCGGCGCGAGGCGCGGGCCTGCACCTTGGCGAAGATCGCGTCGCGCAATTCGTTGAAGCCGCTGCTGGTCAGCCGCATCAGTCCATAGGCCAGCACCAGCGCCACCGGGATGACGAGCATCGCGCCCGTGCCGCCCTGCGGCGCCAGCGCATCCACCGCGCGGGCGAAGGCGATAGGTACCACCACGTTCACCGCCTTCGCCACCACCAGCAACGCCAGGCTGGCGACGACGCGCAGCCGCAGCCCGGGCTCTCCCTCAGGCCATAGATAAGGCAGCAATGATGCGAGCGTGCGCATGTGATTGCGCTCGCCCTCAGGCGGGGCGGCGGTCTGGATAGGGGGGGGCAAGGCGGACTCCAACGCGTGTTGCGCGCAAAATGGGGCTTTATGGCCTGCGCGCAAAGCCGTGCCGGCTTCCGCGCCACGCGCCCCGCGCGCTACAGGGCTGCATGGCCCCTACCGACACGCTCCTCGACCGGCTGGAACGGCATATCCAGGCTTGCAACAATATCGCCTCGCCGGCGCATCTGATCCCGTTCCGGCTGGGTGCCGAGCAGGTCGGCTGGCTCGGACTCGACCTGGCCCGCTGGCTCGCCTTCCGGCCGCGGGACTTTCATTTCGATGGCCAGGGCGTGGGCATGGCGGGGCGGCTGCGCGCGGCCGGGGCGCGCAGCCTGGCCCTCGATTCGGCGGTGCTGGCGCTGGCCAGCCAGGGCGCGCTGCGCCACCGCGGCGAGGCCTTCGACGTCCGCGCCACGCCCGAAGGCCCGGTGCTCGCCACGCTCGACCGCGGCGCGCTGCCTTCCTTCGGCGTGATCTCCCAGGGCGTACACCTGAACGGCTTCGTGCGCCGGGCGGATGGGCTGCATCTGTGGTGCGGCTGGCGGTCCCGCGAAAAGCCGGTGGCGCCGGGCCAGATGGACAACATCGTCGCCGGCGGCATCCCGGCCGGCCTGTCTCCCGCGCAATGCCTGGTGAAGGAGGCGGAGGAGGAAGCCTCCCTGCCGCCCGAGCTCGCCTCCCTTGCCGTGCCGGTCGGGCGTGTCTCCTACGTCATGGCCAATGAGGAAGGGCTGCGGCGCGACGTGCTGCATTGCTACGATCTGGAATTGCCCGAGAGCTTCACCCCGCGCCCCAACGATGCCGAGGTCGAGCGCTTCGAGCTTCGCCCCGTCGCCGCCGTGCTCGCCGAGGTGCTGGAGGGCGAGCGGGTGAAGTTCAACGTGAACCTCGTGCTGATCGACTTCTTCCTGCGCCACGGCATGATCGCCACGAGCGAGGCCGCCACCGCCCGGCTGCGCGCCGGACTTGACCAGGTCGCTTGATCGGTAGTGTCTCGGTTTCAAATTGGCTGACCTCAAATAGTTCGGTCGCGCCAGTGGCAGGCCGCTTGGTTCGCAGGAAGGCATCGCACCGCCGATGTGGAGACAAATCAAGGACTGGGCGCGAGCCATCAAGAGAGACGTTTACGCGCTCTATCTCGCCGCTCGTGACCCGCGCACGCCGTGGTATGCCAAGGCGTTCGCGCTGGGGATTGCGGCTTACGCTCTCTCGCCGATAGACCTGATACCCGACTTCATTCCGATCCTCGGCTACCTGGACGAAGCGATGCTGCTGCCTTTGGCGGTCATGCTGGCGGTGCGCCTGGTACCGCCAGGCGTCATGGCCGAGCACCGCGCCGCTGCTTTCAAGGCTCAGGGGCGCCCCGTTTGCCGGGCGGGTGCCGTCGTGGTCGTTGCGTTGTGGGTGATGTCGGCTGGGTTGCTTGTGTGGTGGCTGTGGCCGGACGCCGCACTGTAGTTGTTGGCATTCAAATTCAAGCCGGGTCACTACCCCTTGATCAGGACCGCTTGATCAGGACCGCTTGACGAGCGCGAACGGAGAGTGAACATGGGAGGCATGCCCGCCTTCCTCTCCGTTCCTGAGCGAACCTACGCCGTCCGCCGCGCCGCGGCGCGCTTTTGCGCCCTGCGCGGCTGGGCGCCGCTGAGCGAAGTGCCCCTGCCGAGCGGGCGCCGCGCCGATATCCTCGCCCTGACCCCCGATGGCCGATTTCTGATCCTCGAGGTGAAATCCTGCGCGCGG
>JBBSCP010000355.1:0-4850 GCA_038250135.1 Acetobacterales bacterium | reverse complement strand
GAGCTTCGAGCCCGAGATAGGCCAGGGAATCATCGCCCAAGCCACCTTTGATCGTGAGCAACCCCACCGGAGCGAGGAATTCCTGCCGCAGCAGCGCATCGCCGACCTCGATCGCGGCCAGCCCGTCGCCGGCGCTGCCGCCATCCATCAAGCGCAGCACCTGGCCCGTCCCGGTCTCATCGGTGAAGATTCGCTGCGCGGCGCCGAGCGTGTCCTGCACCAGCGCCACGCCTGAGAAGGCGATGCGGTGCGGCACGGCAGCGCCTTGGGCGATGGTCACCCCGCCTGCCCCGGCGCCGGTCACCGCAAGGCTCACCGAGTCGACCGCGCCGCCGCTCAGCGACAGCGCGTCCGCCCCTGCCCCGCCCTCGAAGGTGAGGTCGAGCGGTGTAAGGAACTGCGCCGCGAAGTCGATGGTCAGGCTATCGTCGCCAGAGGTGCCAAGCACGCGAATCGTATCGATCTGCTGCGCCTGACGCTGGTCGAGCACCTGGCCCGTGCCGCGGTCGAGCAGCTGCACCGATTGCACCAGGTTGTCGTAGCGCAGCGCGTAGTCCTGCGCGGCATGCGTGGCGAGGTCCACCGTGAAGGGCATCAGGTCGGCGGAGAGCAGGAAGCGTGGCTCCAGCGCATCGACACGAACGCCCAGCGCGAGCGGCGCCACAGGCTCCTTCGCCGTGGTGCGGGGGCCTCGAAGCCAGGACCAGAGGCGCTGAGACAGCCGTGTCTCGGGCTTGCGCGCGAAAGCGTCGCTCCGGAACGGAAAGGCCATGCCCGTCTCTCCCTCATCGGGCCTGCCTTGAGGCGGCCAAACATACTTTGTCCCGCCGGTCCGGACCGGACCGAGCGCGGCGCCCCATTTCGTAGAGCGATTTTGAAAGCGTTAACTAAATCTCGTCAAGGTGAGAATCCGGCCGCAAACGGCGGAGAACATGCAAGTTATTGTCATCGTGTTTCATGCTGTTTCAACGCCGGGCAACTGACGACACTTGGCCCCATGCCGTGCCCGCCCTTGCCGCCAGGCGGGTGAGCGGGCAGGAAGGCGCGAACACCCCCCCCAGTCGCGTGGCCCCCAATGAACGACCGCATTTCCCTGCCAAAGGACCGCATCCGCATCCTGCTGCTGGAAGGCATTGCCGACAGCGCGGTGGAGCTGTTTGTCTCGTCCGACTACTGCACCATCCATCGGGAAAAAAAGGCGCTTGAGGGCCAGGCGCTGATCGAGGCGGTGAAGGGCGTTCACATCCTTGGCATCCGCAGCCGCACCGAGGTGACGGAGGAGGTGCTGGAAGCCGCGGACCGGCTGATCGCCATCGGCTGCTTCTGCATCGGCACCAACCAGGTGGATCTGGCGGCCGCGGCGCGGCGCGGCATCGCCGTGTTCAACGCCCCATTCAGCAACACCCGCAGCGTCGCCGAGCTGACCCTGGCCGAGGCGGTGATGCTGATGCGCGGCATCGTGGACAAATCGGTGGCCGCCCATGCCGGCGGCTGGGACAAATCGGCGGCGAATTCCTGGGAGATGCGGGGCAAGACGCTCGGCATCATCGGCTATGGCAACATCGGCAGCCAGCTTTCGGTGCTCGCCGAGGCCTACGGCATGCGCGTGCTCTACCATGACCACACCACCAAGCTGCCGCATGGCAATGCGATGCCGGCCGGTTCGTTGCACCGGTTGCTCGCGCAATCCGATGTGGTGACCATCCACGTGCCGGAGACCGCGGACACGACGAACATGATGGGTGCTGCGCAATTCGCCGCCATGAGACCGAGCGCGGTCTTCATCAACAATGCGCGCGGCAGCCTTGTGGATATGGAGGCCCTGGCAACCGCGTTACGGGAGAAGCGCATCCTCGGCGCCGCGGTGGATGTTTTCCCGGTCGAGCCGAAGCGCAATGGCGAGGCTTTCGCCAGCCCGTTGCAGGGCCTGTCGAACGTCATCCTCACGCCGCATATCGGCGGCAGCACGGCCGAAGCGCAGGATCGCATCGGGCAGGAGGTGGCGCGCAAGCTGGTGGATTACAGCGATACCGGCACCACGCCGGGCAGCGTGAATCTGCCGCAGGTGCAGCTGCCGCCGCGCCCGACCGGCGCGCGCTGGACACATCTGCATCGCGACGCTCCCGGCATCCTCTCCCGTATCAATGAAAGCTTCGGCCGGCGCGGCCTCAACATCGCGGCGCAGTATTACCAGACGGAGTCCGAACTCGGCTACGTGGTGGTCGAGAGCGTGGAGGCGCGCGACGATGCCGAGGCGATTCTCGCCGAACTCCGCGCCCTGCCCGGCACCATCCGCGCGCGCCTGATCTACGAGCGGCGCTGAAACTCGCGTTTACGCTTCCTCAAGCTTCCCTGCGGCAGGTTGGACTTGAAAACCTGACCGTAGCGGAGAAACCGCATGAAGCGCGCGCGCATACGCAATCTCGTCGCCGGTGGCGCCGGCTTTCTCGGCTCCCACCTCTGCGAGCGCCTGCTCGCCGAGGGTGAGGAGGTGATCTGCCTCGACAATTTCTTCACCGGCTCGCGCGACAATATCAGGCACCTGCTGGGCCACCCGCATTTCGAGGTGCTGCGCCATGACGTGACGGTGCCGATCCAGCTCGAAGTCGATGAGATCTACAACCTCGCCTGCCCGGCCTCGCCGATCCACTACCAGCACAACCCGGTGCAGACCGTGCGCACCTCGGTGCATGGCGCGATCAACCTGCTCGACCTCGCAAAGCGGCTGGACGCGCGGATTTTCCAGGCCTCGACTTCGGAAGTCTATGGCGACCCCGCGGTACACCCGCAGCGCGAGGAATACCGCGGCAACGTCAACCCCATCGGCATCCGCGCCTGCTACGACGAAGGCAAGCGTTGCGCCGAGACGTTGTTCTTCGACTACCACAGGCAGGATGGCGTCAACATCCGCGTCGCGCGCATCTTCAACACCTATGGGCCACGCATGCACCCGAATGACGGGCGCGTCGTCTCCAACTTCATCGTCCAGGCGCTGCGGGGACAAGCCATCACGCTCTATGGCGATGGGCAGCAGACACGCTCCTTCTGCTATGTCGATGACCTGGTGGAGGGCATCCTGCGGCTGATGCGGGCGCCCGATGGCGTGACCGGGCCGATCAACCTCGGCAACCCCGATGAATTCACCATCCGTGAATTGGCGCAGGAGGTCTCTCGCCTCACCGGCTCTCGCGCCGGCTTTCAGCATCGGCCGCTGCCGCAGGACGACCCGATGCAGCGCTGCCCTGATATTTCGCGCGCGCGGGATCTCCTGGGCTGGCGGCCCACGATCAAGCTGGAGCAGGGGCTGCGCCGCACCATCGCCTTTTTCGCCGAGGAGCTCGGCCTGCGCATGCCCGAGCCGACGCTGCTGCGCGTGCTCGATGGCGGCGCCAATGGCCGCAGTGCTGCCAGCTAAGCCACGCGATTCACCAGCGGGCAAGAAAGGCCGCGCTAGGTTCGCCCCATGACAGTGGCCGACAAGAGGTTGGCGCCAGAGCTCACGGCGTTGCGCTGCGTGTTCCTGGTCGCGATGCATCACGGCCTGCAGCTCGCCCCGGACGAGCTGCCGCAGATCGGCCATGCGGACATGGTGCCGGCGGTGCTGCGCGCCCTCAAGGAAGCAGGGCTCAAGGGCCAGGCGCTGCGCCAGGCGGGATGGGAGAAGGCTGCCGCCCTGGGCACCGCCTATCCGGCGCTGGCGGTGCGCCGCGATGGCAGCTGGTTCATCCTGATCCACACGCTGGAAGGCGCCGATGGCGCACCCATCGCCGCGGTACTCGACCCGGCGAGCGAGCAGGAGGGCGTGCAGTTGCTGGCGCGCGAGGCGTTCCTTGCCGAGTGGTCGGGCACCCTCATTCTCGTGCGGCGCGTGCATGCGCTCAGCGATGAGAACCAACCCTTCGGTTTGCGCTGGTTCCTGCCCGAGATTTTCCGCCATCGCCGCTTCTTTGCCGGCGTGGCGATCGCGGCGCTGGTGGCGAACCTGATCGGCTTCAGCATCCCGCTGTTGTTCCAGGTGCTGATCGACAAGGTCATCACACATCAGGCCTGGCAAACGCTCTACGTCGTGGTCGGCGTCTTCGTCCTGCTCACGGTCTTCGACGGGCTGTTCAGCTATGTGCGCCAGCAATGCATGCTGCTGGCGAGCAACAAGATCGATGCGCGGCTCGGCGCCCGGACCTTTCAACACCTGCTCTCCCTGCCTCTCGCCTTTTTCGAGAGCCACGCCGCGGGTGTTCTCGTTCGGCACATGCAACAGACAGAAAAGCTGCGCCACTTCCTCACTGGCCGACTGTTCCAGACCATGCTGGATGCGGTGCTGCTGCCCTTCCTGCTGGTGTTCCTCGCACTCTACAGCGGCCTGCTGACGACGGTGGTACTGGGCTTTTCGCTGGCGATCGCGCTGGTGATCGGCGCCATGGTGCCAACCTTCCGCACGCGGTTGAACCGGCTGTATGAGACCGAAGGCGCGCGCCAGGCGCATCTGGTCGAGACACTGCACAACATGCGCGCCGTGAAGTCGCTCGTGCTGGAACCGGCGCGCCAGAAGGCCTGGGATCAGAAACTGGCCGCCGCCATCCGCCAGCACGCCGCGGTTGGGCACATCGGCGCCAGTGGCAGCGTCGCCACCGGGGTGCTGGAGAAACTGATGCAGATCAGCGTGCTCGCGCTGGGCGCCGTCTTGGTGTTCGAAGGCGCGCTGAGCCTCGGCGCGCTGGTCGCCTTCACCATGCTGTCGGGTCGGGTCACGGGGCCGCTGGTGCAGATCGTTGCGCTGATCAACGAGTACCAGGAGGCCGCGCTGTCCGTGCGCATGCTCGGCACGGTGATGAACACGGCCCCCGAACGCG
>JBBSCP010000354.1:0-4863 GCA_038250135.1 Acetobacterales bacterium | reverse complement strand
GCCGCACGCAGATCCTGGCGCAGCGACACGGGCCAGAGGCCGATGGGCGGGTGGGTCTGGCCGTCGGAGCGGGCGCAGGCGAGCGGCACGCCGGCCGCCACGCGCACATCGTGCAACCTCGCTACCAGATTCGCCGGAATAAAGGGCGAATCGCCTGGGACGGAGGCAACGAAGGGAAGGTCCACCCGGTGCTCCGCCGCCCAATCGAGCGCCGCCAGAATGCCGGCGAGCGGGCCGGGATGGTCGGGCAAGCCATCGGCCACCACGGGAAGGCCCCAGGCGGCGAAACGCGCCGGGTCGCCATTCGCGTTCAGAATCACGGCTGGCACCTGAGGCGTGAGCCGCGCCAGCACATGCGCCAGGAGCGGCTGCCCGCCGAGCTCGCGCAGCGGCTTGTCACCGCCCCCCATGCGCCGCGCCAGACCGCCGGCGAGGATGACGGCGAGCGTGTCACTCCGCATTCTGGTCCCGCGCCTCTGCGCTGTTCTTGCGCCAGTGCTTCGCGGATTCCTCGGCCACATGGGCCAGGTCGGCGTCGAAGACGATGCGGCCTTCGCCGGCCAAGGCGACGAAGCGCTTGCCCTTGCAGCGGCCAATGAGCGTGAGGTTGGCCTCCTTCGCCAGTTCCACGCCCCAGGCGGTGAAGCCCGAGCGGCTGATGAGGATCGGAATGCGCATGCGCACGGTCTTGATCACCATCTCCGAGGTCAGGCGGCCGGTTGTGTAGAAAATCTTGTCCTCGGTCGGCTCCTGGTGGCGAAACATCCAGCCGGCGATCTTGTCCACCGCGTTGTGGCGGCCGACGTCCTCCATATAGACCACAGGTTCATCGCGCACGCACAGCGCGCAGCCATGGATGGCGCCAGCTTCCAGATACAGCGTCGGCAGCGTGTTGATGCTTTGGAGCAGGCGGTAGAGCCAGGAGGTATGCAGCCGCGCCGCCTCCGGCAGGCGCACCTCGGCAAAATCCTCCATCAGATCGCCGAAGGCGGTGCCCTGGGCGCAGCCGGAGGTCAGCGTCTTCTTCTTCAGCTTGGCCTCGAAATCCGTTCGCGCCTCGGTCCGCACCACCACGACTTGCAGGTCGTCGTCGTAATCGACGGCGGTGACCTGATCATCGCGCTTCAGCATGCCCTGGTTGAGCAGGTAGCCGAGTGCGAGGTCCTCCGGCCGGTCGAGAATGGTCATCATCGTCACGATTTCCTGCCCGTTCAGGTACAGGGTCAGCGGCCGTTCGACGGTGACGCTGGTTTCCATCCGCGCACCGGTGTGGTCGAGGCCGGTAACGCGGCGCGTCAGGCGCGGATCGGTGGGGTCGGGCTGGACGCGAAGCGAACTCATACCGGGAAGGGTGGTGACTCGGCCCAGGCCGGGCAAGGTAGGCTCAGCTCTCGCGCGCCACCTGGAAGGGCCGCATGAGGAAGGCCGTGCCCCAGCCCCAGGCGCCATTGATGAGGATGAGGCGCGCCCAGGTCACGGTATTGGCGCCCGCCCACATCGGCGCGCCGCGCCATGAGGCAACCAGCGTGAAGCCAACCACCGTGGCCAGAACGCCCACCAGGAACCCCGTCAGCAGATCCGGCAGTCGCATGAAGCGGATCAGCGCCGCCAGCAGGATACCCCAGAGCCCGCCCCACAAAGCCAAGGAGAGCACCTGCGGCACGCCAAAGGGTGGGACCGGGCGGATGCTGAAGCCGGAGGTCGCGGGCCGGAAGGCATCCGGCGCGCCGGTCACGGTTTGGATCACCGTGAACTGGTGATGCAGCACATAGACCAGCCCCTCGTGGAAGACGAATACCGAAAGGGCACCGCAGAGAAAGCCGAGCAGGATCACCTTCTTCATTGCACGACTCCACCGCTTGCGCGGTGGAACCTATCGCAAGCGCGGCCGCGCCATAAGCCTCAGCGCGCCACGCCCACCAGCACGTCCTGCGGCCGCCGCAGGCGCTGCGTGCCGGTGACGCCGTTGTTGAGGTAGAATTCGTCGCGCGGAAAGACGTCGGTGAGCGAGGCTTCGGCCCGCCTCGTGCCCGGCGCCCAGATGAGTGACGGCTGGGCGAATAGTTCGGCATAGGTCGTGAAGTCGCGGTTGCCGCGTGCCAGATGCGCTTGCACCGCGGGCTCGGCGAAGCGCTCTGCCAGCGTCGTCGCATCGAAGGGGATCGGGGTCTCGGAGCCGATCAGTACCGAGCCCGGCATCAGCAGCAGCGCATGGGGAAAGACCGCGGCGAAGGTGGCGACGCTGCGTTCCGAGGGGCCCCATTGCACGTAGAGCCCGCCGGGCGCCAGGCGGCGGCGCACCTGCTGGAGAAACTCCTCCGAATAGAGCAGGCCCGAATGCGACCCCTCCGGCAGCACCGCATCGGCCTGGATCACGTCGTAAAGCTCGCTCCCCTTGGCGAGTGCGCGCCTTCCATCGCCATATTCCAAACGCCAGCGCGGGTTGCGGAACAGCTCGGCGATCGGGCTGCCGGGGTAGCGCGCGGCGATGCCCTCATGCGCGGTGATGACCGGCCCGACAAGCTCGATGGCCCGGATCAGCTCGGTGCGGTCGGACACGCCGGCAGCCCAGGGCGTACCGCCCGAGCCGATACCGATGGCGAGAATCTGCTTCGGATCGGGGTGGAGCAGCGGGCCAACCGCGCCCAGGAATTGGTGGATCGGCAGGAAGGGGATGCGCCCCTGTGCAAAGCCCTGGATGAAGAAGGGGCCGTGCGGTCCCTCACCGGCGCGGTTGTCGTCGCGGAAGAAGGCGACGCCCGAGCGGTCCTCGGCCCAATCCGTCACCTGGCCCGGCCGCTCGCCATGCAGACGCGACCACAGCGCCGTATTGCCGGGCAGGATCAGCAGCGCGGCGGCACAAGCGCCGGCCAGTGCCATTTCGGGCTTCCGGCCGCGCCCGTCGCGCAGCAGCCAGACCAGCATCAGCACAACCGACAGCACCGCCAGCAATTGCAGCGTGCCCGCCGTGCCGAACAGATGCAGAGTGACAAGACCCGTGACGATGGACCCCGCCGCATTGCCCAGGATGTTCGCGAGCTGCACCCAGCCGACCCGCGCACCGACCGAGGCGAGATCCTGCTGCACGGCGCGCTGCACGAAGGCGAAGGTCATGCCGACCAGGAAGGAGGGCGGCCCGACCACGATCACCGTGAGCAGGACCGTTGTCAGCAGCCCTTCGCCGCGCAGGCGCAGCACATCGGCGGAGACCTGGGGCGCAATCGGCCAATGCGGAAGCAGCCAGTAAAGACCGGCGATCAGCAACGCGCACAGCACGAAACCGGCCGCCTGGGTGATGAAGAAGGCCGGTCGGGGGTCCTTCATCCCGCGCACCAGGCGCGCCGCGAGCGCCATGCCCAACCCGTCCGCCAGCAGAAACACGCCGAGCACGGTGGGGAAAAGATAGGCGTGGAACTGCCCGACCTGCCCCAGCACCCGCACCCAGACGATCTCCATCGCCACGATCACGTAGCCGGAGAGAAAAACCAGCAGGCACCACAGACGCAGGCTGCCGAAGGCCTCCGGCGCCGGCGTGTCGCTCGCGGCCGGGGCGGGCTTCTCGCGCGAAAGCGTCGGCAGCAGCGACAGCGCCAGCAATGCCGCGATCACATCGAGCCCCGCCGCCAGATTCAGCGCGCCAACGAAGCCGAGATTGCCGACCAGCAACCAGCCGCCGAGCAGCGCGCCGAGCCCGGCGCCGAGCGTGTTCAGGCCGTAGAGCGTACCGATCCGCTCCGCCACCGTCTCGAGGCTGGTGGTGACGGCGCGCGCCAGCAGGGGCAGGGAGGCGCCCATCAGCGTGGTCGGCAGCACGAGGCCGGCAAAGCACAGCGCGAAAATGGCCACCGGATTGTCCACCACGCCGGCCAGGTCGGTCGCCAGGAAGTCATACAGGAAGAATTTGGACACCAGGGCAAAGGCCGCCACACCGGCCTCGGCCAGGGCAAAGCCGATCATGGCGCGATGCGGGGAAAGCCGATCCGCGATCTTGGCGCCGATGATCGAGCCGAGCCCGAGACCCGCCAGGAAGGCGCCCACCACCAGCGCGGCCGAGACCGTGTCCGACCCGGCGAAGATGCCGAGCATGCGCTGCCAGACGATCTGGCACAGCAGGGCCGCAAAGCCCGACAAAAAGAAAGCGACCGCCAGACGCGGCATGCCCAGATCCCCCAATTCCAAACGGCCGTCGGCAACCGCCCCCGGTCGCACATCGGCCATACGGTCGGCCTTTGGCCGCCGTACGACATTTCTTGTTGGAGAATTGCCGTAAGATTACGGCAGGTAAAGCCGCAAAGCCAACATAGTTAACCGTCTGTCATGCGCGGACCACACCCTTGCGGCCCGCGCGGCCCCCGCGCACCTTGCGCCCTTGCCGCAAGGGAGAGCCGTGGTGAACGGAGCCGAAAGTCTGGTGCACACGTTGTTGGCCTCGGGGGTCGAGGTCTGTTTCGCCAATCCTGGCACCAGCGAGATGCATTTCGTCGCGGCGCTGGACCGCATCCCCGGCATGCGCTGCGTGCTCGGGCTGCAGGAAAATGTCGTCACTGGCATGGCGGATGGCTATTGGCGCATGACGGGCAAGCCGGCAGCGACGCTGCTGCATTGCGGCCCGGGCCTCGCGAACGGCCTGGCCAACCTGCACAATGCGCGGCGCGCGCGCAGCGGCATCGTCAACTGCGTCGGTGACCAGGCGACCTATCACCGCCCCCTCGATTCGCAACTCACCGCCGATACCGAGGGCCTTTCCCGAACTGTCTCGGCCTTCACGCGAACGGTCGCCAAGGCCGATGACGTCGGCCGCGACGCCGCCGTCGCCGTGCAGGCGGCGCGCACCTCGCCGGGCCAGATCGCCACCCTCATCCT